>JBHLLI010000120.1:0-12650 GCA_048885765.1 Candidatus Hermodarchaeota archaeon
GTATATAGTTTTTCAATAACTGCATTTGCTGATTCAATTGAATTTTTTGAAACAGAAGAACAGTTATTAGAATCGCAGGAATCTAAATATCAAGCTGACAAACCATTAACGACAAGAGTTGTTGACCCTAAAACAGGAGAAACCAAGTCCTTAGATCTTAAACCTGGTTTTGCTTCCAAATCTTTTATTCCTACAGGTTTATTTTCACGTGTATTAAATAACGTTCCACAATCTACTGCTCTCTTTAATGGAATCATAAAGAGTGTAAAAAGAGAACTAAATCCTTTAACAAAATTACACTTCTACATATTTAAAATAGAATCTCATGGAATTGAAATTGATGTAGTATCAGATTATAGAAAAGTGCAAGAAGATGTTAAACCAGGTAATTACATTACTTGTAGTGCTTGGTTAATTGGAAGTTCTTTGGAGGATTTAGACAAGAAATATTTGATTTCTAATCCTGAGAAATGTGAAGAAATTAGGAAAAATATTCTTAATAATCTTCAAGAGTTTGGTTCCAAAAGAGATCCAAATCCTTATAGTGATTAAATTTAGAAACTTTCCCAATAAAAGCTTTTATAACTCTCCCCTTTTATTTTAACGAATAATTAAACCTTTAAATATAGCAAATGCTATAATTCTTCTATGGAGGGAATAAAAGAAATTGTGCAAAATGTTAGGCAGATGTTCATGTCAAATACCATTCAAATTCAGAGTTTTATAATGGAACTTCAAAAGTTAATGAATGCTGCGACTAATGCTAATAAGGAAACTTTAGACTATGTTTTAAATGATTTAAAAGAGTTCATAGACGGATTAGGTCCGATAGGAGCAGCTATTCTATCTACAGCCCTTGGTGCCATGGTTGAATCTGGGGGAGATCCAATGATAGCAGTTAAAGAATTACTTGATAAAGTTGAAGAAATTGCATCACTTTCAATGGATTTTAATAATGCCTGTTTTGAGGCAGGAGTTCCAGAATCGGATAACCCTCACGCAATCATAGATTCTGTTAAAAAGAAAAAACCCTTAGAAGCACAAGCATGGGATGCCCTTGGACAAATTTATCCACCCGTTGTGGCGATGCTATCTAAATCAAAAGAAGCAAGAAAACTTGTAAAGAATTATCCTGAGCTACTTAGACTCATATTTGCATTAGCAAGGAATAACAAGGGTGCGAAATGGTTAGCTGATATGTTTGTTGTATTAGATGACGAAGAAATACTTGTGTTCTATCCTTCTCTTGAATTAGGTTATAGAATCATAACAAGTGGAATAGCCAATAATGGTCAGCTCCATCTACTACTAGCTGGAGCATTAATTGGGGATGAGAAAGATGGTTGGATACCGGGGACACCTCCTGATCCAACTTTAGTCTCGTATGTGCGTGATGTATATTATATTGGTGACGCTCGGACAGAAGGTTTTTTTGAAATGCGTAATTGGAGAGCATTGAAACCAGATGGAACCTTGGTACAAGTATTTGAAACCTACAACAATGTGAGGTTTGATTATTATTGTATATGGGGTGAAGGCCCACTTATAGAGATTCCACCATTTGAGGGAATTAGGGTAATATTTTTGGATCCCCCCGCAACAGGAAAGTTTCAAATCACTCGTAATTTTAACGCACGTCGGATTTTTCCATTTATGGACGCTGAACTAAAGGTTATAGAAAAGCTTTCCAAAGAGACGGTGCGTGAATATTTTAAGCAAATTATAGAAAAAAATGAGGAAAATAAAGATAAACCATTCATATCTAAGGAACAACAAGATCGTGATATGTCCCAAATGCTTTTTGGTGTGGATGAGATAAAAATCCCACCAAAGGGGCAAGTTCAGCCTAAGAATGCAACTACGGTTGAGTGCTCTAATTGTGGGACTAAAAATAAAGCTGGTGCCAAATTTTGTGGTGCCTGTGGAACAAAAATCATAAAGGATTAGATTAAAAAATGACGGAAAAATCTAAAATAAATGAACTGGAAGCTAATGCTTTAAAAGATATAGAAATTTTTATTGGAAAACCCATTCACAGAGTTGAAAAACTTAGGAAAAAAACAATTGGTGTTGTAATTGAAGATAGTAGTGTTGCTGAGTTAGGACTTATTGGATGTGATTTATCAACTGTTCCTAGTTCAATAGCTAACCTGAAATCACTCAGAACTCTTGATTTGAAAAAGAACAAGTTTAGTGCTATTCCCGATGTTATTATAAATATGAAATCTCTCCAGGAACTTAATTTAATTGGAAATGAGTTAACTGGAATACCAGATTCGATAAAAAATCTTAAATCACTTCAAAAGTTTAAGTTAACCAGAAATAAACTAACAAGTATTCCTGATTCATTAGGTGAATTACAAGAACTCCTAGTATTATGGTTAGGAGGTAATAATATTTCAAATCTTCCAGATTCAATAACAAACCTAATCGGTTTAAGAGAATTATTTCTTTCAGATAATAAATTAACCAAACTTCCCGATTTAATTGGTAATTTAATAAATTTAGAAAGATTAGATATTACTGGAAATAAATTAAATGCAATTCCAGAATCATTTGGTAATTTAAAATTGATAAAAACACTTAATTTTTTGAATCAAAAGCTTAAAAATCTCCCCAAATCAATTGGAAATCTATCTTCTTTAACTGAGTTAAATTTAAATGGTAATACCATTAACTCACTTCCAGATGAACTAGGAACTTTAAAATCTCTTAAGTATTTATCTTTATCTGGTAACAGTTTAAAAGATCTACCAAAATCGTTGAGTAATTTGGGTGATCTTCAGATTCTTAATTTGGATGGAAATAAACTAATAGAAATATATGAGGGGATTGGGGAGTTAACTTCACTTCAAAATTTAACATTAAGAGGGAATAAATTGATAGAACTCCCTGAATCAATTGGTAATCTGAAACAGTTGGAAGTGCTTTATCTCGATGGGAATAAATTAAAAACTCTTCCAGAATCTATAAAAGAATTAACATCTCTTCAGGAGCTCTCTGTAAAAGGAAATGAATTTAATTCTATTCCACTATCAATTTGGCGTTTGAAAAATCTGACTAATCTTCAACTAACTGGAAATCCATGGCAAGGAGAATGGAAAAAAGTTGTAGAAAGGGATTTGCCAGCAATTCTTAAATATTGCAGAAAGCGGGATACTATACATATTTTTATTAGTCATGCGGTTTCTGATTTTGAAGATTTTAAAATTAAGGTTATTTCTGAATATCTAGAAAAACAAAAAGAGGTGTATAAAGTATATTATTGCGAGGAAAGTATGCTTGGTAATATCGATGATTTTATGAATGAGAAAATCCCCCAATGCCAATTACTATTATTTTTTGCATCCAATAAATCTGTCTTTAATTCAAAAGACTGTGAACATGAACTTAAATTAGCTAGGGATCTTAACATCCCTATAATACCTATTAAGGGTGCTGATATTGAGTGGGATGATTTAATGAAGATCAATTTAAACAGGGAATTTGGATTTGATCTTGATGTTGAAAATCTTGATGATTTTACATATAATTTGTATGATTATATTAAAAGATTCAAACGCGAAGTAAATCTATTTGAATCTGAAATGGCTAAATATGACGAACTACTATATAACCTTAAGACCATTTTTAACAATTTTTTTGAATCTGATGATTTTATCATTAAGTTCAGAAATAATTTTGAAGACTACAAACAAACGTTTAAAGAATTAAGTAATAATAAAATATCAAAAGAAGCTTTTATCTCTAGATGTGTTCAGATAATTACTAATAAAAAATAACTTAAATTTCTATTCTATATCCCTCCAAATACTAAACTATCCCTCACGATCTAAGCCTGAACCTTTGGTTCCTCTTTCGAATGCCACACACTCGTTCGGTTGAGAGCGACAGGCTAAATAGATCGCCCGAAGGTTGAGTGAAATTTTATATTCAAACAAAAAAAATTTATACTATTTATCCCAATTTATCTAAACGTAGACAGAATTCAGCTTGTGAAATCAAAAATGAAAATATATATAGATTCTTTAAAAACTTGGGATGAGATAAATAAATGTACTGAATGTGGAGGTTATTTAACTCATCATGATTCTGAATCCGTCTGTGAAGAGTGTAATAATGCCTATATGATTCCGACTGCTAGAGGAACCACAAATCTAGAAACAGCTTGGGAACAAGGATATTATAAAATGTTATTTGATGAAGATATGAATATGTATCGAAAATATAGAAAATTTTTGAATAAAGGAGTAGAAATAAACTTTACTGGTAATTTTATAGAAATAAAAACAATTTTGAGGGAGAAAGATGTAGGATTAGTTGAAATAAAAGGGACTCCTTCTACTAGCTTTGAGTATTTTAATAAGGGGATCGATATTTATAATGTGTGCCCTATATGCTTTAAACTATCCAATACGTGTAAATGTGTCAATAGGGAGAACTTTATTTATGTTATGATTATAAGCTTAACACTTGCTAACTATGATCGGTATCGCTCTTATCATATACCCATTAAATTCATGGGAGAATTAGCTGAAAAGTTAATTGGTTTAGAAACTAAAGAGTTGCTACAAATAGAGGAGCCGGAACTTAATACATATCTCGAAAAGAAAGGACCTGATATTCTGAGTAGAAATTATATGATTAAAGGTGAGGTTTCACAGACAGGATATTGTATGGATGATTATCAAATAGCAGTGTATAATTATAAAACTAAATGATTAGTTTTTTTATAATTGTGAACGATGTAAAGACCTTAAAAATCCAATCAATACCACTCCTAGCAAGGCAATCTTAGTGAGAAATTAAGCTTCATATTAAATTTATCATAAAATATAAATAGATTTATAACTCTAGAACATACTTCTTCAATCTTACAATCTCTCAAATCACTCCAAGCACTCGACTTACCCTTACACTCTAGGCTTAATTTTTAAGAAGTAAAGAAATTTATTTAGAATGAAAATTACAAATAAATTATTAAATTATATAAGGAATTTAAAATGACATTAACAGAATTTCAGATTATAGAAGGAATTCGTAAAAAAAATAATTGGTTTGATAAAGCTCTTAATGTTGGCTATATGAAATTTAGACTTAAATTTAAGGATGGGCAGGCTCGGAGCGGTTTTATATTTGCAATCGATGGAAAACAATACTTACCAGGAACGACCGTTAAGGAATTGGAGGATGATGTTGAATTTGAAATTGATCCTAATGCCGATATCAATATTAGATTCCCTTCAAAAGACGGTAACTCGTGGTTTCATGCTATTAGAAAAATGATAATTGGGATTTATGATAAGTTTCCGTTAAATGAATTAAAGGAAGGTGAGATTGAAATTGTCTCAGAGGGTGTAATATGCGATTCTTGTAAATCTAACATTAATACATTGAAGAAACTCTTTAAAAAAATAAGTATTACTGTAAAACAGGATATTAAAAAACCCGCACCAGACATCTCAGAAATTTTTGGTGTTGATGCAGCAAAGCTTTTAAAGGAAGGGGATCTTTATGGTGCAGTTCAACAATTAGCAAAAAATCCTAATATAAAAATTAATAATTTACAATACTATGATGAAAAAAGAGGGGGATTTAAATTTTGTCATAAATGTAGAGCTCAAAATTCATCATCAAGTAAGTTCTGTGGAACTTGTGGTAATAAACTAAAATAGATTTTTCTCTGAAACTCATCTTGCATAATTAAGAAGCTTTTTGTAGCTACATAGTATAGTATTCGTAAAATTAAATTCCTCTTTCGAACGCCACATACTCGTGCGTTTGAGAGCGGCAGGCTAAATTGGTCGCCCGAAAGCTCATTTTGTTAAGCTAAATATTTATTATTAATTTCAAATAATTGACATCATTTTATATTTTTTATACTTAATTATGCGACAAAAATGAATTATTCAAGTATAGGCTTAAATACTTTTGCTCATAATCTAGTTTGATATGTTTTGATTAAAAAATCATCGAAAAATTTAAATTGGAATTAAACTATGTATAATCTAAGTATTAATATCTATCCAATTATTTTGAGAATTATATAGAAAAGTGGTGGGATAATGAGTAGTGAATATATTTTATTTGATGAAAATGAATTTGAAGAAGATCTAAGCAAAGAGGGTGGTGTAATTAGAAATCTATTAACAGATTCATTTACTATCTTTTATTTTATGTCAATTCCTCAATTATCTAGATTAGTTAATGCTCTATTGAAACCAAAATTCTTTGAAATAATAGTGGATTTTTACCAAAATCCTGAAAACTTGAAAACGCTAAGAGATAATATTAAAAGGATATTAAAAATTAATGAGTCTACAATATCTCATCATATTACAAACCTTTCTCGATCAGGATTGGTAAAGATTGAACAGAAAGAGGTTATGTTTTCAGTTTATGGTCAAATTCTATTAGATAAAATTCTTGAGTTGAGAGAACTCTTACTTAAAGATGGTACGAAAGTTTCAGTTAAAAAGTATATAATAAACATGTTAAATCCTCTTAAAAGCATCTTTAAAATTTTCACAATTGAGGCTTTATCAACTGGAAGCCTAGGGTTTTCAGATTTGCTTGATAGGGTTAATCTTATGTTAGAAATATCCAAAAATCAAATAAAAAGAATATCTGACAATCAATTATCATACCATTTACAACAATTAAAAGAGAGTAAAGTTATAAAGAAAGAAAATAAATTATATCTGTTAACGGATTCTGGACTAAATATATATAAGTTTGTTAATATAATTGCTCTAAATTTCACAAAAAAGAAGCTTGAAAAAAAAGATCTCAAAAAACAATCAATAAAGGAGTTTGGTTATGAGCCAAAAGAAAGAATTATTAGTGTTACTTTCAAAAACGTTAAAGGAAAAGAATTATTTGAGTATTGTGCAAAAGGTATAGTTATTTTTGTTTCTGATGCTGGAAAATATAGAGGGTTTTTTGAAAGAAACTCTTGTGATCGATTAATAGACCGATTTAGGTATTTATATGAAAGACCCAGAAATTTCCAAAAAGAAATATCAGATTCAATATTAAAAATCCGACCTATTGATGAAAATGAAATTATATTACTTGCAATAACTCTAATGAATTTATACAACATTTCAGCATTACCAATTTTGAG
Source organism: Candidatus Hermodarchaeota archaeon (assembly GCA_048885765.1). GTDB lineage: Archaea > Asgardarchaeota > Lokiarchaeia > Sigyniarchaeales > SOKP01 > Loki-b32. The sequence goes on from JBHLLI010000120.1 coordinate 7,127, forward strand.
GGATAATGAAATAGTTGGATTTTTAGACAAAATCAACATCATTAGGGCATTTTTCAGTTAGGTATTCAATCCTATTTCCAATCTCATCATTTACTTCAATTTGTTTGACTTGTTCAATATTTACCCAATGCTGCTTTGCACATATTTGGCAAACAGCCTTTATCTGAAATGTACCCTCAAATTGTACAGATAATCCTATATCACCAACTAAAATAATTTTTCTTGTAGTATTTTGAAGTTTATTTATAGTTGCAAGCCTTGTTCCAGGAGCTCCAAATTCTTCCATGTCGAATTCAGAGACAATTACGAATTCTGGATTTACTCCTTTTATTAATTTTTCTGTACCAATATATCCTAAATGATTTTCAGAACCCGATGGGCTCCCAATATGTGAAATAAGGAGTCTAACATCTTTGTGACTCCTTAATAATTGATTTTTAAATTTAGTATCACCACTTATAGAAATTACTACCTCTTTTGTTTTTTTATTAACAATGGTTACTCCTTTTGCTCTATGCTCATCATCTCTTTCTTCTGGTATTTCTTTATGATAAGCATCAGGAAAGATTATTTGATAAGGAGAATCGTGAATCTTTATTGAACTACCATTTAATTCATTAAAATGTACATAATCTTCATTGGTATCTATAACTTTATTAAACATTTCATAAGTAAGGGGTGTAGTGTATAAATCTACATGTTGTTTCCTTTCCCTTATCCCATTTATTAATTTTACTAGGTCATCAGTATGATCCGGATGGTTATGAGTTATAATTATAATGTTGATATTAGCAATAGTATACCCAAGCTCTAGAAGGTTATCCTTAAAATAATATCCAGGGTCGATGACAATTCCCATTTTATTTATAAAGAGTAAATAGCCCCCTCCTTTAACTTTCATTAAGGTTGGAGCCTTGGATCCCCACCTCTTTAGAATCATCAATGTATTTTCTTCTGGTACTTCTCCCTTTTCTTCTAAGCGTTTTTGCCACCATTTCTTACTTAATTCTTCCATTTCTGCAATATAAGGATTTTGTTCTTTGAACTCTTCTTTAATTTTATCAAGAAACTCACCAGTAATTTTGTCCTTTTTTTTAGTTTGGTTTTTCATTAATATAGGTCCATTTTAAAGTAATAATTTCATGTTTTATTCAATCCAGTTCTTTAACTAATACTTGCCCAAACCACTATTTAAAAGATAGGGTTTAACTGATTTTGTGTTATCTATAAAAATTCAAAAGGACCGATAAATCCAATCCCGCTAATTTCGCCAATAACTAATGTCGTCACGTTGCTCATCCTCTGTATTTGGGGGTGAAATCAGAGTTTTTCGTCGTTTTCTTCAAAGAAGGAATTCCCATATTATATTATTATCTCTAAAGGTAATGATAATAATACCGATCAGCAATATGTTCGTTCTCCTCATAAGTCATTCTGCCGACAAATTTAATTGAATAAAATTTAATAGAAAGGGTAATGCAAAAAAAGTAATTTTGAGTGTAAAAATAATCTATTTTGATACATCTAAAAGTCTAACTCTTCATTAATTGTACCTAATGTGTGTAAAAATCGAGTATTGATAGCACCTGAATAAGAACGAGCTAATTTTTTTCCTTTAAGTTCACCATATAAATGAAATTCCCAAAAGATATTTGATATTTTTTGTTTAAAAACAATTGATCTACATTAATATAAGGTTAAAATAAATATCGAATCAGAAAAAGACAAAAAGAGACGAGAAAAAAAAGAAAAACGAATAAAATTTTGGCTCTAGAACATACTCCATTATCCTCAAATCTATTTCTCCAAATTTAATTTTTTGAACCTTAATTAAATTTTAATTTTAAGTTAAATTTATTAGCTAAAAGACAAAAAGTAAGTATAAAATAGTAAATAAGTAATGTGAGTGAAATTATGGAAGAATTTTCTGTCCCTATAGATTATTCAAATTTAAAAGACTGTTTACCTCCGAATGAGGAGATCGTATATAGTACATTTTGTAATATATCATATTCTATAAAATATATTTCGGATATTAAGAAAACTCATGGTACCCCAAAAATGAAAACTTACATGCCACCGATTCGAACAGTGAGAACTAAGAGAAAATTTTCTTATAAATCTCATCTTTTAATAACAACAAAAGGTCTTGCCTATTCTTATCAACCTATACAACGGGTTATCGATCATACGCATGTACTTTCCTTGGGTGAAGTGTTACAGATTGAAGGGTTACAACCATATCCTATAAGACCATCATATAATACCTTACTAAATACAAAATCCTTTGTAGAAGGAGGGTTTTCTATTGTACATTCAGATGCTTCAAATATTTCTCCAATTGATTTCAAAATTAAATTACTGCAAAATCCTAAATTTGAATCTGAAGATAATTTTATTAAAAGAAGAAAAAAGTTTCTTCTGTTTTTAATCCCGCAGGTCTTACGAGAAACTCAATCTATACTGGATTATGTCCAAGAGAATAAAAAAAGGGAACAGAAGTATGATCCTCCACTTTGGCAAGTTGATAAAAGTCTCCTTTCACCCCATAACGATATCGAATTCTTCAATAGAGTTAATAACTATATTAATACTGAATATGAGAAGGTCTTTGCAAAACCAAAACTTGAAAGTTTATTTCTTGATGGTACGATTATAAATTTAGTAGGGGATATATTAGCTAAACCTGATGTGGCTTACATTAAAAGGCAATTCAGTAAAGAGGAACAAAAAATAATATCTCGACTAACATTATATAGTGCATTTTATGGTAACGGAATACATTCGTCACTTCTTAGTTCTTCTTATGAAAAATATCTTAAATATTCAATTCAACAAAAACAACGAATGTTAAAGACTTTAAATAAAAAATATCTAAAATGGGAATCGAAACATCATTCGTGATTTCCCACACACTCGTGCGGTTGAGAGTGATGGGTTACATATTTCATCTAAAAAAGATAAAGAAAGAAATAAGACTAAAAAAATTATAAAAATATCAGTACACTAATTAAAATAATTTTTAAATTTTAAAAGAAAGAGTAAAAACTTTATATGTTGAATAAAGATCAAATGGTTAAACTTTTAGAGAGGGAATTTAGAGAGAAGCGTGTTTATGGGGATGCGGAAGATTTAAAATTATTTGACCAAGTTAGAAGTGATACTGATGTTAATTGTAAAATTCTCGTGAATGAATATTATAGTCACGGAGGATTTAATTACCCGGATAATAAAGCAGCTGAAGATGATCCTTCAAATTACATAGAAGTAAGTGTTGAAAGTGTTCAGGAAGCTATTAAAAACTTTACAAGAATAAAAATCAAGGGTGCTGATTGGTCCGAGAGACCATTATATAGAATCGATTTAGAAAAACCACCAATTCTAGCGAATGTTATCCCCTTGGGCTTCTCCCAATATTTTAATGCGATTGCTCCCCGGAAAGCTGAGATTTATTTGAAAAATCCCTACTATAATATTGGTCAAGATTTAAGGTCATTAGCATTAAAAAGGAATGATTTAGTACTTGATATGAGAGAGAATCCTTCCTTAACAAGTCCAGAATCAGAAGTAATGAAAGAATTTAAAAATATTTACTCACAAATGGTCAATTTGGAGAATACTCTAATTAGAAAACACATAGAAACTCATATCGGTGAAATTGCGCATACGACATATATAGACGATGATGAATTTCTACCTTTTTATATATATCAAATCCCTAAGGTAGCTAACAAAGATTTTGGAGTTTTAATTACTTCGGGGTTTAGTATGCTCCCTTTATCAGTTCCCGAAGAACTGCAATTTATATATAATTATTTAGAACTCTTAATTACAATTCCCTATGATTTTCCATTACCTCTTATAAATGATAAGAATTATAAATACTACTGGTTGATTGATAAGTTAATTTTTTTTATTTCCTACATCCATAGGGAACATACATTTTTCCTTGATGGGCATACTTATGGAAATGGTAATCCTCCAAAACCATTTATTGACCGCAGTGAACTTTGTGGTTTTTTGTTTAAATTCCCTTTTGATGATCTCCCGGCATCCTTCTGTGAGTTGATAATACCTTCTATAAAAAACACGCATTTTCTCCAACTAGTCCCTCTATATGAAAATGAATTATATTATGCTCTGGAACAAGGTGGGGATAAACTTATAGATAAATTTGACGAAAAAAAAATTTCTTTGTTTCTCAATGAAAAGAGAGAAAATACATTAACAACAATGGAATATAATGGGGATGATTACGGTAAAACTGCAAATTTCTGTTCAAACTGTGGAACTATCCTGAGAAATATCCAATCAACTGCTAAAAAAATCGAGTGTCCTAACTGTGGAAAAAAAATAAAATTGAAATATTAAATAGAAGATTTAAGATCCAAATAATCCTTTTAATAGGTCCCGAGACTCTCTTTCTGATTTTTCCCTTATCTCTTTTTTAAAATCTGCTTGATTTTTTGCTCTCCATAGTTCTGGTCCAAAATTATCTTTTCTAACGGACATAGCTGAGGCGTACATTTCTTGAAGAACACTTTCTTTTAATATATACATGTCTTGTTCTTTTCTACATCTCGCTATTACTTTAGGTAATTTTTTAATTGGATTATTGTGCAAAGTAATGGCACCTAAATTCATATTTACAATGACATCAGGAAGTGTTTTAAATTTATTATTATGGAGATTTAATAGGTTTAAATCCGTTATAATGCTTAATGTGTTAGGAAGATCAGAGAGATTATTGTTATCAAGAAAAAGGTTTTTTAGATTTACTAAATTCCTAATTTCTGCTGGAATTCTAGATATCGCATTAAAACTTAAATCAAGTGTAGTTAAACTCTTCAAATTAAATATTTGTAAAGGAATATCTTTAATTTGGCTATTTACCAGTCTAAGTTGGGTAATATTATTTAAATTTTCAATCGATTGAGGTATTTTTTTTATTTTACTTTCATAAATTAAAAGATGTTTCAGTTTTTGGAGGTTACCTATAGAATTGGGTAACTCAGATATTGATTTATCCCGAATATCAAGATACTCAAGAGAGATCAACTTATCAATGTCCTCAGGAATTCTTTTAATTCCACAGTCGATAGTGGACAATTCGACAATCTCATTCTCCTCATTAATATCAATAAACACTTTCGTTGCTACTCCTTCTTCGAGTTCTTCAATAATTTTTCGTTCATGAGGTAAAAGTATACTTCTATCTTCCCAAACAGGTTTTCTTAGCATATATGAATGCACCCTTCCATCTTTTTAAATTTTTTAGTTTTCTTATTATTCTTATCTTAAATCAACAGATTTTAAAAGTTTTTTTGAAATATTTAGATTCTATATTTAACCCATTGTAAAATTCAAGGAAAAATTAAATAAAGAAATAAAAAACTTGCTCTAGAACATACTCCTCATCTCTCAAACCTCTCCAAACTCTTATTTTACCCTCACGCTCTAAGCCTGAACCTTTGGTTCCTCTTTCGAACGCCACACACTCGTGCGGTTGAGAGCGGCAGGCTAA
>JBHLLI010000121.1:0-12557 GCA_048885765.1 Candidatus Hermodarchaeota archaeon
ATAGGTCTAAATTTACTATATTTCATGAATCGCCCATCTTTAGGATTTATTTTATAAAAATGAAAAATATTTTTATTAATAACTTTAATAATCCTCCATGGTTGCTTATTTCCTGCAGATGGACTAAACCTAACCATTTCAAGTAATTTTGAATATTCTCCTATATTATTCATATGTAGAGGGTTTTTTAAAGTTCCTTCAAAAAATAATTGATCCGGAGGTAGTCTCTTATCTGCCTTCGCAAATGATCTAATAAGTTTTTCTCTTGTTGTTCTTTGAATTGGATATCCAATAGGTGTGATCGCAGGTATAATCTCATTAGGCATACGATTAATTTTGGTTGAAAATAGACTTCTATTGAAAAAACCACCCAACCAACATGTACCTAAGCCTAAATCAGTGGCAGTTAAAATAATGGTTTCCATAAGATAGCCATAATGTTCGCGATCATATTGTGATTTCTCTACGGTTCCTACTATAAAGTCCTGAGCACCCTTAATAAATCCATAAGTACCTAACTTTTTCTTTTCATTAGATTCAAATTCTGGTACGCTAACAAGTTTGAATCTCACTTTTCCGGCATTTTTACTGAATGGGCTTTTTAAATCATGGTTTTCTATTATTGAAATCACTTTTTTCCTCATTTTATTATTAAGTGGTTTTCCAGAATAGGTTCTGCGAGATGTCCGTTCTTGTATTATTTCAGTAATTGGTTTAGTAAAATTCATAATATTTGAGGTGTTAGTAATTAAAAGATGGGTATATAAAGCATAACTCCAATAGCAGGAAGGGTTAAAGAAATCATAGACAAAACACTGAATATAATGAGATAAGGATTCTTAAGCCTTATACAAAAATATAAATAAAAACATGATGATATCATCAAACCAATAAAAATTATAATTGCTAAAATAGAAAAAAGATCTAATAACATTGATGTTATAAAGAAAATCCCTGAAAGCACTATCCATAAACCATAGTATTCTAGATTTTTTAATCCAAGAATAATGCTAATAATACCAAAGATTACGACAAGAATTATTGAAGGAACTAAATTGTGCCAAATAAGACTGTAAATATATGTATATTGAATTTCTGCTGGTGTTGGTGGTGCAGTAAACATATATGCGGGAATTAGAAAGGAAATTACAAACCATATCGTTCCAATAATTCCACTTATTAGAAAGAGATTTGGCTTTTCAATCGCCTCATTTTTTTTTTTTATATTAAATCCTGCAATAATTAGAATTATAAAAGCTGATAAATGAATGATGTTAATTATATCAGGATTTGCAAAATGATATATAATTGCCATATTTTTATACCAACTTAATTCATTTTAAAAAACTAAATTATTTCTTTAAGGGGATTGTTCAATATAAGCTTTACTTGTAGTATTAATTTAAAACTTAAAATTATGATAAAAGATAAGGCTGAGTTTTAAATTTCATTTCTTCTTGTCTAGATATTTTTTAATAGCATCATGCAAAGCATCGGCAGCTAAATTTGAACAATGTAGTTTTATTGGGGGTAGCCCATCCAGAGAGTCAGCAACATTATCCCGTGTGATTTTGTTAGCCTCTTCTAGTGTTTTTCCTTTTGCTAACTCTGTAACCATTGATGATGTAGCAATAGCAGCAGCACACCCAAAGGTCTGAAAAGATATATCATCAATAATTTCTTTTCCATTCATTTCTTTAACCTTAATATATATGTACATTAGATCACCACATACAGGATTTCCATATTCTCCTACAGAATCAGCATCTTTCATTTCACCCATATTTCGTGGGTTTCTAAAGTGCTCCATGACTTTCTCAGAGTATATTTGTAATCACCTAAACGTTCAGTTAATTCTATGAAGTTAAAGAATTCTCAAACTAAAAGTTTTATGGATTATTTTTTATAAAGAATTCAAATTAATTCAATATTAAGAGTTTTCTTTTCATAGGTAAAGAGACTTTTTCAACACCTAATTCTTTCACATATTCCACTACTTCAGTTAATTTTTTCGCCGATTGATGGAAAAAACAGACTTCTTTAGGTTCTAAACTTTTAATCATTTCTCTTAATTGGTTTTTATCAGCATGGAGGTTGATTTTAATGTGTGGTGCGAACGTATTCAGTAGAAATGCTCGAAATGGCATTTTCCATGTTTCAGAAAACTCAATTTCATCGGCACCTTCAATTAGTTCAGCACCAGGGGATTCATGAATTGAGCCTGCTAGAAACACAAAATTGTGAGGACTACGCCCTACGGAATTTATAATATTCCGTATTAATCCATAAGAAAGATCTGGGGGATGTGAAATAATAATATTATTTTTCTTTCTTAAAAAGTTTAGATTAGAATGATCAAACCATCTGAATTTAATACTATTAAAAGGATTTGCTTTATCCTTTATTAATCTTGAAATTGGTCCATAAATGTACTCATACCGGTGGTTTATTACCTGGATATTTTTCCTCACCATCATATCCACGTAAATATTAGGGCGTTTTTCAAAACCACGTCTTAATTGAAGCTTTCTAAAATAGCGCCAAAATATTAACATGAAACTGATTGCTAAACTGGAAGGGTCTGCTCCAATCAACGAGTTGTCTCCGTATTCTGCCTTTTGTTCAAGAAACAAAATTAAACTATGAAATTGATCGGATATATTACCAAAATCTTCTTGAGCCGCAGTACCATCAATTAGTAAATAATCCACTGGACGAGAAATTTGCTCAAGGAATCTTCTTGTTCCAGCAAATGGTGTAATGTCAATATATGTGTAGTCTCCTGTGTACAAAAATTTAAAATCATTTAATTTAACCTGCATCATCAAAGCGCCAGGCATATGTCCTGCATGAAAAAAAGATAAATAACAATTTGGTTCTTTAAACTCTATCTTTGTACCATTTTCTACATAAATAACATTTTTAATAACATTTTGATACTCTTCTTCTTCAATCTCATCTTGGTTTTCTTGTTTCAAAAAGTTAGAGTCCCGTAATAGGTATAAGTCTAAAGTTATTCGAGAACACAAAACAGGAATATCTGGGAACATTCTAATTAATTCTTTCAACCCAGAAACGTGGTCATAATGACTATGAGAGAGAAAAATTGCATCAATTTTAGGATTCTCTGCTATATTAACAACAGTTTCTTTTTCTTCAGATTTTAACCCTTTTCTCTCTTTTTCTTCTTCGAGGATATAATCGGGTAAATTCTGTAAATATTCCTCTATATATCGAAAATCACCTTCTGTCTCATTTTCTTCGTCTTTTTCGGAAAGGCCACAATCTAATAAAATGTTCACTTTCCCTAACCCTAAAATATGGCAATTATGATTTGGTTTTAAAATTATTGGGTAAATTGTGACTCGAATTTTATTTGAATTGGTTTCTTTATCTACTAAAGAGAGATCATAAAAATAGTCTAAAGCATACCTTTTCTCGATTTTGTCTATGGCATTTGAAATATCACTATCACCAACAGGAACACCAGTAATATATAAATACCAACCATATTTTTTAACAAGGCTCTCTAAATTTTCATACATCTCGTCTCCTAGAAAGCTTTTAATAACTATAGTCTTTTCTTCTTGATAATAAATAATTTTCCTAATTCCTTTTTTTTCTTCTATTGGAATTATCTCATTTTGGAAAAAAAAGTCATCTAACATATCTTTTATTGGTAATTGTTTAATATTTTCAGATTTAATTAGTTTAAGATAGTGTCTATATTCTTTAGTGTGATAAAGAGGGCGCATATTCTTTTTTTGTTTTATAATGATTTTGAGATCTTCAAATAAGTATTCTTCGCTGCTAATTGTTATTTCTTGCTTTTTTTCTTCTTTCTTTTTAGGTTTACTCTTCTTGGGAGTTTTTTGATCAAGTTCATTTCCAGAAATATAAAAGAACCAACCATAATTTCTAATTAATTTATCTCGATTTCTAATTATATCTTTACCTTCGGGAACGATTACTATAATGATTCTATCATTTTTAGAATAGATTATTTTGGAGATTGAACTTTTTGTTGTCTCTGAAATGAGCTTATCATCAAAAAAAAGATGATTAAGAACAGCATTTATGTCCTTTTGAGGAATTTTCTTATCTTGCATAAATTTAAGTTTTATCTTATACGATTTTATTTTAAAATTAGAGCTAATTTTCTCTTTCTGCTCAACAAGAATTTGTTTATCTAAAAAATTAAATTCCTCAAGAATCATTTAATTAGTGATATACTCTAAGATTGATTAAGTTAACTTAATAATCATAATTTGACTTAGATAAAATTTTTACTTTTACAACAGATCTAGTTTTTTTACGAAGAAGATACTAATTTGGCGAATAATTATTAATTTATTCATTTTTATGAAGTTTAATTTAAAAGGAAGGGGTTAAAAAAATTACTTTTAATTAGTTTTTATTTGTAAAGTCACTTGGGATTAGTAAAGTTAGATTCTAATAAGTTCTTCTTATTTTAATATTCTTCTTCGAAATATCCATCATTATCGTCATCATCATCGTCCGAGTCCTCATCGTCATCTTCATCCCAATCCTCATCGTCATCTTCATCCCAGTCCTCATCATCCCAATCCTCATCATCATCTTTTGGAACCATATTAATTATCTCCTAATTTATTATTCATATTAAATTAATAATACAGTATATTTTCAATTCGAAAAAAAACTTTTTTTATATTTAAATATTTCTAGTTTTTATAATAACCATTCGAATAAATTCTACTTCTAGCTTTATGAATTCTAAGATTTGTTTAACACTTTATTGTTTCTAAATAAAGTCTTTTGATCGTTTGAGTAAGTTATTACCCATCTCCTTGATATTAAAAAAAATAGTTAACATTTTAAAAATCTATGAGAAACGCAGTTGATCAAAATATTGGTTAAAACCAATTTAGATATTTTAAAAATAAGAGAAATATTATTTATATTTTAAAAATTTAATTTTTTTTAACGCCGTATTTAATTCTTCAACAGAATAACCCCTTTCCTTTAATTTAGTAATAGTAGTACCTAATTCAAGAGCTTTAAGAAGATCATGTACATTTTCTTTTGAAATTTCAATATTTATTTCATCAGGAATAGGCTTTATTGAATACGCTATCCTGTTTATATCATCAAATCTAGGGATTAAGAAAGTCTCTATTCTAAAATTAAATTTTGGAGACACTAAAGGAGCTACTGATTGTAAGTCTATAGTTTCTGCAAGTGCATTAATTTGTTTTATGTTCAATGTGGCGATCCCATACTCTTTTCCCTTTTTTTTAAATTTTGGTTTTATTTTAATAATATTATCTTCTAAAAAGCTATATTTATATTCATTTCCATTCATATTTTCACCTTTTTTTTAGATTATCTTTTATTAAATCGACGGTTTATTTGTCAATTTTTAAAAGTTTTACAATATCTATCGGACCATTAATATTTATTAAGCTCAGTAAGTTCTTATCTACCTTTTGAATAGAATTTTCTACAGAGACATAGTTTGTTTTCCAATCCTTATCAATGAAATTAATTAGTCCATAATTTTCAGTTATTAGAATCTCTCTTGCTTTTTTAAATCCCTTTTCAACTGGATATATCGCAAAAAATAACTCTAAGAAACCATTATTCCATTTGGGAATACAACATTCATATCCTTCGGATTCATTTATCATTAAGTTTATTACTTCTGGATTTATTAATGGCATATCACAAGACAATAGAAATGCCTTCTCAAAACCAATTTTACCAAGTTCTTTTAACCCGGAATAGATCCCTAGCATCGGTTTATAGATTTTAGAATGTTCAAAAATATCTCTATCATCTACAATAAAATTGACATCTTTTGGAAACTCTATCTGTTTTCGATAATTAAATATTTGCTCCTCAGAATGGGCAACCAAATAAATGTCTTGATCAATTTTAGAAAGAATATCTAATTGATGTAAAATTAAAGGTTTTCCATAATACTCAACAACAGGTTTTTCAATACCAAAACGAGTGCTTTTCCCCCCAATTAAGATAAGAATTGCTAAATTTTTTTGACTATCCATTGGATTATCTAAAATAATACCTCACATTAGTAGTTTTATCCTACTTTAACTTAAGTTCTTATATGTAGTTAGTTTTAAAAATTTATTTTTGCTTGTATTGTAAAATATAAATGAAAGGATTTCTGGAAAAAAATTATTAATAATTCTTCATTTTTGAATGAATTTGATTTTCTTTTCTTTAATTTTATGAAACTTTAATATTCATCGTCTTCATCGTAATCTTCCCAATCTTCATCCTCATCATCCCAATCTTCATCATCCTCATCATCATCATCTTCATCCTTCTTCTTAACCATTGATCTTCTCTCTCCGTTTTTATTTAATTTAGATTAAATTAATATTATTATATATATTCAATTACGATAAAAAACATTTTATATATATAAATGTTTCTAATTTTAATTACAATAGTTAAGATAAAAAAATATTATTGAAGTATGATAAAGTTAGAACTTTTCAAAGAATACTATTCTTACTTTTATTAGATAATCTTTAGCTTTAATTAAAATAATGGAATTCATTTTAAATAAACATAGGGTTTAATTCACAATTTAAATTCTTAGATTTACCTTTTTATTGAAAGATTTCATAAATGTGAGTAAATTTTTTATTTTTAATATAAAGTAAAATATTAAAAGTTATTCTGGAAAATTTAAATTCTTTTGAGAGAAATTAAAAAATTATTACTATAAATCCCTCAATAGCTAAAAATATAATATAAATGAAGATTTAATACTAAATTAGACTCACATTTATTTCCTTACCATTGCTCTTAATAAAAACTATGTGATTATTGGATTTCTTTAATATTTATAAGACAATAAACCCAAATGTATTTAGTTTTATCAACTATATAATAATGCAAATCTTTTTAAAATATTATAATTTTATTTAACTTCAAATATTACTTAATAATTTAATAAATTATAATTCAATTAATGCCATTTTCAGGATGGTTGCAGTTAAGAGGTTAAGGATATATAGTATAAAGATTAAGGATGTAGAAATAATCATTCTTAAAGCACTCATTTTTCAAGTTATTCAAAATAGAGTTATCTTTAATTATAATTCTATAGAGCCTCAAATTATTCAAAAGTCAATAAAAATTAAATTTAATCTAATAAATAATAATGACAATACAAACAAAACACACAAATAATAAAGGGAGAAATTTAGAAAAAAAAGAAAAAAGTATGGCTAAATGTTTTGGTCCAGTTTTAGATCTAGAAGAGTATGTTAAGAAAGACTGGTGGAAACGGATATTTAACGCTTACTATTTAAAAACTGATGGAGATGTAGTAACTGATCAAAAAATCACAGAATCAGAAGTGAATTACTTTACAAAGGTTATAAATCTCCAACCAGAACACTATATTCTCGATCTTTGTTGCGGTCAAGGAAGACATTCCATTGAATTAGCTAATAGAGGATTTAAAAATATTTATGGATTAGACCGTTCAAGATATTTAATTCAAAAGGCGAAATCAGATGCAAAAAAGAAAAACATTCCATGCAAATTTCGTGAAGGTGATGCAAGAAAATTACCCTATAATACAGATACTTTCGATTCTGTGATGATTTTAGGTAATAGTTTTGGATATTTTGAAACAATAAATAGTGATCTACAGGTTCTGAAAGAAGTTTTCCGTGTATTAAAGCCCTGGGGCCTCATTTTATTAGATCTCACAGATGGTGATTATATTAAGAAAAATTTTCTACCGCGTTCATGGGAATGGATTGACGAGAATCTCTTTGTATGTAGAGAAAGATCTTTATCATTAGACAAAAAGAAATTGATTTCACGAGAAGTGATTACTCACGTGAATAAGGGAGTATTAGTTGATCAGTTTTATTCAGAGAGATTATATTCAAAAAATGGAATAACAGCACTGTTAAAAAAAGTTGGGTTTAGTGATATAACTTTTCATAATTATATCATTCCAGAATCTCAAAGAGACCAAGATTTAGGAATGATGGCAAAAAGGATTGTTCTAAGTGCTAAAGTTAAAAAAGAATGGACATTGGAAAAAAATAGAGAAATAAAGTCCTCAAAAAAAGCAGTTGTAATTTTTGGTGATCCAAATAAGCCAGATATCCTTAAACCCTTACAAAAATTTGATGATGATGATTTCTATACAATAAATCAATTGAAGGGCGCATTGAAGGAACTTTCTAATTATAATTTTTCATATTTAGATAATCATAGTACGTTAATTCAGGATTTGCAAAACTTAAGAGGAAGTTTTGATTTTGTATTTAATTTATGCGATGAAGGTTTTTTAAATAATGCTAGAAAAGAATTACATGTTCCGGCTTTGTTAGAAATACTTAATATTCCATTTACAGGCTCCGGACCACAATGCCTTGCTTTTTGCTATGATAAATCTTTAGTTCGAGGGATTGCTAAAGAATTAGAAATTCCCGTTCCTGAAGCCATTTATGTCAAACCTGAAGATAAGATTATTGATCTTCCTTTATACTTTCCAGCAATCGTGAAACCTAATTTTGGAGATTCTAGTTTTGGGATCACTCAAAATAGTGTAGTTAATAATGGAGAAGAATTACTATCAGCAATTTCAGAAATTCGAGAAAAATTTGGATACGATAAGCCAATATTAATAGAACAATTCCTTACTGGTAAGGATCTTACAATAGGTATTATTGGAAATCCTCCTGATGATTATACTATCCTCCCTATAATTGAAGAGGATTACTCAAACTTGCCTCAAGGTTTACCCAAAATATGTGGTTATGAAGCAAAGTGGTTACCAGATTCTCCTTATTGGAATATTAAATCAATTCCTGCAAAGCTTCCACCAGATACAACTGAAATTATTGAGAATTGCTCTCTTAAATTATTTGAGAGGTTAGAATGCCAAGATTATGTACGTTTTGATTGGCGCTTAGATGCGGAAGGATATCCAAAGTTGTTAGAAGTCAATCCTAATCCAGGTTGGTGCTGGGATGGTCATTTAGCAAAAATGTGTAATTTTGCCAATATTTCATATAAAGAAATGCTTAGAAAAATCTTAGATGCAGCTGTAAAAAGAATTGGATTCTGAAAAGTTTTGAGCATTAAGTGAACTCAAAGGATAAAATCCAATAATAATAGAAAAAATTCCATAATAAATACAAAACTTAGTAGGAGTTCAACATAAAGAAGGAATTTTTCGTTTATATTAGTCTGGGAAACATTATAAATGTTTTCTATAGTTTCAAGTCTATGTCTAATACTTTCACTCCATTGTTTAAGTTGGAATATTTCCCCTAAATATGTATATATATCCGCTAAATAATAATCCCCAACTAACTTTGAAACATTTTCAATATTCTCAAGTAAAAATATTAAATCATATCTTAATCGGATCAAACGTCCAACCTTCCTCTTAAATCTTCTGAATAAGCTTCTAGTCTTAAAATAAATTTTACGAATATCTTCTTCTGCTATAGTTAACCTTCGATCCAGTAATTTGTCTAAAGCGCGTAGTTCCAATAATTGATAATTAGCAATCTCAACTACGAGTAAAATATCTTCATAATCATAATTCGGATCTATTATTAAACCCCTATCAAAATCAAGGACTACAATATCATTTTTTAAGAATGAAAAGGGTTTTCGAAGCCTTTTATTAATACTGTCTTGGCTAAGGTTTAGTTCAGGTTTCTCTCCCATAAAAAGTGCAGAAATGTACCTCTTTTCGCTTTCAATAAATTCTTTTGGATTTTCGATATCATCAGTTAGGCAATATATTGTGTATTTTTCATGTTCAGATTCACCAAATATAAAACCCTCTTCACTAATACACTCCCTTATTTGATTAAATACTTTATTGTAATGATATTTCAAGAAATTATTTATTTGGAATTCACCATGAGCTGTTTTGAATTTAATTCTTCTTAATGTGTGTAGTTCCCTAAATGGTAAATCCCGAAACACAAGTCTCGCAATCAAGGATATTACTCCTTCTGAATATAATTTAATATGAAGTGATATGTCTTCAATAATTTTTGATTCAGAGGAAATATTCTGGGTGACTTCTAAAAGTAAAGGAACTGGAAAATCTACGTATGAAGGGGTATCTTTTGTCTTAATAATTTTCTTATCTTGAATTGCAGGAATAATGTTTCTTACTTCTTTCAAATCAATACTTCGTCCTACATCAGTCAATCGGAAGAAAATAACTTCTCCATTCAAAAGAAAAATCACCTAATTATTTATCCTGAGTTTTGTTATTCAAGAAATTTATTTTTATATTTTAGGAACTTTGATTTGTATTTTAAGAGAAGAGAATTAATTTCTATTTAAATTTAATCAAGTTTAAATTCTTTTTTCTCTTTTATAAAAATTATTTTAAAATTTAATAATTCAGACATCGACAATGTTAGAGGATCTTTGGCTTCTAATAACAATATTTGCTATTTTTTTTGTGATTCTAATAAGTTATTCATCTAAAAAATTTGATTTTGTAGTGATTTCTCTATTTTGTTGTTTTTTAGCTGGTACTATCACTGGTATTTTTAAAGATCTAACAATATCTGTTTTTATATCATTTATTGAATTTGAGGCGATAATAGTTATTTTATGTATGAGTATAATAACGAAAATTGCCCAAGATTCTAATATTTTAGAATTCTTAGCAGTAAAACTTTTCAAAATTTCAAAAGGTAATAGAAAAGTATTTTTCTATTTAATATGTTTTATAACCACCCTATTAGCGGCAATAATAAGTGATGTAGTGGTTGTATTGATATTAGCACCAGTAGTAATAAGATTATGTAGATTTTTAAAGATTAGAGCAGGTACGTATTTATTAGGAATGACTATTTGTATAAATATTGGATCTATTATAACACCCTTCTCTAGTGGCGAAAATATTATCATATCCTCTGCATTTAACTTAAATACCATTTACTTTATAACCTATTATTGGCTCTTCTCTTTCTCCCTTTTATTTATAACAGCTTTCTTATTGGACAAGTTCCAATTAAGTAAAGAACCAGAAATTGAAGAACTTCAGAAAAAGTATGTTCTAGATTTAGTTGATGCCAGAGTTATGATATCCAATAAAAAAATGTTTTATGTAAATAGTATAGGAATTATTATTACTATTGCTTTATTCGCAATTCTACCATTTCTCTATTTAACGGCAGCGTTTTCAGCATTCTTATTGGTGTTGATTAATAGAAAATTTACTAAAAAAAAAATGAGCGAGTTTTTAAAAGAAATTGAATGGGAAATAATCTTTTTCTTTATATCCTTATATGTTGTCATTGGTTGCTTAGAAATAGCTGGATTTGAGGATCTCTTTAGAGGAATTCCTTTTGAAGTTCTTGATCCTTTTTCAGTAAGTTTGATAATATTGATACTAGTTAGTTTTGTGTCAGGTTTCGTTGCTAATACTCCAACTGCATTAGTGTTTATACCCATAATAAACCTATTGGTGACTCCGATAGTAGATGGTGGTTACGGATTTCCTTCAATACTATTATACTATTCCCTAATTATCGCAGTAAATATTGGGGGTAATTTAATACCCCAAGGTGCTGCATGTGATGTAATGACACTAAAAATTGCTCAAAATAATAATGTAGAAAATTTCAGTTTTAAGAGATTACTAAAAGTTGGAGCAACTTTTGCTATAATCCATATAATTTTATCTATTGGATATTTATCATTATTATCATTATTTTATGGTTAAATTTCAATGAGACTTAAAAAAAATTTTTTAATAGCATTAATATTGGGAATAGTAATCACAGCAACCTCTATTCCCTTCATTCTGATCATAATTACTAGCAATCAGGCAAAAGAAAATATTGAAGTTCAATTTATACCTGATCAAATTAAGTCTTACCCTAATCATACTGCCTGGTTGCTTTTAGATATAAAAACTAAAAATACAGATTTAATGTCTAATTTATCCTTAAATATTAACAATAATTCATCTATTGATATGGAATTAGAAATATGGAATAATTCTCTTCTGAATAAAGTTGTAGAGGTGTTTTTATATCCAAATAATACCCATCTCAATACTCTAATCGAAATTGTAGCAAATGTCACCAGTCGAGGAATTTCTAGGGTGGATTACGCATATGTTCGTGTAATAGATTGGACGTTTGAGATTACTCCAGAAATTATAACTATGAGAGATGAATTTATTGGATATTTATCAAGTAATAATACAAATTTTGGTATTAATGAGAGTACTATATGGGAGGAATTTGGTAGTGCACCTCAAATCTTGGTGGTCGAACATTATCTTTTTAGATCAGATTATTGGGAGATGGAATTAGCTAGACATGCTACTATTGCTCCTCATGATTGGGTTGAAATCTATTTAAGGCCGAGATCAAGCTTGTTTCCAAATTGGTCGGGACATATTAACTCTTGGAGTAATGGAAATCATACTATAATCGAAGTTGATCCCCCCACTGAAATTTATCGTTGAAAATTAATGTTTGTGATTTTTTGTACTCTCATCAAACATGTATTTAACTCCCTTTTTG
>JBHLLI010000122.1:0-12504 GCA_048885765.1 Candidatus Hermodarchaeota archaeon
GGCGCTATAATTGGGTTGATATTTCAAGCTTTTTGGGCTGTTCCGATGGGGATAGTTGGCGCTATCATAATGACTTCGTATGTCTTGCGATGCACTCGAGATAGTAAGGGTTTTGAAAATGCTTTTGGCGCTAGCTGGTCAGACTTAATACGACCAGAGCAAGCCAATCTTATGGTTCAAAAGCGAGGGTTATGGTTTTTGAAAACAAAAACATCTCCCAAGCCTTCTTGGGAGCGCGATATCCCTTTCTGGACCATTCAAGGTACGGATAGACAACTACTTTGTGACATTTGGCGTCCAAGTGACGGCAAAGTTTCTGGCTTGGCATTCATATTTTTTCACGGAAGCGGTTGGGGCACACTAGATAAAGATAGGGGTACTAGGCCTTTCTTCCGCCACCTAGTAGCACAAGGACATACGGTGATGGATGTAGCATATCGTCTTATTCCTGAAGTAGACATCTACGGAATGATCGGAGACGTTAAACGGGCTATTGCGTGGATGAAGACCAATGCAGACCGTTATGGTGTAGAGCCTGAAAAAATCGTACTAGGGGGCGCTTCTGCAGGTGCACATCTAGCCCTTTTGGCAGGCTATGCACCGAAGCATCCTGAGTTGACACCTGAGGTCTTAAGAAAAGCTGATCTATCCGTCTGTGGCATCGTTTCCTACTACGGATCCACAGACTTAGTAGCTGGATATGAACGATACGGCTGGGAGGGTAAAAACATGCCCATTGAGCCCATTGGGGCTAATCACGATCATATCAAGCCAATAGGGAGTTATTATTATGCTGGCCGAGTGGACCTCTTGTTGGGGGGCGATCCAAAGGATGTACCTGACATGTATAAATTAGCTTGCCCAACCACACATGTTCATCCTAATTGTCCACCTACTTTACTAATGCAAGGGGCTAGAGATTTCATTGTTCCCATGGTCGGCACTCAGGATCTCTACGATAAACTTGTTGAATCAGGCATACCAGTAATCAACGTGGTTTTCCCATGGACAGACCACGCCTTTGATTTGATACTTCCGCAATTTTCTCCTCCAGCTCAATCAGCATTATACAATGTGGATCGATTTCTGGCACTCATGGTAAATAAAGATCTCTGGCAAGTTAAAAATAAGTGATAGTGGATGCTGCTTTCATGTTAAGGGGCAGTATCCCATTCTAAAGTGATTTTTTTAAATTCTCATTTTTGAATTTCTTTTTAGGTTTATAGAAAGGTAAATTAAAAATCTGATTTCAATCAGATCAGAAAGCGAATCTAATTGAATCTGAATAAAATATTTTTTAATTTTATTTATTTTTTTATATAATTCATTTGGATATTACGTGCAATTAATCTTTATTATCTTGACTTTTTGTGCAAAAATATACATAAATCATAGAAAAAATTATAAAATATTTAATGATGTAATATATTTTTATACTTAATAATAATAATAAAGTAAATTTCTAAATTCAGTAAAAAGAAAAACAATTACAATTGATGATATAAAATGGGAAAAAAAAAAGAATGGGAAGATCTCTTGGTTGTAACCACAGGTGAAATAGCTGGAAAAAAGATCGTTAAAACGCTAGGAACGATTCAAGTTACTTATGCTAGTTCGATGAAAAATCATAAAAAAAAAATGCAAAAAAAAGCCTATGAGATGGGAGCAAACGCAATTATTGGTTATAGCATAATGGGTGGAACAGCAGTCGTGGTCGAAGATGAATAAATAGAAAAATTTTTAATCTTATTTTTTAATTTTTTTACTTACATTTCAACATTTCGTCTTAAATTTAACTCAATTACCTTCGAAATTTAGATGGAATAGTAATATCAAATTCTTACTTTCATGAAAATATATCTTCTGGAAAAATATAAGAATGGTATTAACTACAGAAAGCGATATAATTATAACAATTATAATAATTATATTAATAAATTTTCTGAGATTTATTGAAAGAATAGAATATAAGAATATATTCAGAAATGTAAGACTTTTCAAAAGAATCGAATTAAATTATTCGAAAACCTCAAAATGTCTGAATTTGAAACAAAAAAACTGGAGTATGCAAAAAAACTCATTGAAAATGGAAGATTCAGTAAAGCTTCCCAGGTTTTGAAAGATTTTGGCGAAAGAGAAGATATCACGCAAAATGAGCAACTATCTTATTATGTTCTAATGTGTTTTTTATCTGCTAAATTGAAAGATAATGAAACACTAAAAGAGTACGCTGAAAAAGCTTATTCTGCAAGTCAGGGACAAAAAAATTCTCTTCAATTAGTTGATGTCTACATTGTAAAATCAATGGCTTTTTTTACGTTTCACAATTATGAAGAAGCTCTCTCATCACTTTCACAAAGTGAAAAACTTCTTGAATCTCTTAACTTAGAGCCATCGAAAGAGCCCAACAAAAGAAAGGCTGAGATTTCCTGTGTTAGAGCAAACATTTATTTTATGATGAGAGAATTTGATAATGCTCTTAAGTATGCAGGACAAGCTCTAAAGTTAAACCGAAAATATGACCTCAAAGTAGGTATAATTGAGTCCCTAGAAATACTGAGAAATATATATTACTACCAAGGTAAGTTTGAAGAATCACTAGAATTTTCAAATGAATGTCTTTCACTGGCTGAAGAAATTGATTACAACTCGCAGGTTCTAAGCTGTTATATGCATTTTGGTATAATTTATGCTTTTAAAGGTGAAATGAATAGTGCAATAGAGTACTACAACAAAGCCTTAGCAATTGCAGAAACAATTGATTATAAATTTGGGATAGCAGCAGCTCTTAACAATCTTGGAGATTTATATCGAAAACAGGGTAAGTTCAATCTTGCTAAAGAAACCTTAGAAAAAAGTGTAGTTATCTTTAAGGAAATAGGAATTTCTGGAGTCACGTCCCTTGATTCATTATTTCATTTAGCTCTTGAAGAGGGTGACCTTGAGTTAGCTCAAAAATACTTAGAACAACTAAGGCAAATTAAAGATAGGTCGAAATTTAGTAACATAGCTTATCGACTTGATAACGCCGTGTTCTTGAAGAACAGCCCCCGAGCCATAAATAGGGGGAAAGCTGAAGAAATGTTGAAAGAAATAGTCGAAGGAGAAATTGTTGACTATGAAATTACAATAATTGCTCTATTGCACTTAATTGATCTGCTATTGCAGGAACTTCAAAATACTGGAGATAGTGAGTTAATCGAGGAGATTAAGCCAAATCTTATGAAATTACTCGATCTAGCCGAAAAAAACCACTCGTTCCCTTTACTAGCTGAAGTATACATATTTCGAGCTAGACTCGCATTAGTGACCCTTGAATTACAAGAAGCTCAAAAGCTATTGACTAAAGCACAAAATATTGCTGAAAAGTATCATATAAATAACCTCGCTATAAGGATTTCAACCGAGCACGACGATTTACTCAAAAAAATAAACAATTGGGAAGGGATTAATGAATCAAACACCTCATTAAGTGAGAGGATGCAATTAGCAGGCATAAGTCAACAAATGGAGCAGTTGATCCACAAACGAGCTGTAAATCCCCTAGAGGTTCTATACGAAGAACCCATTGTGCTTTTAATTATGGGGAAAAATGGGCTTTCATATTTTAGTTATCCTTTTAAGACGGAATGGGATAAAAATTGGCTTTTCACCAATTTTATGTCTGCTTTAACAACTCTAAGTACAGAAATTTTTTCTGAGTCTATTGATCGTATCCAGATCGGTGAAAATATAATTCTAATTCATCCGATCGAATCTTTTTTAGTGTGTTATGTAATAAGAGGACAATCATATTTGGGGATACAAAAATTAAATTTTTTTACAAAAGCGATTAAGGAAGATACTGAAATTTGGGAAAGTTTGAACGCAGCTATTCAAACAGGCGAAGAATTAGATATAATTTATTTTCCTTCCCTACTGGCCATAGTTAACGAGATTTTTTACAAATTTCATAAAATTGATAAATTTCAAAAAGATGAAGATATTAGTTACACTGGTATACAAATAGAGCAAAGTAGTCAGCAGGAGCTAAGCAGAGATTTCAAATTAGTAAAATTTTTAGGTGAAGGTTGGTCTGCAAAGGTTTATTCCTGCAATATTACAAATGATAGAATAATCAAACTTTTGAACTTGGACCCAAACAAATTGTATGCAATAAAAATCTACAAGAAAGATAAACTCCACGTAAAAAATCAAGAAAAGAGAATTCAAAGAGAATTTAAGACGGGAATTAAGTTAAAACATCCTAATTTAGTTAAACTGTATTATTATGGATTGTCAGTGAATGGGAATCCCTATCTTTTAATGGAATTTTTAGATGGAAAGACACTTAACGATTTTATAAAAGATCATTATCCAATTGACACGAATTTAATCATTGAATTATCAAAAAATATTTGTTCCGTTGTCAATTTCCTCAATCAGAACAAAATTATCCATCGTGACATAAAACCCGATAATGTCATGATCCTAAATAATGGATCTATCAAACTCATGGATCTTGGAGTAATCAAAGATTTAAGTGATACCACTTTGCAATATTCAAATCAAGATTTTCTTGGTTCAATTAGATATTCTGCTCCTGAGTATCTTTTACACTTAGATTATAATTCGATTAAAATGGATGCTTATGCTGTTGGTGCAATATTGTATTTATTAATATATGGATACCATATTTTTGACGAAGAACAATATTTTGTAAAATTGATTAATTTAAAGAACAATCATAATCTAAATTTTAAGAGTTTACCCCGTGAAAATGAGACTTTAGTAGAATTATTAAAAATTACACAGAATTTACTAAAGAAAGATCCAGATGAGCGACTTAGTCTTGATGATGCTCTGAATCAAGTTAAAAAATTATATGAAACGAATAGTCGAGAACTTGCACCCTTATAATTGTGAATTTTAACTCCTCAGTTATTTTGTTTAAAAAATTTAATGCAATTAAATAAAATACATTGAACACAATTAGTATATATGGTATCATTTTATGACAGTCTAATTGAATATCGAAACCAGCTAAAGAAAGGGACAATTCAAAAAGCTTATCGAGGATTAATGGAATATTTTGGATCATTAAGATCTTATTTTAAAAAGAAATATCCCAATTACGCTGTGTCAAGTAGTATTTATTTTGGTTATATGGATATGACATACTTTGCTGTCAACCCACCTTTATTGAAAGAACAAAAATTGAAGATTGCAATTGTATTTCTGCATGAGGAATTCAGGTTTGAAGTATGGTTAGGAGGATACAATAAAACTGTTCAGAAAGAATATTGGGATTTGGTTAGGGAACAAAATTGGGATAAATATCGTATTCCATCGAGTATAAAAGGTATTGATTCTGTTATAGAATATGTTTTGGTTGACAATCCAGATTTTCGAGATTTAGATACATTAACTACGCAAATAGATAAAGGAACAAAGCAGTTCATAAAGGATGTTGAGGATTTCATATCACAATATTAATTCATTCTACCATAAATCTATATTATAGATAGGGTAGGGATGATAAATGATCTAATGCTAAAATTTTAAATATTAAAAAATATATCAGTCACTGTAGTACGGTGACTGTAATATTATTTTTATCATACATAACCTTATTCTGAGTTTGAGTAAAAATGGTTGAAAACTATCACAAAAACTTTGAAAAAGTGTTGAAAAAGAATTTTATTAATATTTTTGTTCTTTCTATTCTTGAGATAGGGCCCTCTCATGGATATAAAATAGGGTTAGAAATTGAAAAACGTACTTTAGGAATGTGGAAACCTACAGCATCATCTTTATATTGGATTTTAAACAATCAAGAGGAAAAAGGATTTATTAGAATAAAAGAAGAAGTAAAGAATAAAAAAATATATGAAATTACGGATATGGGGAAACAAGCACTTAAACTTATGAAACAATCTCAAAGAAAGATAAGAAAGACTTATCGTCGTTTTTTGTCATCTGCTATACAAAATGGAGGTTCAATTGATATTGAAGAGCTCGAACATTACGAAGATGTACCGAACATACAAATGTTACCGACTGCTATGAAACCAGACAAGTTTAAGGGGGATTTAACTCTTCACGAAAGACTCAAATTACTTGAAGATATGAGAGCTTCAATTAAAGAAAATATAGACAGAATGAATAGCTATATTAAAGATTTTGATGAAACTATTATGAAAATTAAGGAGGAAATGAAGAAAAAAAGTTGATATAAAAATGAGTGAAAGTACGAAAAAAACAATTAATATGCTTACGTTTTTAGTATCTTATAAATGTACAAATGAATGTAAACATTGTGCGCTTCAAGCATCTCCGAATCAAGAAGATATTACTGTTCATCCAGAAGATGTAAGAAAGTATTTGGAAGATATTACTCAAAATTATATTGTTAGTGAAGTTAACTTTTTTGGAGGAGAACCTCTGTTAAATTATACTCTACTGATAAGTCTAATTGAAGAGGCAAAAAATTTTGATATTCCGAAAATAGGACTACCAACAAATGGGTATTGGGGCAAGGACGAGGCGACGGCTAATAAATATGCTCAAAAACTAAAGGAGGTTGGAGTTAATTTAATTGGGTTTAGTGTTGACGCTTTCCATCAAGAGTTTATTTCTCTTGAAACCGTAACGCAAGCAATTAAAGCGGCTTATAAAGCGGATATAGAAAGTATATTTATTATTGCCCAATATGTAGGTGCACCAAATGGATCAAATTTTTTTAATAATGAAACAAATAAGATATGTGAAAATATCTCTAATGAGTTCAAATTCTGTCAAATAATTAAAAGCCCATTACAGGTAAGAGGACGAGCAATAAAAAATCTGTTAAAATATTACCCTATGAATTTCATTCCTTCAGAGAAATGCTTAATCTTTAGAGCACCTATGTATATGATAGATCCTAATGGCTGGGTTTTTAGCCAAGGTTGCCAAGGTATTTGTTTGGGGAATGCTAAAAAAGATTCATTATCAGAAATAATTAGGGAGTTTAAGCCTAGAAGTCATCCCATAATAGGCAAAGTGATGAGTAAAGGAGGTATAGGTAGTCTCCTTGAATTAGCTGTTGAAAAGGGGTATGAACCATTAGAGAAATATGCTGATAAATGTCATGCCTGCTATAGTGTACAAAAATTTCTACGACCTTATTATCCAAATATACTTGAACCTTCAAATTTATGGGAATAATCTAAATCAAAGTGATTTTTATGATACAGAAGGCGATGGTTGGTGTGTATCCCATAAGGTACAAAAACAACAATTTAGAGTTTCTAATGATAAAAAGAGCTACTCCAGGATATAATTGGCAATGCGTAACTGCTTCAGTAGGGCAAACTATGGGGGTACTTGATCACCCAAAAGGAGAAAGTCCTCTTGAATGTGCAAAAAGAGAACTTTTTGAAGAAACTGGATACAATCCTGCTATTATACTCCTAGTTAACATTCCGCAAGAAATTTATTTTGATAATGAAGAAGAGATCAAGGAATTGGAGGAGAATTTTCCTCCTGAGGAAGCTCAAGAACTTCTAAATGAGATTAAATTTTATAATTTCGTAGCTTTAATAGATCAACCTCAGGATCCGGTATTGGATCCCGCTGAACATACCGATTGGAAATGGTGTAGCTTTGAAATTGCCCATAAAATAATAATGTGGGCTGTAGAAAAAAAAATAATAAGGTATATTTATAATTACCTCATTAAATATCCATTAAAATCAAGAAAATAATAAAAATATTTGAAATTTTAATCCATTGAATCACCTGGACCTAGAATAATGCAATCCAAGGACATCATTATGGTGCGCAGAGTTATTATTTCTTTATATATATCTTACATTTTTTGCACAACTTTCATTATATTATTAAAAGCTCAATTTTTCAAGGCGTACATTTAAATATGCAATTCTATATATGTCTACAATAAATTAATGTTTTTAATTAGGAAATCTCAATGAAGAAAATTACTATAGGTCTATTTCTAATTGGTTTTATTTGTTTTAGCTTTAATATACCTTCGAAAGCTGTATGTGCAGATAGTGGTTATTGGTATAGAGTCTGGGGTGGAAATGGTTATGATCATTGTTTAGATATTGCATTAGATTCATCAAACAACATATATCTAGGAGGAATATTTGAAATGATTAGTGATTCTGGGAGATATAGTACCATATGTCTTGTTAAATACGATAACACCGGTATTTATCAATGGAATAAGACCATTGGTAGCTCTTATAGAGGTGGGGTAATTATATTAGATTCATCAGATAATATTTTTTTAGCAGGTGAAATTTATAATCAAAACTCTAGCACTCATGATTTCATACTTGTAAAGTATGATCCTTCCGGAAATTACCAATGGAATAAAACCTGGGATAGTGGAAAAAATGATGTATGCTACACTATTGCATTAGATTCACTTGAAAATATATACCTTGCAGGATCATCTATGATTGGATCAAATGATGAAGATTTTTGTCTTGTGAAATATGATAATTTTGGAAATTATCAGTGGAATAGAACATGGGGTGGACCATATAATGATATATGTTGGGCAATAGCTTTAGATTCATCAGATAATATATATCTTGCAGGAAATACTCTAAGTTACGGAGCAGGAGGATCTGATATGTGTATAGTGAACTTTAATAGTACAGGCGATTTTCAATGGAATAAAACTTGGGGGAGTTATGAATGGGATGATTGTAAAGCAATTGTGCTCGATGCTTCAGAAAATATATATATAGCAGGGAGTAGCTCCAGCGAAGGTTATTCAGATGTTTCTCTCGTAAAATATGATAAACTTGGGAATTATCAATGGAATAGAACGTGGAGTGGCAAGGTGTTAGATGAAGAATGTAACTCTATGTTAATAGATCCATCAGGAAATCTTTATCTTGCCGGAACTAAAGGTGATCAATATTGCGTTGTTGTATATGATACCAATGGTACTTTCCATTGGGCCAAATCATTAAAATTTTACCAGGGAGGTACTGCAACTGGAGTAGTCAGAGATCTCAACGGTAATATTTACGTAGGGGGGTATATATATAAAAATACAGCAAGTCGAGACGATTTCTTACTAATTAAAAATCTACACTCATTTCCAGATCTACAAATTAGTGGGTATAATATATTTTTTTTAACAATGATAATCGGGATGCTCTCTTTAGTAATTTTACTAAAAACCAAAAATTTAAAGATAGAAAAATAAAATTTACATATAAATTTATTAGTCTTTTTTTTTGTATGTTCTTTACTTTAAAGTGATTCCTATGGTAATTGAATAACCTATAAAATCTATCTTAGATGTTATTCAAAATATTTGAGATCATTGACATTCTTCTCAAAAAGTTTTAAAACAAATTATATCAATTTTTTTTAACGAATTATTGATTACATGACAAGAGGTGTAGTTTTATATGAGTTATATTAAAAAAAAACTATGGTTGCTTCCTATGATAGGAAGTATTCTTACTCTGATTTCACTATTCACCCCAATAACTACGTTAAGTTATTCAGGTAGTTTCTCTATTCAATGGATGTTTCAATTAGGTTTGAGAATTGAACCAGCTATAGAGTTCCTTCTCTGGAGGGGGGTCACCCTTGAAGAGATACCACTTTTATTTCTTTCCATTACCTTATCTTTGATAAATTTCGCAAGCAGTATACTCTTGATTTTCCTAACTTTAAAGTACAAAAGAAATTCAATTAGTTATTTAAAATTAAAAAAGCAATGTTTACTATTTGGGATACTTATTATAATATCAACATTAACTTGGATTGTCGTGATGGAAGTGTTTTATATTATATCATGGGGAGTCAGTCATTGGCAATTTTATTCACCTAATTTTGGAGTGATAGGTCCCTTTATTGGTTCAGCTCTAATTATTGGTGGATTCTTTCTGCTGAAAAAAGAAGATGAGTGGGATTAAGTTCATAATTAGCTCACCAAAAATCGTTGAATTTATAAAAATTGAGATTACATTTCTGAAAATTATGAAAATTGAAGAGATTCTAACTTTCTAAATCGGTTGAAAACAACTTCAGAACCTTCCGCAAACATATTTCTAAAACTTTTTCCTGCCATTTTTACAATAAAACCAGCAAAGAGTCTTTTTAATATGCCTACCCTAACATCATCAACATAATATTTTTTACCATCTTCTAACCATCCTTGAGTATGCCAATAAGCATAATCTGCGTTTTTTTCATCATCCACAATCCTATTTAGCAATACTCTAATTTTAAAAGCAATAACACTCCCATAAGTCGGTTTTTGGTACTTTTTTTCTTCTAACGCTTTTATAAAAACTTTTGAAGTCTTTTGAATTTTCTTGCCAATTTTTTTTTCAAACCCGGGTTGCGTTAGAAGTTCTAAGCTATCAACATAATTAAAGCCCCAAGAATGTGCTACTTCTTCAAAATAACTTGTTACTACCTTTGATCCCGCGATTCCTTGATTAGAAACACCAATGGCTATCTTCCCAAAAAAACAAGGTCTGTGGAAAATATAGGAACATCTGTCAAAAAAGTTCTTCATCAATGCAGGAATATGCAGGGCATACGCTGGAGCCATAAATATGATTCCATCAGATTCATTGATTTTGTTTAAAATCTCATCCCTATCATCACTTCTAAATGGACATTTATCTTCTCCATCGAAAAAGCAGTTTAAACACCCTCTACATGATTTTAAATTTACATCCTTGAGGTATAAATATTCAAATTCAAGATCATCCTTAAGAGTTTTTAATACTCTTTCCATCTGCTCCATTACAATGGCCCCGTATCCTTTTCTAGGACCTCCCATTATTGTTAAAACTCTAATTATTATCTCCACCTTCTTTATTATCTTTTTCTATTGCATAAAATCCATTTGTTGTAACTACATAGACTATATATGTATTAGAAATTTGAATAGTCCAATTTTTTAGAAAAAGATTATTGTTTCAAAAATAGATTTAGACGATAGGTTTAGAGTCTTATTTTATCCATTCGACGAGAGATGAACACCCGAGGCCTTCTTTGTCTTCAATTCGGCCTTCAACTATAAAGGTATCACCCTCATAACCACATTCAGGACACTTATTATTTGATACTAGTTCTACTAGATCATCTACTAAAACAGCATGATTTACAGAAGCAGATACTCCAAACGGAGTAAGAACTTCCAAAAAACCTTTATCGCCTACATTTCTGAGAGGTTCTAAAGTATTCAGATCTCTTACTATAATTCTAGCTTGAGGTGGACAGTGAAATATGAAATCCTTATACTTGTCTGACCAATGACTACCGAATACTATTGGTGTTTCTGTAAATCCGTAAATATCTCTAATATTTTCAACTGTAGTTCCAAAAAATTCGATACAATCCGAAATAAATTGAGTTTTTGCTATGGGAGGATATTTTAGTTGAGATTTATGTCCACTCCATCCACCGCCACCTGTAGTTAAATAACAATTAGGTAAATCGAATTTAATATCTGCTTCTTTTAAATGCTTATTCATGAACGTGTTTAATAATTGGAGACTCCCCCCAATTGAAATGTTTTTTTGCTTCTCAGTGGGTTTACTTGAGTTCTTGTTGATTGTCTTTATTACATATTTAGCATTAATTCCAAAAGCACCCACTAAACTACGTCTTTTGATTATTTCTCTAAATGCTTTTAGGATAAAAAATTTAATCAAATACTTTGGTTTTGTTATTCTAGTTGTAATATCATTTAAAGTGCTGGTATATAATTTCAAGGGTCTCAAATCAGAGTATCTCATCGCAATCCGATCTAAAAACTTAACAGGTGGAGCAAAATTCATCGAAATAGTTCCGTATTGATTGTGATCTTCCATAGGTATTGGGATGAACTCATAGATACATTTAATTGTCATACTGGATAAAAATTCTAGATCATCTAAAGATCTCCCTACTAAAGATGGATCTCCAGTTGTACAAGATGAGACATTCCAAGTTTTGAATTCAGGGGATTCTAAGGGGATTTTTAAGAATTTTTTAAACAACCCTGCTGATTGCTTGAACGCTGCTGAATTTATAAAAGGTATTATTGCTAAATCATCCATTTGGTTCACATCATCTAGATTAAATCCTTGCTTGGCAGCAAATTCTTTATAAAATGAATTACATTCAATAGATTCCTTCGTAATACCTTTCATTAAACTTATAAAATGCTTATCTTCATAATCCGAATTAATAATAGTCCGTATTTTATCGTTTTGTACAATTTTATTTGAGATTGTTATTAGAATACACCAATTTAATAGGATAATATTTATGAACTATTATAATAATAAGATTTGGAACTATTTAAACATAGTAATTATATTGAAGGTTAATATTCATTGAAAAGTAAATTCAGAGGTAGATTTCAATGAAATTTTTGTCAAATACTTTATCAAATTAAAACATTGTTCCCCAATGATATTCTAAAACCTCAGAAGAGATGTTTAAGAAAAAAAAATAGTAATATTTTTTTTTGAAATAATTGATTTA
>JBHLLI010000123.1:0-703 GCA_048885765.1 Candidatus Hermodarchaeota archaeon
CAAAACTTTTCTTTTGCAAATTTTTATATTACACGAGTTTTATAGATTTAATAAGATTTAATTTATAATTTTTGAGTATTTAAAAGCGAGGATTGATATATTTGCCAAGTCGTCGAGGAGATGGGACGCTCGTATTTAAAATCTGTTTTTATGGGCCAAGCTTAGGTGGAAAAACTACAGCACTAGATTGGGTCTATAAGAAGGAAGGTTTAGCAACTGGTGACATGCAACAAATACAGGATCCAACTGGTCGTACACTATTCTTCGATCGTGTTGTTGCAAGAGTTTCAAACGTAGTATTTCAAGTCTATACTGTTGCAGGTCAGAGACGTCATAAATTCCAGCGTCAAACAGTACTTAAAGGCACAGACGCAGTTATTTTCACATGGGATTCGTTAATAGACCAATGGGGAGAGAATATTTGGAGTTTAAAAGAATTACTTAGATTTTATGGCGATAAACTCATCCCTCCTGAAGCTTTTGCACCCCCAGAGGTCCCAACTGTAGTTTTAGCTAATAAACGCGATTTAGAAGAGATTGTAGAGATATCCAAGATACGACAGGCTCTAGATACTGCGAAATTGAATCATGTATTAATATATGAGACAATTGCGATTCAAGGGGTAAATGTCAAAAGAGCTTTTGTATATGCAGCTCGTCAAGCTGTTCTCAATCATTACAAAAAGCTTTCAGGAAAATCAAT
>JBHLLI010000123.1:713-12279 GCA_048885765.1 Candidatus Hermodarchaeota archaeon
TCCAGCGTTGGGTGTTTTCCTTCAGGTCACGGCTGACTGTAGCCACAGAGTACGCCTCGCCGCTCGCCGGGTTGACCGGGCTGCATTCCCTGAATGTGATGTACAATGGAATCCGCATAATCTAATTTTTTAAATTTATTTTTAATTATAATTCCAATTAGCTAATACTCATTATTCACTGATTCTTATTATCAAAGTGTATTAAAATGAAATATCATAAGATATGTTAATCATTATAATTCAGAGTGGTAGTTATCAATTTAAATTACTTTCTTTATTAAATTACCTTTAAAAATTTAAAATGATCTTGAATCATCTATTAATTTTTGTATTTTCCTTTCCTTCTCTTTGTCTGATAAATCTAAATTGTTATTCAATTCGTTAATCCTATTTTCTAGTTTTAAAAATTGTCGAGCATCCTCTAAATGTTGTTTGAGTCTTTTTTTTCTTTTTTTCTCAAGTCTTTTATTCTGGGAAATCCTCCTTTTCTCGAGTCTTTTTAGAGCCCGTTCCTTATCAGCTTCACTAGTCTTTTCATTATAAATAATAGCAGCGACTAATATAATTATCAATGATAGTAATAAAAGAATCAACGCAACTATTAAGATTAGTATTGACACAAAATTAAGTGTAAAATTATAATTCTCAACTGGATACCCGATTAAAGCTAAGAAAAGAACAATAGATAAAAGAGTGCAAGGGATATAAAGGGCATAAACAAATCTAGCATATGGGCTGGAAAGACGAGTTTTCACTCCAAAAGGTATACGGTGGAATCCAGTAGCACGCCAATGTTTCTCAGTAAAACATGATAGTACACCTAAAATTATACATGTAAACCCTGTGAGGGCATGGAACCAAAGAGAAATAAAACCCGGAAAAATATTTAATATACTAATAAGGATATAGGATAAAATGACCATAATAGAAGCGAGAATTCCAAGATATCCGCATAATCTTGAACGTTTCATTATAATCAAGCTAACAATATAAAATTGTTTGGATTTATCACATTATGCATAATAAATTAGTTATTAAAATGTTATTATAGAACAAAGGTGAGCTTTTTCTTGACCAGAAAACTTAGTAAATACTTGTTAATTTAAATTTTTTAATAATTATGACATAAAATTATAGAACTTATCATATCTTATTTTTTTCTAATCTAAATAAATTATTTTTGGCTTAATTTTTTCTTGAGATATCTTTATGTATCCATAGGAGTTAATATCAGTGAATCTTTTATCAGTTGGCGAACCTGGGCTGATATAAAGTTTTCCATCTTTCCATTTTTCATTAAAAGGTCTATGAACATGCCCAAAAATTATAATATTATATTTAGATAAGTCAAATCTCCTGTTTAACTGCTCAATAATATTGTTTGGTCCACCAAAACCATGGGTTATAAATATTTTATGTCCATACAAATTTAATTCTAGATTTTTGGGTAATTCTCTTGAAATTTTTGATTCATCCATATTCCCAGCAATTGCAATAACCTTTTCACGTCCAAAGATGTCTTGAAGATGTTTATATAACTTATAGCTTGTAAAATCTCCCAAATGAAGTAAATAATCAATATTTTTTTCTTGAAATTCATTTATTATAGATTCTGGGATACTCGGCCCTCTTGAGGGAATATGAGTATCACCAATAAGACCAATTAATAATTGCTCTTTATTTGTCTTGATCATCTTTTTCAGCTTCTTTCAATCTAATCTTAGTCACTTTTAAGGCAAAGTTGATTAATTCGTCCAAACTTTTCCATTTTCCTTTATCCAGTATTTCTTTAACCCAATAATACAAATCTTGCTCAATAGCAATGGTTGTATAAATTGGTTTTACTTTTTTTTCTTCTTCTGTTCCTGCCTTATTTAATAGCCAAGATATAATGTTTGTTATTAGTTTAAAATTTTCAGTTGACCTTATCCCATAGGATTTACTCAAACTTGAAAAGATAGAGAGATTACCGATAACAAAAACTTTCCCTAAATGATAGTGAATAGCACCTAGAATTGGTAGATGCTGTTCTGATTCATCTTGCCACTCATCTCCATTAAAATAGCTATGCCATGAAGTGTTTTTCGAGGAATATGCAATCATGTTAATATCAATTTTATCATTTTCAATAGACTTATCTTCTGTTAAAGTACAGCCATTAGAATGAATAAATTGAGAAACATCCCTCGTAATAAAATGACTTTTAAATTCCTTTATGATTGGATGTGAGTTTTTTTTTATAAAATCTTTATTGTCATATAATATATCTGAGTTAAATTTTATACCAAAATTTTGTGTTAGTTCAGAGAGATTATTTTTGTTTTCATAATCGCCGCCTCCATCATTTATAATAAGGAGACTTCCCCCATCCTCGACATATTTAACTAAATCTGCTATCTCATCTGGATCCAAATTTGGTCCGAGATGAGGAACTCCGATTATAAAAAGATCGTACTTTTTAAGTTTTTCATACGTTAAACCAGCTTCAATTTTTCCCAGTTTAAAGTCTGAATTAAAAAAGAATTGAATAAAATCTGTAAATGCATTGTTCTCAATAGTTAGTTTATTATTATGAGAGTGATCAAGCCCAACAGCTACTTGGTTTGTCATAAGAATGAAAATTAATATTATTTTACTATCTAAATATTCCTCATCTAAGTATAAATCTTTACTGATTATTTAGTGATAAGATTTGTAAAAAATGGATTGGTCTACCATCACGGGATTTACCAATCTCACTTAAAACTATAATATCCTTTAAATTTGCCAATTTCTTACTTGAGTAAAAGTATGTATACTATAATTTTAATAGATCCGTTAATTTAGTCTATTTATGTTAAAAAAGAATTATAAGGATGTAGATGAACAGGAAGCAATACTAGCAGATGGTACTAAAGTAGAAGGAATTAACATAAGATGGTTGATTGATGAGAATATCGGAGCAAAGAATTTTGCAATGAGAAGAATTGAAGTTAAAATTGGTCAAAGTGTTCCTCTACATAATCATCCAGAAGAACATGAAATTTATGTTTTAGAAGGAAACGGGAAATTCTATAATGATAAGGGAGATGAAGAGATTGGAGGTCAAGGAGATTTTTTTTATATTCCACCTAATGAAAAACATGGGATAGATAATGTAGGAAAAGATGATCTTATTTTTCTTTGTCTTATTCCATATCTAAAAAAATGAGAAAGGGTTTCATTAACTTTCTTGTTCACACTTTCCAATTGCTACAACATAATCATCTTCATAAAGTTTAATTACCCTAACGCCTTTAGCAGTTCTATGAGTGATTCTTATTGAATCAACTGGAACTCTTATCATTTGTCCTTGTTCTGTTCCAATTAATATATCCATGTGTTTTGCGATTTTAATGGCAATAACTTTATCGTCTTTTACTTTATCTAATGAGATATTACGGACACCTTTCGCTCCACGTCCAGTCTTTCTGTACTCCTTCACGTAGGTTCTTTGACCATAAGCATTTTGTGTAAGAGTTAATATAATATCATCATCAGAGACTAGAAGAGTATCAATTACTTCGTCATTTTCTCTTAATTCTGCTCCTTTTACTCCCATGGAATTGCGTCCTAACTCTCGTAATTCTGATTCATCAAATCTAACAGCATATCCTAATTTCGTGGCGAGGAAAATATCCTGAAGTTCATTTGAAAGCCTTTTTACGCTAATTAATTCATCATCAGTTCTGATCCTTTGCGCTTTTACACCGGTACTCCTAATTTTTGAAAAAAGTCTTAAGGGTGTCTTTTTGATAATTCCATTCTTAGTGGTCATAATCAACATTTCATTTGTATTAAAGTTATTAATTGGTATCATAGCAGAAATGGTTTCTCCCGATTGTAAGGGGATGAAGTTTACAATTGGTTTTCCTCTAGCGGTTCTCTTTTGTAAGGGAATATCATAAGCCATAATTGAATAGACTCTTCCTTTAGATGTAAAAACCAGTATTGTATCATGAGTACTACAAACAAATAAATCAGTAATAAAATCTTCTTCGCGAACTGTCATACTCTTTTTACCTCGCCCGCCACGTCTTTGGGCTTGGTATTCTACTAATGAAATTCGTTTAATGTATTGATTTTTTGTGAAAATGACAATAGTTGTTTCTTTTTTAATTAGATCTTTCTTTTCAATTTCTTTAACTTCATGATGTTCAACCATCTTTATCTCTGTTTTTCTGTCGTCACCATATTTTTTCATCAACTCAATCAAATCTTGTTTAATTATATCTAATCTGAGCTTCTTTTGCTTCAGGATTTTATTGAATTTAGCAATATCAGATTCAAGGGAAGCTTTTTCATCAATCAGTTTTTGTTGTTCTAAATTAGTCAATCGAGATAAAGGCATACTTAAAATAGCTTGAACTTGAATATCACTTAAGGTATAAGTTGTCTTTAATTTAGTTTTTGCCTCGTTCGTGTCTTTAGAGCTTTTAATTAAATTGACTACATTATCAATATCATTTAAAGCGATTAGTAATCCCTCAACCCTATGAAGCCTTTCTTGTGCTTTCTTAAGAAGATATTCAGTTCTTTTAGTGATTACTATTAATCTATGTTCTATATATTCATTAATAATTTCTTTTAGGTTGAGAATTTTTGGTTGTTTGCCATCATTGATTAAAACTAAATTTGTTATAGCGAATGTAGTGAGAAGTCTAGTTCTTTTAAAAAGAACATTCTTAACAATAACGGGTTGTGCGTTTTTAGATAAATCTAATACTATGCGCATACCTTTTCTGTCAGATTCATCACGTAAATCCCGAATATCTTTTAAAACTCCATCCTTTATTAGTTTCGCAATTGATTCTATTAAGTCCGTCTTATTAACTAAATATGGGATTTCTGTAATGATTAGGCTATTCTTTTTATCAATTGTTTCTGTTTCTATTCTTCCACTAATATTAATTGTTCCATTTCCTGTATGATAAGCATTGTATATTCCATTTGTATCAGTAATAATACCACCCGTAGGAAAATCTGGCCCTTTAATAATTTCCATTAATTCTTCTATCGAGATATCTGGTTCGTCAATAGTTGCTATGATCCCATTACAAACCTCCTTTAAGTTATGTGGTGCCATTGAAGTTGCCATTCCTACAGCAATACCTTTAGTACCATTCAGTAAAATATTTGGAAGTTTTGCAGGCAAATATAAGGGTTCAGAAGTAGTATTATCAAAATTAGCTTGAAAATCGACAGTTTCTTTATCAATATCTTCAATTAACTCATTAGAGATCTGGGATAATCTTGCTTCTGTATACCTATAAGCTGCGGGAGGATCTCCATCAATAGAACCAAAATTCCCTTGAGGATGAATTAAAGGATATCTTAATGAAAAGTCCTGTCCCATTCTAACTAATGCATTATATACAGCCATATCACCATGAGGATGATAGTTTCCAAGAGTTTCACCTACGATTTTTGCACATTTGACATGAGAACTCGTATAGTACCAATTATTTACTGCCATAGCATAGATTATTCTCCTGTGCACAGGTTTTAATCCATCTCTAACATCAGGGATAGCACGTCCAATGATCGTGGACATAGCATAGTCAATATAGCTGCTTTGCATTTCATCTTTTAACAAAATCTCTTCAATTTGTTCTGAAGTCAATTAAGACACCTTTTCATATAAATTAAAATGATTAAATAAGTAAAAATTATATATCTAATGTTTTAACTTCATCAAAATTACTAATAATAAACTTCTTACGCGCTTTTACTTCTTTTCCCATCAATTTAGTAAAGATTAAATCATTCTCAAGATAATCTTCATAGGTTACCTTTTTAAGTCTTCTAGTTTCTTTATTCATAGTTGTATCATAAAGCTCATCAGAGTTCATTTCTCCTAGACCTTTGAACCTCTGGATTTTTATTGAGTCAATATTTTTTACATTATACTTAGTTTTAATAGATTTGATAAATTTTTCTTTTTCTTCATCTGAATAAACGTATTCTTTAGTATTTTTATAAGAAACTTTATATAAAGGAGGTACCGCTATATACAAATGGCCTTCATCAATTAATGGTCTTAGATATCTAAAGAAGAAAGTGAGTAACAAAGTTTCGATGTGATATCCATCAATATCTGCGTCACACATTATTATGGTTTTATGATATCTCAGTTTACTTAGATTAAAGCTTTCTTCAGTCTCTTCACCGTTCTCCTCAGCAATTCCGTTTTTCCCATTAGTTTGACCTTCCTCTTGAAAACCAACACCTAAAGCTTTTATAATCGCTTGGATTTCATTATTTTGTAATACTTTATCAATTCTAGCTTTTTCAACATTCAAGATTTTTCCTCTAATAGGAAGAATTGCTTGGTATGTTCTGTCTCTTCCCTGTTTTGCGGGTCCACCTGCAGAATCACCCTCAACAATGAAAAGTTCTACTTTTGTAGGATCATTCGAGGAGCAATCAGCTAATTTCCCTGGCATTCTAGCACTATCTAAAGCAGATTTCCTCCGAATTAAAGCCCTCGCTTTTTGGGCTGCTTCCCTTGCAATTTTTGCATTTATATTTTTTAAAATTACTTTCTTAGCAGTATCAGGGTGCTCCTCTAAATACTGTGTCAACTTATCAGTGACAATTTGGCTCACAACTTGTCTAATGTCAGGGTTTCCAAGTTTAATTTTTGTTTGACTCTCAAATTGAGGATCAGGGAGTTTAATGGATATTACTGCGGATAAACCTTCTCTTGTATCACTTCCAGTTAAAATATGGTCCTTATATTTCTTTTCCATATAATTTTCTATATATGAATTGAAAATTCTGGTTAAAGAAGATTTAAAACCAGTTAAATGAACTCCACCTTCGATTGTATTTATTGTATTTGCATACGTTAAGATATTAGTTTGATAACCTTGATTGTATTGCATTCCTATTTCAAGGTATATTATCTCGCCATTTTCATCTTTTGCAGAATCATTCAAATAAATAATATCATTATGGAGAGGCTGTTTATCTTTGTTAAGAAAAGAAACAAATTCTTTTATTCCCCCTTCAAAATGAAATTCTACTTTCTCATCATTGAATTTATTATGAATCTCAAATCTAGTGTGAGGAGTGAGAAAAGCTAATTCTCTCATTCTATTGCTAATTGTATGGGAATTAAAAATGGGTTCATTAGGGTCAAATTCGAATATTTCTGTATCAGGGTAAAATTTTATTTTTGTATAAGACTCTTTTGCATTAGTCTTAGAAATATTCGGTTCGGATGCTTTTTTTCCTTTAGAAAATTTTTGTTTATAACAAAGTCCATCTCGGCAAACTTCAACATCCATCCATTCAGTTAAAGCATTTACAACAGATAACCCAACTCCGTGTAAACCTCCGGAAATTTTATAACTTTTACTATCAAATTTTCCCCCAGAATGTAAATATTCCATTATTACTTCTAGAGCCGGTTTCTTAAACTCTGGATGGGTATCAATTGGTATACCTCGTCCATTATCTTGAATTTGAACTGAATTATTTTTATAAATAGTAACTTTTATCTCATCAGCATATCCTCCCATAGCTTCATCAACAGAATTATCCAAAACCTCAAAAATTAGATGATGGAGCCCAGTTTTCCCTGTAGATCCTATATACATTGCAGGACGCTTTCTAACTCCTTCAAGTCCTTTCAGAACTTTAATATCATCTGCATCGTAAGAATCTTGATCAAGAGGTTTATCAACCATGAGAGAACAAGCTTTTATAATTTAGTTCGTTATCATAAAAATATTCAAAATACCACGATATTTTATCGATATACATATAAAATAAGGAAATTCACACATTTAAATATATGTGCACTTTTTCAACATTTTTTCAACATTCAGAAGCAATAAATCTGAGATCTCATATATCTTCTAATGGATTTGGATTAATAAAATAGCCAAATCTTTGAAATAATATAAATTTTTTAAGTTTTCAGTCAATTGAGCTTTTAATTTGATATTAGTTTTTATACAAAAATATTGTTTTTTATTTATTTTTTCTTATCTCTTCAGCCATTTTCACTATTTCTATAAGTTGCGAGTTCACATCGTGGGTACGGATTATATGAGCTCCATTAAAAACAGCTATCGCTGTTGCGGACAGGGTACCATTCAATCTTTCTTCTGGATCGGGGATATTTAGGGTTGTGCCAATAAAGGATTTTCTTGAAATGGCTACTAATATTGCTTTTTTTAATTTTGCAAGTTTATGGAGATTTCCTATTATCTTTAAATCGTAAATATGAGTTTTCTCTTCAATCCAATGACCTATTCCTGGGTCTAAGATGATATTATTTTCATCATAACCTTTCTTATTTAGATTTTCAATAGTATTTTTAAACTCATCAATAATTTCATCGATAGTACATAAATCTCCAGGAACTTTTTTGGAAGCCATAATAATAATTGGGAGGTTCTTTTCAATCACAAAATCTGCTAAGGCAGGATCGGTTTTTAAACAACTCACATCATTAATGATAATCCTTTTGTTTGCTTGAGTAGCTATCTCAAACGCAGCTTGAGCAACTTTCCGATATTGGGTGTCAACAGATATTATTATATTATTTGGAATAATATCACAAACACATTCAATGGCAATCTTCATTCGTTTAACTTCTTCATCTATAGTTATTTTTTCAGACCAAGGAGCTGTAGAACGCCCACCTATATCTAATATCTGAGCTCCATTTTGGGTCATATCTAGTGCTGCTTCTTTGATACTCTCTGGGGCTTCATAAACAGAACCCTTATAGAATGATTCAGGACTGAGATTGATGACCCCCATAATAACAGTTGGGAATTCATCTCCAATTTCTAAAAAATCGAAAATTTTAGTATATATACTCCTCATTGTCTATTTATATAGCGAAAAAGTTCTTTCAAATTTTTTTAATTGATAGTTGTCTATACATATGCAGGGATTTATATAAAATTATTAGGTACATTTGTATAATTTATTCTGCATACATTTCACTATTCAGATTAAAAGCTGATGGAAATTCAATCTTAATTAAACATTTATTATAGAATTCTTTTATTAAAACAAAAATTATTGATAAGTTCAAAAACGAAATATTGGAAGGAGATTAATTTTGGTAAACGAATTAACAAATAAAATGATTGATATGTTAAGATTGCAAATGCTTTATAATATTTCTAATGGCTGGTCTTGGTATGCATATAAGAAATTGGGACCAAAAGGTATTATTGAAGTAGAAATGGAAATGTGGGATGAATTAATGCCTCCTGCTGTAGATTTACTTTATCAATTGATTGAACCAGAGGGAAATGACATTGAAAAAGCAAGACAAGTACTTACCCAAGTGAGTAAAATTAACGGATATGTTCCTAAAAATATTGAACAAACTCCAGAATCATTAAAATGGGAATATAAAAAATGTCCAAATTGGAATTCAATGATTCAGATGGATTTAGACGATTACTTATCAAAAAATGGTAAGCCTGCAAAAGTATCATGTGTCCATGGTTGTACTAAAATTCACAATCATTATTTTGAAAAAATTAATTCTAACATAAAAGTAAAGTGCATTAAAAACAGACCTGATGCGGATAATACTTGCATTTTTGAAATATCTTTTGAATGATTCAATAAATATTTAAGATTTAGCCACGAAAAGTATCACCTATCTTTATAAAATCATGTAGTTTTGTATAAATTTTATTTATAGGTTATCTAATAAATGAAAAAAATATTTTAAATTAATATTTATCAATGAATTTTCGATTGAGATATTAATTTCTAATACGTTTCTGGTTTAGACCAAATATTAGGATAAGAGTTACTCCTAATAACACAGGAAAACTTGAAATTAAAATTATAGACACATAATCATTCAAACTATTGGGAAAGCCTGCATCATAGATATGAACATAATCTTGGAGTTTTGAAGTAATTTCAAAACAAGCCCCTCTTGCGTCATCATATCCTTGATTTATTAATGTTATCACCGCATAAGGAACTGTAACTGTATCATCATAGATACCATATGCTTTTGCATGAAATCCATAAATATCACCTTCTGTACCACCCCACCCACTCCAATCAACTAATCCTGCTTTACCATCTATCCAAGAAGCTTGCATTTGATGCATTAGTTGTATTGTCGTTTCTTCCAAGATGCGAACTCCTTTTGAAATTCCATTGTGCAAATGAACTAATAAAAATCTTGCTAGATCATAGACATTAGATCGAATTCCTCCAGAAGAATAACCCAAAAAATTATAATGAGGATAAGCTTTGTTCCCAGTAGAAGTTGGATCTACTTCAAATCTGTATATCCAAGGTCTTGCTAATTGGTAATCAGCAAATTTTGTGAAATTATAAGATGTGCTATGCATTTCTAGAGGATCAAAAATATTCTCTTGGACATATTCCCAAATAGGTTTGCCTGTAACTAACTCTAAAATGTAACCTAACACATTATATCCTATATTTGAGTAATGTCGCGTTGTTCCAGGTTCATAAGGAGTCCAAGCTTCTGGAATATAAAGAGAACCATTAGTTGTAAGATGTTCTTCAATCCAGTATGGATGAGGTAACCATTCATATGGATTTTCCATTCCTAATCTGTTTAAACCATCTTCTGCCATGCCACTCTCATACAAATACGTATCCTTACTTATTCCCGAATAGTGAGTAAGTAACATTTCGATAGTGATTGGTGTGCTAGTATAATTGGGATGTCTTAACGAGAATGGTAAATAGAGATTAACATCGTCATTTAATTGTATTAAACCTTGTTCATAAATCTGGAAAATTGCCGTGGCTGTAAAGGTTTTTGTAACAGATCCAGTCATGTATATGGTTTGAGGATCATTGTTTATACCAAAGCCTTTTACCCAAAGAATCGAGTCATTTCTCACGACTGCAGTAGCAACGGAGGGGATGAAATACTGTAGCATTTTATCATGAATATAATCGTCTATTCGAGGATTAAATGGACGGACATTTTTATTTTGAGTTGTGTAAGCCATTGTAAAAGAAGGGCATACAACGACTAAAGATGAAAGGAATAATAGAATTATTAAATTAAATCTTTTATTATACACTTTTTATCACATTGTAAAACTAAATTTATTTTATAATTTTTGTAGACTTTGATTTTATCTACAAGAAAGGCTAACCATTATAATTTATTTAAGAATTGTATAGTCCATTTTTTATATTCCTTATAAGATGATAATTGATTTATAAGAAGTTATATTCTATTATGTGCTATGGAATTATTTTCAATTCGACTTCCTCTCATCAAAAAGCACGATCCATTATTAGAGATTATCGTTCAAAATATTAAGGATCAAGGAAAAACCCTAATTGAAGGAGATATTATTGTTATTGCAGAGAAAGTAGTAGCTACATCGCAAGGGAGAGTTATAAATTTATCTGATATCGAAAATGTCTCAGAAAAAGCAAAAAAATTAGCGAAGAAATATGATATGGATGAAAGATATGTAGATTTGATATTACAAGAAGCTTCCATGATTCTAGGAGGTATGACACATGTCATACTAGCGAAAGTTAATGATTTTCTGAT
>JBHLLI010000124.1:0-2283 GCA_048885765.1 Candidatus Hermodarchaeota archaeon
ATTAAGACTAAATCGATAGAAGAAATTTTTAAAGAATTATGCTTTTGTATCATGACGGCTAACTGTAGTGCTATGAAATGTATAGAAATTCATGAACACATTGGAGAGGAGTTTCTCTATCTTTCTAAGATTGAACTGGCAAGAATGAAGGAATCGACTTTTTTTTAATTTGACTTTTAGTTAACTTTCGTATAATATTACAAAGATACAAAGAGATTTTCGTGATACGGTACTGAGATTTCGTGATACTGAATTTTTGGGCGATTTAAGAGAATTTCATTCATTTCACCTTTTTTCTACTTCTTATTAAAATAATAACTACATACGAAAATATGAGTAATATGCTTACACCAATAAAAATCGGAATAGGAACGTTAAAATCTAGCAGATAGGGTAGTAAAAGGAAAAATATCAAAAACAAAACAATAGCATTCATTAATAGGAGTAAATCCCATTTATATGCAAGTACTTTAAATTTACTTTCTTCAAAATTACTGACTGGTTCTCCTGAAATTGTAATTAATTCGAAAATGTTATCAGGACTCAAATTCTTTTTAATTTTATTAAAGGAACAGTTCTTTATAATGTTAGAATTAGCGTGGTATAGTTTCATCTTGTTGATACTCGAATCTTGGATAAAAATCTCTTGACAATAAGATAGACTAAAAGATTTCATAATAGAAAGGTCATTGATTTTAATGCGACTACTATTATATATTTCCAAATAATTAAGTTTACAATTAATTATTTTAATATTTTGGCACACTTCTAAAGAAATATGATTTATATCTAGATTTTTTAAATGAAATTGAATTGAATGTAACCTCTCTTACAAAAATGCTTAATTTCATTGCACTTCTATTTAGTTCTTGTCATTGAGTGAGTTTTGAAAAATATTTTTGTCAATAAAATTTCAGATAATAACTACAGAGATCTTAAATCTTGTATCCCTTTAAAACATATAAGTTAATTCTTACTAGAAATTGTGAAAATTTAGAATTTACTTTATCTAAACTCTTGTTTTAGTTGCAATTCAATGTTTTCACACTGAGTATAAAGATTATGGACG
The DNA here is from genome assembly GCA_048885765.1 of Candidatus Hermodarchaeota archaeon. Classification (GTDB taxonomy): domain Archaea; phylum Asgardarchaeota; class Lokiarchaeia; order Sigyniarchaeales; family SOKP01; genus Loki-b32. The sequence goes on from JBHLLI010000124.1 coordinate 1,070, forward strand.
CTTTGTGTAATATATTTAATTCTCTTATTCAATTCCCTTTGAGTATTTGCCCTGAAAATTTTTACTTCTGAGAATTTGATCTTTTCATATTTATTTGTTATTATACTTAACGAATCCTGTAGATTATTCATTTGTACTTCACTCTTCTCAAATAAAGGATGCGTAGATTTAAGCACGTGTAATTTTGTTTTAATAGTTTTTATTTTGTTGTCTATTTCACTAATCTGTTTAATAAAGTCGCCAATAAATTTTAACTTGGCTTTTCTGATATCTGTACCGAACTTATATTCTTTAAAATATGAATATGTGATATAAAATTGAAAAATGATAGCACCTAAAACTATAATCTCAAAAAACATAATTGAATTGAGACTTGCAATATCGGGGATTCTAGAAAGATTAAATAATAGAATAATCAGTTGTACCACATATATGATTGATAAGAATATACTTGATGCTAGATTCGATTTATACTTATAATCAATTTTGTTGGTTTTTAGTTTTAATTTTCGCTTTCTCATAATAAATGTGCTAATCTTATATATTCCAATTGATTAATTTCAATTTTCTTTACTAGAAAGCGTGAAAATTTGGAGTTCATATTCTTTTTCTGGATCAATCTTACCTGAGCGAATATATTCTATAGGGATATTGAAATAGTAGTTTTTTCCTTTCTTTGTCGGTTTTTTAATGAGGGTTGTAATTACTTCACGTTCCATAGTATATCATTAAATAATATACTATATATATGTTTTGGTATAATACACTAAACCATCTGGGTCATCGAAGATTTAATCTATAAAGTATACTACTTATTTTCATAAAGAATTTGGTATAAAAACAATCCTTCATTTTAAAGAAAAAATGGACTCTCTTCTCGATGTCGTTAGAGAACTTCAACAGAGTGAAGTTAAAAATTTAATCAATCAACGGTTACAAGAATTTAAAGCAGTTGGAGATGAGTCTAAAGAAAGAATATTTAATGAACTTTGTTTTTGTATTACAACCGCGAATTGTAGTGCTGAAAGATGCATTGAGGTTCAGGAAAAAATAGGTAATGGTTTTCTTTCCCTCTCCGAAACCGAATTACCGTTAAAGTTAAAAGAGCTTAAATATAGATTTCCTAATGTTCGCTCTAGTTTTATTATTGAAGCACGGAAAAACCTCACTCAATTAGAAGATATCATAAAATCGGGAAGCAATGAAAAAAATCT
>JBHLLI010000124.1:2293-11900 GCA_048885765.1 Candidatus Hermodarchaeota archaeon
GATTGGCTAGTGAAAAATGTGAAAGGGATTGGATATAAGGAAGCAAGTCATTTTCTTCGAAATATCGGTTATACGGAGTATGCAATTGTAGATTTTCATATTGTAGATCTATTGGTTAAACATAACTTCATAGAAAAACCAAAGACCATGACAAAATCGAAATATTTAGAAATTGAGAAGATATTGAAAAGTATTGGAAGTGAATTAGAGTTAAATATGGCAGAATTAGATTTGTATTTATGGTATTTGGAAACAGGAAAGATACTAAAATAATTTCAAAAATAAATAAAAAAAACATAAAAAAAATTTTATTAATCTGATTTCAAATTATAACCGCATCCAGGACAAAATTTCGCTTCAGCATCAGGTATTTTTTCACCACACACTGCACAAAAATTCACCATATGAGGTTCCTCAACTGATTCCGAAACTAGAGGGACGACTTCTTCTGGGATTTGAGGTTCTTCTTTTACAACTGGAGGTTGTTCTTTACTTATTGGTTTAATTTCAACCTCTTCTTTGCCCCCTGCAGTTTTACCAATAATAAATCCTATAATTGACAATCCCCCACCAATAAATGGCCCTATAACAGCGAAGCTAGGGATAGCTCCTTGAAAAAAGCTAGCTGGAGTACCATAATTAATAATATGATATATGAAATAACCCAATTCAGTTCCAGCTATAAAAAAAATGGTTCCTCCAATAAGCAAAATGCCAAGAACTATCCAAGAACCTGGGGTTTCTTTATTTCTATGAGTTAGAGGTGAGATAAACAAAATGATTGTGCAAACAACTAGTAATATGGTGCTAACAATTCCAACAATCATTAAACTTGGTATTCCTACAAAATATGGTACAGGAATCCCTCCTCCAACAATTAAATAAAAGCCGTTCATAAAACGAATTATCATATTTCCTGGAACAGGCGTTCCCGGATATAAAAAGGTTGGTGTAAATAGACTAATCGCTGTAATTATACTTCCAATAAAGGGCATTATCCAAATATGTTTTCGCACTTCAGACATATATTTCAACTCTTTTTGTAAACCTTTCAAATGAAGGATTTAGAAGAATTATGTAAAAAATTTAGTGATTTATGATTATTTTCTTTTTTATTTAATTCTTTACCTCATAATGAAAGCTTTGGGAGATATCAAAAAATACCACTTTATAAATTTACCTCTCATTTAAATCACTATTAAGTAAATTTAAATAAGAATGTATGAAACTTAACCATAATAATTACAAGAGTAAGAAGTGATTGACAATAAGATACCCAAATAAAGTGCTGGATTTTATTAATAAAAAGCTTCCTAAGGGTCATAAGAGTTTAGAAAAACTTATTAAGAAAAATTACAAGAAGATAAATTTTGAAAAATTAGACTTTGTTAATCCAAATCTAGATAAAGTACAATTAATGCAACTTTATGTACAAATCCTCAATGACATTTTTTCATTAAAACCAAATGCTTTTGAATTACTCAAAACATTGTCATTAATCAACAATGAAATAGATACTAACATTGATGGAGGATCCATAAAAACATGTTGTAATTTTCCGAACATCGAAACCTCTCTCAGTTTTTTACTGAATTCAGGTATAATAAAAATAAGGAAAACTAAGGAAGAACGATATGAATTTAATTTTCCAGAATTTCAGATAATTATAGAAGCCTTTACAGATAAAAGAAATCATGAGAAAGCAATACAATATTATGAAAAAAAATTAAGGAGACTTAAGGATAATATTCAGGATGAGATTGAGATTTTGTATCATAAGGCAAAAATTAATCCTTCTGAAGATTTAGTAAATGAATTTCTTTCACTTGCTAATAATATAGGAGAATTTGACATTCGACATAGAAGGTTAATTAATATTGCTGAAGAATTATTTATTCTTGAGGATAAATATAAGGCACCCATTTTAATAATAGTTGGTAATCTTTTTTCTGTCTTAGGAAATTCTGAGGATGCTGAGAAAATCTATCTTAATGCCTTAGATATTTATAAGACTTTGGCTCAACAATATTACAAGATATATTTACCCTATGTGGCAACAACTCAGAAAAACCTTGGAAGCTTATATATTGATTTAAAACGGTTTGAAGAGGCAGAAAAAGTATATAATGAAGCATTAAGTTCATATAAAGAGCTAGAAGAACAATATTATAATGTGCATTCACCAGACTTCCATTCAAAAGAGTATAAAGGTATCGAAAAGTCATATGTAGATGATTTAAAGGCATATAATAATCTGATGAAACAATATTATGGGATATACCTCCCTGAAGAACCTCCAATTGTAAGTGATTTTGGTACTGCAGGTATTGATTTGGATTTATTAGAGGATATTAAAGATGGTACCATTGATTCTATGGATAACTATAAAAAACTGGCAAAAGTATATTATGATCTCTATTTATTTGACATTGCTAAAACTCTAAGCAATCTTGGAATTACATATACTGAATTACAAAAATTTGAAGATGCAGAAGAGACACATCTTGCGGCATTAAAAATCAAAAAAAAAATTGCAGAGCACTTCCCCGATCAGGTTTTACCTGAGTTGGTTTTGACTCTTTTAGATCTGGGAGATTTATATGCCAGTTTAAACAAATTTGAGGAGGCAGAGCCAATGTTCATGGAGGCTTTGCAAATTTCCCAAAAATTAGCAGAAAATAATCCAGAGGTATATATGTATAATACAGCACTTATTCAAAACTCTCTAGGGGCAGTAAGTACCAAATTACAAAAATTTGATCAAGCAGAACAATACTTTAATGAAGCATTAAAAATCTTTGAACTTTTTGAAGACAGAGATCCACAAGCTTATTCCTATTATGTTGCTGATGTACAAAATAACCTTGGAAATTTATTTTTATTATTAAATGATGTTGTAAATGCCGAATTATATCTAAATAAAGCATTCAAGAAAGACCCGTCTAATATGGATATTTTATATAATCTTGCTTGTCTGGAATCGCTTAGAAATAATCATATAAAAGCCTTAGAACTATTATCTGAGGTTATAAAACAAAATGAAGCCTATATTCAAAAAGCATTTGATGATAAAAAACTAGATAATATTAGAAATATGGATGAATTTAAAGAACTGATTGGAGATCCAAATGCCTAAGATAGCTTTAAAAAAAATAAATAAGCTTAATTTAATGTCAATTTTACAATTAGAAGTCAGACATGAACAGAAAAATTTAGTTGCTTCTAATGCTGTATCAATAGCACAAGCTTATTTTAATAAAGATGCCTGGTTTCGTGGGATTTATGCTGATGCTATACCAATCGGTTTTGTAATGATAAGTGACTCCTTACTGAAGTATAAAAACAATCCAAAACATATTCCATCCTATTTCCTTTGGAGATTTATGATTGATAAGAAGTTTCAAGGAAATGGATATGGGAAAGAAGCATTGAAGTTAATCATAGAACATGTAAAAAATAGACCAAAAGCTACAGAATTTTTTTTAAGCCATTCTAAAGATGATGGAAATGCTGGAACATTCTATAAAAAACTTGGCTTCGAATATACTGGTAAGGAAATTGGTGATGAATTGGTAATGCGTCTAAAATTATAGATTTTTTGGACTATCTAATTGAAAAGATTCTAATACAGATGATTTGGCTTTAAATTCTTGCATTTTTGAATATATTCAGTACATACTTTACAGCGAGAAATATGACAATGTTGGTTCTTTGGCAAGACACAAAGCTGCATAAATGGACAGGAAAAAAGATCACTTTTAGGAATCTTTTCAAATTCACTTGTCATGATTATTATGAAATAAACATCGGAGTTTTTAAATAAAAAATTTGGAGGCCAAACTTTAATTACCCCCAGAGTGTGATTAATTTGTAATTTTGACTTTTAAACTTGGTTTGAAATTTAAAGAAATTAGTTAAATAACTATTTTAATTCCATCTTATTATTACAATAAGGACAATGGAGTGGTAATTCTTCATCACAAGTTTCCAGTTCTTCACTGCTTATGATATTTTTCCAACAAATTAATTTATCTCCTTTCTGAACCATATCTCGACCATGATGTTGTGGGATGATATCCTTAGTTTGACAATTATCACAAATTATTAACTTAGCTTCATTTTCTATCTCTTCTGTAGAGATTTCTTTGTATTTGAATTTGTATCGAAAAATAGTTAAACTATTCAGTAAAACCAAGAGAGACACTCCCATGTCACCTATTCCTACCGCAAGCCAGAGTGTCATAAAACCAATAACAGTTAGAATTGCAAAGGAAACCTTTACAATTATTGAAGTCCATATATTCTGTCTTATTTTCCTATTAGTTTTTTTAGAAATATCTATGTAAGTAAGAATTTTCTTCAAATCTTCTCCAATTACAATGATGTCTGCAGTTTCTAATGTGATATCCGTAGCAGAAGCACCTATAGCAATTCCTAAGTCTGCAAGAGCCAATGCTGGAGCATCATTTATACCATCACCGACCATAGCAACTCCTTTATATTTTTGTTTTAGATTTTTTATTTCCTCAAGTTTCTGGTCTGGTAAATGTTCACCATAAGCCTGATCAATGTCTAAACATGCCCCAATTGAATTACATACTTTTTGATTATCACCGGAGATTAATACAGTTTCATAACCTCTCTTTTTTAATCCATCAATTAGAATCGGAGCTGTAACTCTTAACACATCCCGAATTGAGATAATCCCTAATATATGGTTTTGATTTCCTAAAAGAATCGGAATTGTTCCAGAAGTCTCAATTCTTCTAATATCCTCTATAGGAAGCTCATAATTCAATCCTTCAATAAAATTTTGACTCCCAACATAGAAAGTTTCACCACCAATTTGACCTTTTATTCCTTTTCCTTTAACTATTTCAAAGTTATCAACAACTTGGAATGATAAATTCAAATCCTTGGCTTGATTTACTATTGCTTTTCCAATTGGATGTTCTGAAAGAGCTTCTAAACTAGCGGCAATAATGAGTATATCAGTTTTATTTACTCCATTATAAGGATAGATTTCAAATATTTTTAACTTACCCTCAGTAAGGGTTCCTGTTTTGTCAAACGCAAAAACCTCAATATCTTGAAGTTTTTCTATGAACTTGTTTCCTTTTACCAGAATACCTTCTCTTGCTTGTTTAGTTAAAGATGCTATATTTGCTAAGGGAGTGGATAAAGTTAGTGCGCATGGACATGAAACGACTAATAAAACCAAGCCTCGATAGAACCAATTGTAAAAGTTAAGTCCGAATAAGGATGGAATAACCATAACAAGAATGGACGATAGAAGAATGATAGGGGTGTAATATTTAGCAAATTTTTCTATAAAACGTTCATGCTTACTCTTATTTTGTTGAGCAATTTTTACACTTTCAGCAATTTGTGCGACAATAGTGTTACTACTTTCTCTAGTAACCTCAATATCAATAAAACTGTCAGAATTTAAACTAGCTGCAAATACTTCATCACTCTCTTGCTTAAAAACTGGAACAGACTCGCCTGTGATCGCACTTTCATCAAAGTAAGAACTCCCTTTTATTATAACACCATCTAAAGGAACTTTCATTCCTGGCTTTATTCCAATAATATTCCCTATTTTAACTTCCTTTGAGGGAACATTCACATATCCATTTTCAGATTTTAACAATGCATCATCAGGAGCTAGTTCTAACAATTCCTTAATAGCACTTCTCGATTTATCTGTTGTTATTTCCTCTAACCTTTCAGCAATGGCATATAATAGTAGGGCTGTTGCGCCTTCTTGCCCATGTAGTATAAAAAATGAAGCAACACCTGCAATAAGCATTAATAAATTAGCCGTTATTTTCTTCTCACTTAGATCCTCTATGGCTTCCTTAACGACTCCAGAGCTAGATAAAAGGATTGAAACAATTGCGAGAATTTGAGCAATTAAAACAATTTCAAATGCAAATTCTAAAAACATCGAAATTCCAAGCAAAATAGCGGCGGGAATTATAAAATACCAAAAATGTTCTTCAAAAAAAGATTCTTCTTCTTCTCCTTCTTCCTCTTCAATTTCACAAACAGATGAGGAGCATGCTATTGTAGTAATATTTTTTCACCTATGTAATGATTGTTTACACTTCCATTAGAACTTAACATTTATGGACTATAAAAGAATTATGCCAGATGTAAAGGCTTTAAATGAATTTTCAAAAATAATTTTATGTTTAATAATATTATAAGATAATTCACTATTATCCGTGAGCAATTTTAATACTTTTTATGTATCTACGCTTCTGGAGTAGAAGTTCGATCTGTTCATCTATACGAGCTAAGTCCATCCGGTCAGAAATGGTAGCTCCTGTATTTTTTAATCTTTCCCATTTAATCAAATTTCTTGATAATTCTGCTTGTTCTTTCATAATATGCTTACCCATTCTGTCTTGACCATATTTCTCGGCTGTAAATAAAGCTTGATCCAAAAATTTTTCAGCTTCACCAAATTCGAAAGTTATAAGTTTCAGTTTAGCTTGAAATGAATAACCTTCAACAAGTAACCAATAAGATTGTTGACCAATGGCAAGATCCATTAATCGAGTAAGATAAGGTTGAAGTTCTTCTAAAATTCTTAGATCATTAGTGTTAGCTAATTCTATTAAATATGAATCACAAAGTTGCATGAGAGCAACATAGTTAAACTCAGGAAAAGTATCCTCTTCATCTACGATTTGTTTAAATATCTCTCTTGCCTTTATTTGGCTAGTCCATTGAGATTTTTTTTTTAAGATTTCTGCTTCTCCAAGACGATATGCATCCTCAAACCACCTTAGATTTATTTGATTTTTGATTAATTTTATACGATCTAAGCATTGTTGAGCCCTTTCAAGATTATTTGTTTTTAAATATAAATCAAAAAGAGAAGTAAGAACTGCTGTAGTTTTAAAACTACTTATTTCATCACATATTGATAAACCTTGTTCCAAATACTCTAATGCTTGATTATACTCCTCTTTTTCAGTGAGAGTCATTCCCAAATGATTAAGAGCTCCAATGACCTCTTGTTTATTATTTGCTTTTTTAGCTAATTTTAAATATTTTTTACCAATTTCGAGAGCTTTATTATGATCACCTTTAAAACTGTAATTAAAAGATAATAACTTAACAGCTTGTATTTTAATTATATCATTTTTAATTTCTTTAGCTATTTTTAAAGCCTCTTGAGTATACTCATTACAAAGATCATAATCACCTATCTTCATATAATATCGCCCTTTTATTAGAAGTAAAGAAGCGTATCTCTCTTTAAATTCTACTAATGACAAATTACTAATTGTCTCAAGAATTTGTTCAGCTTTTGTAAGAATCTTAATTAACTCATCATTCTTCTCTTGAATAAATAAAAATCTAATCTTAAAAAGAAGAAAATCGAAAATTCGGAGTTTATCTTTTATATGAGGTCTTTCTTCATCTGCTAAGTCTAAAAAACTAAATGCTTCATTCAAATACCCTAGTTCGTAAAGGAGAGAATGTTTAAGAAGATAAAACTCAAATTTCTCTTCAGTCGAAAAATTATGGCTCTTTTCCAGTTCATTAATAATTTGGAGAGCTTCTTTAAATCTACTCTCATCCTTAAGTTGCTTAACATTAGAAAATTCATTTAGCATATATTACGCTCAACTAACGATTAATTTTAAATATCTGCGTTTTTGGAGTAAGAGTCCAATTTGTTCTTCTATATGAGCTAAATCCATACGTTCTGATATTTTCGCTTGGGAAGTTTTTAGTCTTTCCCACTTACTAATATTATTGGATAATTCATTCTGTTCATTCATTACTAGTTCAATTAATCTGTTTTGACCATATTTTTGGGCAATGTCCATAGCTTCAACTAACAAATTTTGAGCTTCCTTAAATTCAAATATTATAAGCTTTAATTGTGCTTGCAGTAAGTAAGTTTCTACAAATAACAAGTAAGAATCAAATTTCTTGGCAATATCTTGTATTTGAATAGTGTAGGATTGAATTTCATCTATAATATCCAAATTGTCAGTGTTTTGAAGTTCAATTAACAATAAATCGCAAAGACAAAGTAAAGTTCTAATCGTTAATTCTAAATCTGCCTTTTTCTCGATGATTTTCTTTAGTAACTCTTTCGCTTGGTCTTGTTTTTCAGCTTTAGAGCTCATTGTCAGCAATAGAGCTTCATTAAGTCGAAAAAATTGTTCTTGATTTAAGTTTAAACCTTGTTGTTTTATCTGTCGCATCTGGTCTAAATAATACTTTGCTTTATCAAGATCATTTATAATGAAGCACAAATAAAATATACTATCTAAAATTGCAAATTTACCCGTTCTATGTCCCACTATTTCTTTTACTTCTAAGCAATCTTCATAGCTTTTTAACGCTTGGTCGAATAGTCCCTGTTCTTGGTAGACTCCTCCAAGACCATTTAAAGATGCTGCTAACATTGTTTTTTGATCCATATCTTTAGCGAGTTTTAGGCTTTGTTTAAAATACTTTAAGGCAAGATCCAACTCACCTTTAATTTCATAAATTACTCCGTATCTCAGTAAACCTGTTGAAATTAGAGGATTGTGAGAAATTTTTTTTGCAATATTAAGGGATTTTTCATTATATTCTATTGCTTTATTCAAATCAAATTCATCATCTAAATAATAAGCCATTAAATATCCATATAATGTACTTATTCCTAGTTGATAATCAATTTCTTTGCATATATTAAGAGCATTAATTAAGCACTCTCTACCTTTTTTTGGTTCTCCCTTACTCAAATAAATATTACCTTTAAGAGACGCTAAGGCACTCTCTCTCATTTTGATTTCTGTTTTCGGTACTTGAGAATTCTTTTTTAAGAGGGGTTCAAATTTATCGATTAGATTCAGAGATTTATCCGCATATGATTGTTTAAAAAAATTGATGGCTTTAAGAAAAATGGCATCAATTAAATAAAGATCTTCTTTCAAGCCTTTACTTTCCTTAAATGATTGTTTTGCTAGTTCATAGGATTTATCATAATTACCCTTATCAAACAAAATTGAACTCATAAGAAGATGACAAGCAAGTTTATCTTTTGGGGTTAGATGTTCCTTCTTTTCTAATATATTTAGTTCCTTTATAGCTTCATTAAATTTACCATTTATTCTGAGTATTTCTATATTGGATAATTCTTCTGGTGTAGAATATGATATCACTGTAAATGCTCTTTTTTATAATTTGCTCTGCATTTTTTGGAGATTTTGAACTTCTTATAATTATATACCTCTAACAATTATTAATAATTTATTTGATTATAACTTTTTTTGATCAATTAAAGTATTGAAGAAATAAAATAGCTATACTAATTTCATAATTAGTGAGTCAAAAAAGAAGATCTATAAATTATTTAATAATGGTTCTAACTCAATTGCTATTTCTTTATTGAATCGAGCTTGTTTAATTTTTCTTCTTAATTCAAAAAGAGCAGCAAGAGGTAAAGACATATCAAAATATACAAATGCTTCATCAGTATCTAATTCTTCCTCCATAGCAAGTTTATGTAGTTTAAAAACATACTCCGTCCTTAGATCCATAAGTTTTTGAGCCCGTTTCTTATCAAAATATAAAAAAATAGGTTCAT
>JBHLLI010000125.1:0-11536 GCA_048885765.1 Candidatus Hermodarchaeota archaeon
AAGGGAATTAATTCAGCAAACTCTCGATAAAATCTGTGAGCCCTGCAATTTTAGGGAGTTTAAAAGCAACACTTTTGTTGTTCTCTGTCATTTATGGCTCCAAATAAAGGCAAAAAAAGAAGGTTTGTTCGAGTTAGAGGAATGGGCGCAACCTCAACATAAGGATCAACTGGTTGAAAAGATTGAAGCCTTTTTAATTAAGCATATTAGATAGAGTATAGATTGCTGTTAGATTTCCATAGTTAAACCTCACTTAGAAAAAAAAAAATAGGTTTTAATGCAAATTTAAAAAAAAAAAAGTTTTAATGCAAATTTTTTAGTACCATTCGAAATCTTCAAGGATTTTCAACCAAGCATCAACAATTTGTTTCCCGTTCCACCACACTTCCTCTGAATAATAAAATTTAAAGTTATTTTCATTGAAATGAACTTGAGCTACTATTGTTACACCATAAACGAAAAATGGCGGTATATAGATAAAGCCATCCCTTTCTTGACCTGCCGTTTTGTATCCTGGACTGTCATATCTGAGCCATGTGGTTTTAGTTGTAAATGTACCCAGCGCTGGTTTACCAGATTTATACGTCGCTGAGTAAATAAAACTATAAACTCCTGAAGTATATATGCGTAATGTGACATGTAGTGTAGTTTCAACCCAAAAACCACTATAACTTACTCTATGTGTAGCAGAATCTTCATGCTCTTCTATAAGATATCCATGTCCTTTTGGAATAAATGCTGTAAAAAGAAATATTGAACAAACCATAAAGAGTAAAATATACGATTTTTTATTTCTCATATAAGTTTTCTCATCTTTTTTTTTATTTAGACTAAAGATTATTGAAATTATCAATATAGATTTGTAGTAGATTTCAAGATCTGAAGTAAGGTAATTTGTTATTTAAATTTTGTAATTTTTATACCATCGAACTATGAATATTTGATATTCATTTATCAAGCAATTCTGGTTATGTAAAATAATTTCATTAAACTTTCGAGAAGCAAAGAGATTATTAATGAGTTTATTGTTGCGAAATAAAGCATCACCGGTCATTTTTGCTGATTTTGGATGTATTGAATAGAAGGCTTCTGTTAAAGACTCGTATTTAAATTCTGGTTTTTGAAGTCCATCAAGTCGAATTGAAAAGATTAAGTAACTTTTGACAAACTATATTTGTTTCGTTTCAATCTTGATGGTTTCTTCTATTCTGCTGGTAGGACTTGCTACCAATCCTATACTATAACAAAAAAATATATGTTGGACAAGCTCAGGATAGATGCTCTCTTGCTCTGCCGCGTTGGTCTTGACACAACAGACCTTGATATTACTATCTAAATATATTATCTTCTTTACTAACATAATTCCGATGCACTCGGGTATAGTTTGAAAACTATTAGAATAATTTTTGATCTGGATTATTTAAAGTCCGAAAAATTCTCAATTCCATTTCAGAAATTGACACAGAAATAGAAATAGCTTAGTCATGAGGGGTAAAAAAAGAGGGGGATTTTTGGTTAAGAAAAAACAGATATGTTTCCCGAGCACATCTGGAAGTTTTTATAAAAAAAACTACTCATCTCCCTTGGTAGGATTACGCAAATTGAGGATTTACGCAAAATTGAGGGTTAGGATTTCGGGTGTGAGTCTATTTCTCGTTTTTGAGGTTTTTAAGACCAACTCCACTTTCTTGAATTAGTGATCCAATTTCAATACTATATGTATATACTATGAGTATTTAAAGTACGAATCTTTGAGAGATTAGAAATTTACATAATTAAGGCAGTATCAAGGAATTGTATATGTTTAAATTACAGAATTTCTTACATTTTAGTATAATTCTTAAAGGGTGAAAAAATGTTTGATAAAGATGTTAGTATAAATTTTAACTGGATTGTGAATTCATCAAAACTGCCAACATTCAAAGATTCACTACAAGAAGAGGGAGCAATAATTGAAGATGATACTCAAGAATATGAGCCACCAGGAGTTTCTAAAAGTGAACCCATGCTTATTTTGGTAGGTATAATAGCTTTAGGTTCATTAGTAAGGATTATAATTAAGGCTATTAAAGATATTAAGTATGGGGGATTAATAATTAACATGACAAAAGATCCACCGGTAATAAAGGAGGAAAAAGCTTTAGACAGGGGTACTGTGGTGGTTGTTTTTCCAGATGGAAAAGTCTCTTACAATGAATCAAATTATAATGATATACCCGAACATATATTCACATTATTGAAGAAAATGGGAAAAGTGATTAAGTGAGGAATAATGCCAAGTGAGTTTTATCGTCCTTCAATGACAATTTTTCTGGATGCTGATTTTTTTGAATTTGATCCTTATTTTGTATTTGGTCCAGGGGCTTTTTCAAATAGCCATCCAATATTAAGAGAATATATTCATGAAATGTTGCACTTTTGGCAGACATTAAGTCAATATTATCTCACTGATCTTGCTTGTCTGGAATTGGAATATATGATTAAATATGAAAAAGAAAGAACAATAACACCTGATTGTAAACTTATAGAGAAATATATAGAATTTAATCATAAAAATCCTGAATTTGGCTTTTCTGCTTTCAATTTATCTGAGGCCTTATGCAGATTTTGGGATCTTCGTATTTTTGGGCCATTAGAATTAATTGTTTTGGAGCATGATAAAATAGGGATATCAAAAGAAAAGGCTGAGATTCTCGCTGAATCCGAAGAAATGTCAATAATGACTCCATACGGAAAAAGGGCTTATAAAAATAATGCCATTGATTTTTTAATGCAAATTTTAGATGTATATTCTGAACCTTATAGATTCTTATTAGAAAGGTGGGGGAGTATTAAAGCAGAAACTGTTTTTCCTGTGATTGCATATTATGCTTTAAAGAGCCCTTCACCTGCAGAAGTATTTGTAAAAGCGGCTAATTCACTTATGGAATCTTCAACTATAGCGCAGGCTATATATGATGCGCAGGCTGATAAAAAACGATCTATTCATCATCTCTGGGATAGATTGTTTGGATTTATTAAATCACATTGTAATAAAATTATCTTGGAATTAACAGATGATGAACTTTTCCAACCCGGATTAATTTTGATTTCCCAAAAAGTAAAAAAGAATGATTTTAGCTTTTTCGATAATAACATAATTTATAGACATTATTTATCATTGTTGGAAATGATGAAGGAATCATTTTATTTAGACCGTCTTTTTGCCTTTCCTGGTAATCCTGATAGCCGGCAAAAGCTTGGAGCTTATCTTATCCCACCTTTGACAATATTACGAAATGGCAGGTGGATTGGAGATTCTCTGATGTCAACTGTATTTCAATATCGAATGCTTTCAAAAAACCTAAATTTGGGACCTAAAACTCAGGATCTTAAAAATTCAGATGAATTAGCTAATGAAGCACAAAATTTAACAAATAGATTTTTAAATTTTAAAAGAGAATTGAATATTATTTTGTAATTCTTATTAGTATAAAGTTTATTAGTATAAAGTTTCTAATATATAGGTAATTTAAAGATTACTCTTAGGTTGAATTAAGTGGGATATAAGAAGGAGTAAAAATAACTAGTATTGTGAGTTATCAACAAAATCCAATTCTTACTCGAGTCATTGATGATTTAATTGGGCGCTATTCAGATAATATCATTGCGATCTATGGTATTGGAAGCTTTTTTGATGACACTCTTCCACCAAATTGGGTTAAAAACGACATTGATATTATTGTTTTTGTAAAGACCTTAGAATCAATCCCAAAACAAGACTGGACTGAGGTTCGGTATAAGAAAAGAGTTATAGATGAGCATCAGGTATGGATTGGCTTTAATACAATCCAAGCATATCAAGATAGATATAGTTTCAGTAAAGAATCATACTCGAATTATGAATGGAGCTTAATTGAGCTAAGTTATCCTGAAAATTCTAAGTTAATATACGGAAAAGATATTCGTGATCAATTACCGAGTGTTGAGAATCTGGAGTTTGATTATGATGATATATTAGCAAGAGGACTATATCACCTTGATAAATCGATAAAAGAACAAGAATCAACTGAAGCCAAAAAAAAGCTCTCAAAAGCTATTTTTAAAATTGCCTTCTATTTCTGCCTCTTTTTTGATCCTCAGTTTCGGAGAACTTCCATAATAGAAATTGGGAATAATTTAAGAACCTTAGAGAAGATTAATAAAAATTCTAAAAAGATACTTGAGTTTTTCGAGGAAGCTTTAGTTTTTAGGATAACAGAACAATATAAATCTGATTTTATAAAATTACGTGAGGAACTGATCCGCTTTATTTTTGGAATGTTAGAAAATGGAAGTCTGCATAAAAAGATGATTTATCAAGATATGGTTAAATTTCTCACAAATACTTATAGTGGTTTTCCAGAAATTAACAATATTTTGAAGAAATTTTTTAATGACCAGATAAAAAAAAGTAAATAAATACTTTTAGTATAGATCTACAGCAGCCGAAAAGAAATATACTTCATGTGGTTGTTCTAATCGGATAAATATAGATGGTGTCCCTTGCTCACTTGGGGAGGGACAGTCCATTAAAATGCTGATACCTCCTCTTCCTTCCACTAGACGCGTTTCAAAATAAGTGGAATATAGAAAAATCTGTAATTTTGTTGGTCTATAATAAGAACCAAAATCGAATCTGAATAAAAATTGCTTATTTTCGAAGAAGTCGGTGTATTGTTGATTATTATAACTGAGCTTAAATCGGACAAAGGGAATAGTATAATCTTCAATCTCATGGTTGTTTTCAAAATTTTCATAGCCTTTAATCAATACTCGATTAAAAGTTGAGCAAATTTCTGAAGTCTCATGAATCTCAATGCGATTTGGCAAACTAACAACTCGACTAGGTTCACCTGGTATCTCATATATATTAGTTCTATATGGAAGAGTGTAATAACCTAAAAACCAACCTCTTATATCTAAATATGCGCGAAATTGATCAGAACCTGCAAATCGATTGGATGGGCTTAAAACTACAATAGGATTTTCACTCATTCAACAACCCCCCAATTCACATCTTTTAAAAGTACTAGAGAGTCATGATCTGGAACAAAAAAAATATTAAATGAAGTATTCTCACCAGTTGAAAGTAATATATAACGACTATATTGTGTCCAATCTTCTTCATAATTTACTGGAGTCGTAAACGTATCTTTTAAAGTTAATCCTATAAAAAATTGTATTGTATTTGAGAAGCCATGAGGTATTAAAAATGAAAACTCGATTAAGTAATCTGTGTGAATATCTAGTTCTCTTAACCTGAGTTCAGCTACACTTTTCTTCCAATATTCCTCAGTGTTAATCAAAGTTCCATAATAATTTCTTAACGGTTTTAGATGCCCTAAGCGACGTAGAGCTGTCAAATCTAAAGAATCCAGAATTTGTAATCCTCCATCAGCATTTTTTTTGAGACTTTTCATGATTTGTGAGTTATAGATATTTAATATAGCGAGAGGTCCACCAATATAACTCTCAAGATCGATATTTTGAAAAGATTCAACTATTGATTCGAAAAAGGACATTTTTTAACCTCCTCATGTTATTCTTTTTTATTATGTATCATTTTCATCCATAATTTTTCTTCTTCAAGTATTTGTTTTCCAGCAGGATTTTTCTCCATAAATTTTAAATATTCTTTTTGAGCTTTTTCAGCTTCTTTTGCAGATATTTTAATTACTAATCCAGGATTATCTTTAATAAAGATCTCTAATTGCTCTCTATTTGGTTTTTTTTCTAAAAAACTACGCAATTTGGTTGTACTTTCATCAAAATTTATATTCTTTTCATCAATTTTCATAATTTCACATCCATTATTTTGTAGTGTGTTTATTTCTTTCTTAAATCATTATTTTTCTTCAAATAATTCCGATTATTTCTTTTTCCAGATCCATTATTTTATAGCGTTCTGCATCTAATCCGTCCTTAAAGTTTTCAATTTCATTTTTAATATGCTCTAATTCATTCTCTATATCGAGCGTACTTAGCGATGAAAGATCTCGAAGAGAGATAACAATATAATCAGCTAATTCATCCTCGCCAGTTAGAATTTTATCAAAATTTTCTTTTAACTCTTTTGTATCTTTAATTGAAATTCTCGCTTTAAATTTATCAATTAGATAATTCATATCGCTTCTAGCATCTCGTAAATTTCGACATAATCTAACCCTTCTTTCAATATCACGCCAATCCTCCTGGTCTCCTAAAAGAGTAAGTTCGTAATCGAGACCATTTATCCAACCCTTGTTAATCATTGATAATAATTCCCTCAAACGAGCATTAATTAAAGATATCGCATCGTTCATTGTATCCAGAGTATTTCGGAACTGTTGTCTATACCTTACTCTTTCTTTTTTCGGAATTTTTGCAATACTTTTAATAGTGTTCCAAATTTTGCCTATGGATTCAATCATATCTGAAAATACTTTTACTTTTACTGGTTTTACTTCCATAAATTTCTGAACACCTCTTGTAATTAGTTAGTTTAAAATGGATTCCAAGTTAAAATTAGAATTGACAGTATTGTATTTAAGATTTATGTAAAAGGAAAATCTAGTATCCTTTGAAATAAAAAATTGTTGTCTTTTGGTAGTGGAAATCCCTAATTATCAGGTATATATTCTATTTCATTTAAGAAAATGCTCAATTTGAATGATATACTGAACTAAAGATTAATAAATTACTTATAAACTTGATTCTGCTAGAGAGAGATTTTCTTACCAAAGCAAAAATTTGTAGAGGAACAGAAATAGGTTATACTAAAAGTCCTGAATATAAACATAGAATTTAATTTGAATATTGGCTTAAATTAGAATTGTTATCCCGTATCAAGAAATCATTTTATTGCCTAACCCAATAAATCTATAAGCTATAAATTTCATTAATATCTTAAAAGAAAGAAATCTTTTGTGATCGTTAATGGGCAATTTATTAGACCTTCTGATAATTGACTATTATTTTCGAGAGTGTGCAGGAGTTAGTTGAAATTAACTTTGTCTAAGCTCTAAACTCTTAATTGCTTTTAAAATACTAGTTTTAACACTCTCTACAACCTCAGTAAGCATTAAACCATGCAAAATTGGAATAAGATCTTTATTACCTGTCCAATCTAAAGCCATCGCAGCTCGCCAACGTACCTCAGGGTCTTTATCTCTTTTTAAAGCCGTTAACAGAGGCATAATAACCTTCTCACTAGCAATTCGTCCGAGAGAAAGCACAGCTTCTCTACGTATATCATTATTGCCTTTTTCCAACACATTAACTAGCGCTGGAATTGTTTCGCTATTGTAAACAGTTCCAAGAGCGTTAACCGCTTCCCACCGTTGAAATTCACTTTGACTTTTCAAACCGTTTAATAATATAGGACACGCTTCAACCCGACCAAAAACACTTAGTATAATAGCTGCATTCCATCTAACTTTCTTATCACTCCCCTTTATCATCTTTAGCAAATACGGAACAACACTATCATTATCTAATCTTGTAATTGCCCAGACACTTCTCCATCGAACATGAATGTCGTCATCGAAAAGAGCTCGCTCTAAAACTGTGGCAGTTGCATTCTTATTCTGGATTGAGCCTAATGAATCTATCGCTAACCATCGTATATTAGGGTCTTTGCTTTTAGTAGCTTGTATTAAAAAAGGTAACATTGCACTTCCATGTTGAATAATCTCATCTCTAGCTTTTCTCCGGGTTTCTTCATTTTCACTTAAGAGAGCTCTTAAAAGAAACACCTTGGAAGAGTCCATTGACATATCCTCAATATAAGTTTAATAATTTTATGGAAAAAATTCTAGTAATTAATCAATCACTTTTCTTCTTCTTTTACTTTAGAGTCGACTCCCGGCTCAAAAGTAACAGTGTCCCTTAATGTAGAACCTGGATCTACAGTCACCTTTGGAGGAATAGTTCCTACTGGCACGATTCGATCAATCTTAGCTTCGAATTTACGTGATACGTCTTCCATTTTATCAAACTTAATTTCCAATTTATCTAATTTACCTTCCAATATGTTTAACTTTATTTCGAGTTGATTAAGTTTACCCATAATTTCTCTAAGCGAAGATACCATTGCTTCCACATAGTGTTTAAGGTCCTCTGCTAAGAGTTGTAATCCTTTACTCTGTTGATTAGATTGGAACGCTACTGCTGCTGACTCAAAACTTTTTTTTACCTTTTCAAATTGGGATTGGGTACTTCTACTAAGATCTCCCATATTTCTCACATTTTTATAATTTTCCTATGGATTTTACCAAGTTAATATTTTTTTCCCATATTTAAAAAGTTTTTGCAATGTAAAATTGCGATACAAAAGAATTTTCAATCTATACTTCACTTTTTTGAACTGGATTAAGTAGTTCGAAATTAAATAATTAGAGTAGTGTCCTTCTACCTAGCTAAAGAGAAAGGAAAATCTATATATAAAGACTATGAGGAAGAGCTTGAAGAAATAAAATTTAACCTATAATTAAACTTTTATTTAATTGACAAAATTTGCAGTTGATAATTTTGCACATTTTTAAGGATAAGATAAAACGTCTTCAACAAGAGCGCAATATTTTTATACTACAGTTGATAGTCTGAATGTAACGGAAATCTAATGAGAAATTGTAAGAAGTTACAATTCAATTTCAATATAAAATTAAATATAAAGAAATTTTAAGTGATTAAGCTATGAAAGATTCGAAGAAATATTATTTTTGTTTGATCTTAGCTTTAGTTCTAAGCTTTATTTTTATGCCTAGCCTTGTCATTGCTGGACGTGTAATTCCTCCTGATGCTCCTCCTCCTCCACAATTGTATCCAATCACGCCCAACCCTGATTATGATGGTTCTATTAGACTAGAATGGAGTGAAGTAAGTGGAGCTAAATATCTTGTATATCGACTGAGAGAAGGTGGAGGTGAAGATCTTCTAGGGACAACTTGGAATGAGCATTATACCGATATGAGATCCTCAGGTACTTGGACATATAAAGTGAAAGCAAAGGACCCTTATTGGGGGGTTGTCTCACCCTTTTCTAATGCAGAATCAGTGACTGTTGAAGGCATAGTATTTGCAGAGGGATTTCTCTATGCTCAAAGCTCTATAAGTCGTTCTTGGGATGAGGGTATTTGGGTGGATGAAGATGCAGCAATTACTTCAGTCGAAGATCCAGGTAATTACTTTGTTATATATACCGCGACATATGTAGTGACCGACGGTGATGGTTCTGGATGGGTAAAATTATCAACTAATTCTGGGGATATTGAAAAAACCATGCGGCTTTATGAGTGTGTTTCGACTGAAACAGCATCTCCAGACATTTATGGAACATTTATAGTTGCAGATGTTATAACTCTTGATTCTGGAAGTGTTAAAGCAAAAGTTTACTTTGATACAAGCGGAGTTTACACCTCAATAACGATCCTAGAAAGATCAATTTGTGCAATCCCGCTAGGAGGTGGTTATGAATATAGTAGTACTACCACTCCCTATTCATGGGCAGACCAAACAGTTAGAGTAGATCCTCATATTGGACTTCAAGGTCTTACTGGGGAGTACTATGCCATATATTCCGCTTCCTTTAAAGTCACAGAGTCATTTTCATACCAAGGGGTTCATAGTAATGGGTGGACACGTTTTGCAACTGATACAGAGGATTTAGTTTATACGCAGAGATCCTGGGAATTTCCTGCTATTTATGGATGTACGGAAATGGTTGATACTATTTTGATTGCTGATAAAGTGGAGCTAAATAACGAAAACTTAAATGTACAATTGAGATTATTCCAACGAAATGATCCTCAGCCTACTGAAACTTTGACGTTAATGGAAAGATCCTTAACGTTAATACCTTTAACTTATAAATTTAATTATGAGATGAGAGATAATAATGTTGAATATCCTAATGTTAATCAAGATATTATATTCAGCAATATCTACCCTAATTGCTTTATAATGTACACAGCAAATATCAGAATTGTAGATAATCAACCTTTACCAGATAATGCAATGGGTAATGGATGGGCAGCGTATAATAACGAAGAGGATACTTTAGATTATACAAAAAGATATCATGAATTTGATTATGGTTATGGAACAAGTTTTCAACAAACTAAATATCTTGTAGAAGTTTTTAATTTTCTGGCTAGTGAAATAAAGGTAGAGTTTTATTGGCAACCAAATGATGTTCCCTCGGGTGCTGAAGAATTTAGTTTTAATCAAAGATCCATGATATTAATTCCTTTTATTCCTTAAATTAAATTTAATTTTTTTTTTATTTTTTCTTTATATGCATTGGTTATACTCACTTTATATGCTACAGGAACCTGTTATATTTGCAGCAATCCGGGTCATTTCACTCATAATGACAAATTTCTTATTAAGTTTTAGAGCAGGGATGTTAAGACCTATTGCTTTGCGGTTATTTTTTATCGGAGTTATATTCCACGAGTCTGCTCATTATACTATGTGCCTTACGGTGGGTAAAAAACGAGGTATATAAAGATTAAATGGCGAAATAAGCACATATTTTTTTTGTTGTTTATATTATTTTGGACTAAATTCGAATATTTTTGCTATATATATATTTAAAAAATATATGTCTTTGGCTATATAAACTTTATACTCCTCTGAGGTTACGTGTCGGAATACTCTTTTTTATGTGCAAAAACTCAATAGAACACTTAGGGACGGATTTATTACCTTATGGAGCACTATATTTCGTCTCTCTATACTCACATTGATATTTTTGTCAAAAATTTAATCTAATAATTAAAATCCAAAAAATCACTTTTTGCTTTTTATTATTTTTTAAATTTTTAATACTAAAGACACCCATAATTGAAACATAGGCCTTGAGTTTAAGAGTATTACTCATATTTATATGTGAAAGTAATTATAAAGGTTTGACAAAAGCTTTAATTAAAAATTTTAAACGTTAAGAAATCCAAAGAAGGGATTAAGAAATGTTATCAAAAAGATCAAAAATAATTTTAGGTTTGCTATCGTTAGGTATTATCGGATTCTTATCAACAACCGTGTTAGCTGCACAATACCATCATGAACATTATATACAAGGTTGGGCACCGGTAGAACCGATGATTTTTGTGAAACGATTTCAGGTAACTGCAAAGTTAGATGTTACTGCAGATTATGATGATATTGGTCTCGTAATTACATCTTATACTAAAAGTTATTCATTTTGGACTGATGGGTATTGGATATTTTGGCCATTTATATATCAAAAATACTTTAAATTTGTAAATGTGGTAGAGCAAATAGAATACACTCGGTGGAGTAGGTGGATACTTGCTGTGAAATACAGTGTTGAAGGAAAAGTACAAAGTAGATTAGTTGGTAGTGCTTATGTAATGGTAAATGTCTGGGTAAAAATTTGGGCTGATGGAGTAAAAGAAGGCGGATTTAGCTGGTGGGACGATAATTTAGGTTATCTCTATTTGGGACCAATGTAGCACACAATAATACCTCAGCTCAAATTCTCTAATTTCAGTATCTAAATTTTTTTTTTCTT
>JBHLLI010000126.1:0-11354 GCA_048885765.1 Candidatus Hermodarchaeota archaeon
AAAGGATCAAAAAAATAAGATTTATATACAAAAAATTTTATTAATTATAAAAAAACTTCTTGAAGTAATTTCTTTGGAAGGGATTTTACTTTATAGAATTGTTTTACATACAAAACAATAAATGAGTAATAAATGCCAAGTTTAGAAATTAATGAATTAACAGTTTTAATAATCTTAGCCATTCCCGTCGCATTTTCTCCTATTCTTTTAAAGAGGAGACGTGATATCATGAAATGGTTTCCAGGTTATTATTGTATTTTTATAACGTTCCTTTCAACGAACTTAGAGGCTTTTATAGCACCTGATGCATTTAATTTTATGGAGCACTTTTTTGCGATGCTAGCAGGAATTTTATTCTGTCTCGCAGCAGTTTATGAGTACTATAGCAAGGTTTTAAAAGGAAAGCAAATCAAATTACCAACTAAAAAAGTGGAGCGGTGAGAAAATAAATGCTATTACAAATAAATCCAGCAGATTTACTCGATGGTGGTCTTAATTTAGTAGGGACTATTTTCTTTTTTGTAGCAGTAATAGTATCTGTATTTATTTATTACAAGAAAAGAACTCCTACAAATGCCATATATGTATTTTCCACAATTGGAGGTGCTTTATATACTTTGGGAAATCTTCTTGATAAATGGCAACTTTGGGATCCAGATTATGCTGATTCGTTTGGTGAAAGCTTTGCTTTATTCATGGGAGTTGTAGCCTTATTTTTTGCAGTCATACCTTTCTTAGAACAAAAACTAGAAAAATCAGCAATTGATATGAAAGGAATAATTGATGCTGCTTCAAATGCTAGTATAAACGTTGCGAATATAGCCAATGAACTTGCTGCTAGTGCAAGTGAAGTAAATGCGGCCTCAGAAGAAATAGCCTCATCAACTACGGAAATGACCTCAAATACACAAGATGTTATGAAATCTACCAACGAAATTAATTCTGTAATGAGTATCATTACCAACATCTCAGATCAAACCAATCTATTAGCATTAAATGCGAGTATAGAAGCCGGGAGAGCTGGTGAACAAGGTAGAGGTTTTGCTGTGGTTGCAGATGAGGTTCGAAAATTAGCGGAGGAATCAAAAGGAGCTGTACGCGAAACAAACGATAAAATTAGAGAAGTAATTGATAAAATCAATTATTCATTTAGTGCTATGGAGGGAATTAGTGCTTCGGCTGAACAACAAACCGCTTCAATGGAAGAAGTAACCTCTACAGCTCATAAATTAGGGACGTTAGCAGAAGAATTAAAAAACTCATTAACAATTGAAGATAAGTAAGGTATTCTATGTTAATATTTTACTTTTTTTTTTTTATATTTTCCCATTTATTATATATCAAGCTTATAAATGCAAATCCTAGACTATTCCGTTATTAATTTTTAAGGGGCTTATCATTTTCAGATAAGCCCCTTTTTCTATATTTTTTAATTATTTAAGTCTTAGTGTAAAAAAAGATTTAAATATGTAAAAACTAATAGATATGCAAAATACTAAAAAATTATTATTCATAGGTGGGCAAAATCTCAGATAACCAGAAAAAAACTAAAGAAATGGAAGATTTTGAAAGAGAAACAGGTAAAAAAGCTATATGGCGGGGAACTGTTACCGAAAGTTTTAAAAAATGGCAAGATGGTAAGGATGATTTTATTACTGATAAAGAAAGAATATCATTATATGTTTCTAAAGATGCAAAGGAAGAGTGGTTAAATTTTGCTGATAATAACAATTATTCCACCTTATCTAAGTTAATTAGAGAGGCTCTTAAATTTTTTATTGAATATCGATCAAAAATTATAATAAAAAATAAAAACGTAGATATTGATCTTCTTTCTAGTTTATCCCATGATTTAAAAGAGCCTTTAACATCAATTAAAGGTTATCTCCAGTTAGTTATTGAAGCCTATGGAAGTAATTTAGACGATAAGGTAATATCAATAATAAAAAATGTACTAGGACAATGTCAAATTCTTGAAACGAAAATAATTGAATATTTAGATCAATTTGAGAAAGAAAAAGAAGAAGAACTTGAGGAGAAAGTGAAGTATGATATCTTATTAATAGAAGATGATGTTGAAACGGTTAACCTTTTAACAAGTTATTTTAAGTCATTAAGTATTTCTTGTAAAGGCGTATTAAGCGGTTTTAAAGGTTTGAAAGAATTAAAGAAGCATACTCCAAAAGTACTCTTACTAGATATAATTTTACCAGATATTAATGGTTATGAAATTTTGAAAAGAATCAACGCAGATCGAAAATTGAAGGAGATTCCAGTATTTATCTTGACGGCAATTCCAAATATCGAAATTGAGCAAAAAATTAAAGAACTAGGTGCTACAGGTGTAATCCTAAAACCCTTTAATTTATCGGATTTTAATATCGTGCAAAATCATTTGAATTAATTATAACTTATAATAATTTTTATCTCTTTTTATATTTAAAGCATTGGAATAAATATTTCATTTTTTGTTGTCAAAAATCTATATTATATAATATTTTTTATTCCAAAAAGATTTAAATATATTAATCATAATTATTTTATTAACACAAAAGTATGAAAAAAGCACAAAAATTATTTGTAAGTAAATGATTACTATAAATGATAACTACCAAAATTTAGAGGAAACCTCCCAGATTTTTCAGTTAAGAGGTTTTACTATCTCAGAGTTAAAATTGGGGGGTGATTTTGACATCATCTTTCAAAAAGGTATTGGAATTACACTTACAATGAAAATAATTGATTTATATAAAAATGAAATTCTTGAAAAAAGACAAGGATATATTAAAGATAATATTGGAACCCTCACCATTTATATCAACTTCTTCGAAAAGAAACAGAAGAGTAGGTTAATTTTTATGTATATTGATAAAACAGAAAATCTAATGAACTATACTAATTTATACCATTTATCAAGAAGTATATATCATAATTTATGCTCAGGCATTTTAGAAATAAATTTGAGACAAATTTGCAATAGTAAAATCACTATTCCTAAGGCCCAGGGATTAATAGGGATATTTATTATAGATAAAGCAGGATTTTTGTATTTTTCAAAAGTGAATAAAGATAGACCTAATATAGCTAACAACAATTTCCAAATTGCTGGTTTTATTTCAGCAATATTAATTTATGCTCAAGATTTTATTGCTGGTGAAGAATATGGTTTAAAACTTGAGGATGTAAATCTGGGGGATTATCACTTATTCTTAAAAACCAAGAAAAATGTTATTTTTGCATATATTATTGATGAAGATAAAAGATCTGAAAATATTAAAAGATAT
Organism: Candidatus Hermodarchaeota archaeon; assembly: GCA_048885765.1. Taxonomy (GTDB): domain Archaea; phylum Asgardarchaeota; class Lokiarchaeia; order Sigyniarchaeales; family SOKP01; genus Loki-b32. The sequence continues at coordinate 3,285 of JBHLLI010000126.1, forward strand.
ATGCAGTTAGTTGTAGAAGAATTCTTAGATACATTTTATGATTCTCATGTAATAGGGTTTAAGGGTGATTTAAGCCCGTTTCATGACTTTGAAAGGGTAATTGACCAATATTTTGAGATATAACTCTCATCTTAATTTGTTATTCAAAATAATTACTTTCAGTAATTAAGAATAAGTGTAGATTTTAAATAGAAATATTAAATTATACCTAAAATTATAAATAAGCAAACCATTAAATTATATCACAATGAGTGCAACTCTAGAAGTCGATTTAGTTCTTGACTCTTTAATCAAAAAATTTGGAGAATCAGGATTATATTTTGTTATAATCACTTCTGAGAATGGGGCTGTGATCAAATCGTATATTAACCAAGAGTTTAATAAAACATCAATAGGACTGAATATGTCTCAGTTATATGAGTTAGCTGAAGAAATAGCCTCAGAAATAGGTGTCCATAGCCCTGATTTTAATTTAATTCATGCAAGCAACTATTACATATTTTCAATCAAATTTATGGGTAAAATTATTATAACTTTATTGGATGATCAATTAGATTTTTCTCAGATTTTTGACGTTATAAATAATTGTGTTAAGACAAACTAATATGGATTTACAGGTAATTTCTGTTAATTGATATCTAAACATTTATAAAATTTCTAAGCTAATATTGAATAGTTTATTAAATTTAATTGAAAATTTTAAAAAAAAGTGAAGTTCTATGAAATATGAAAGAAATCAATACTCTGAAGGTTTTTCTATTTGTTCATTAATATTTGCAGGTATATTCTTATATTGGGGGATTTCTTTATTTTTTCCATGGCAAGTCTGGTCTTGGGGAGGTTTTATATTAATCGGTATTGGAATAGCAATTCTAGTGGGGCAAATTTATGCGTTAACTAATAGAAGTAAATTACGAAATGTTGTTCTAATAGAATTTAAAGAAAATCCAGAAGCATCTGTAGAAGACGTAAGTAGGAGCACGGGCATTTCAAGGAAAGATATTAATGCTATTATTTTAGATCTAAAAGCTTCGGGTCAATTAATAGGCAAATTCAATACAACTACGGGGCAGATTAAACATCTCTCAATTCCAGAAAAGGAACCTGTTACAGAAGAGCGACCAAAATTTTGCTCGAATTGTGGAACCCCAATAACAAAAGAAACAGCACAATATTGTGCATATTGTGGTGCCCAAGTATAACTTAAATTTCTTTTTTCCCTAGTTTTACTATTTTAATAATTATTTTATCAATAATTTACTTGAAATAATCTTATTTTTATCGATATACCCTGGTTGACATCCACCAACAAAAATCATTATTTCTCCAGATTTCAATAGGTAATCTCCGTTTTCATCAACAATAGATAGATCCTTCTTAGTTAAAGTAAAGGACATAGTTTTTATTTCCTCAGCTTTTAAGTGGATTCTCTTAAATCTTTTCAATTCTATCAAAGGAACTCGATGATCTGATGATAAATGCTTAATATAAAGTTGTACGACTTCATCTCCAGCAAAATTTCCAATGTTTTTTACTTCAAAGTTTAGTTTAATTTTATCATTTGGGTTAATTTTTTTAGGCGTTATATTTAGATTTCTATATTCAAATTCGGAATAACTTAATCCATACCCAAATGAATATAACGGATCTTCTTTCAAATATCTATATGTTCTATTTTGCATACTGTAATTTTTAAAATCAGGTAATTGATGTATAGATTTATAAAACGTTATTGGTAATCTTCCAGCGGGATTATTATCTCCAAAAATTACATTTGCAATTGCTAAACCACCTTTTTCTCCTGAATACCATGTTTCTAAAATCGCGGGTATATTTTCATTAGCATAATTTATTGATAGACAACTGCCGCTCGTAAGGACGAGAACGATATTTTTATTTATGTCCATAATTGTTTTCAATAAATTTTGTTGAATCATAGGTAATCTTAAGTTTGTACGATCCCCTCTTTCAGAATTAAGAACATATCCTTCTTCGCCTTCCATATCACTTGTAATTCCCAAAACCATTATAATCACCTCTGATTTATTAGCAATATCAATAGCTTCTTGAAAATTGCCTTCAGAGGGATCGAATAAATCACATCCTTTGCTATAATAGACCTTAGAGTTTGATGATACTTTCTGTTTAATTCCCTCTAGGGGAGTAATTATTTGATATTCACCAGGATAATAATGAAAATAATATAAAGCTTTAGGATTATCAGCATTTGGTCCAATTACGGCAATAGATTTAAGGTTTTTATCAAGAGGTAAAATTTTATCTTCATTTTTTAATAATACTATTGCTTCTTGAGCCGTTGTTAATGCAAGATGTTGATGTTTCTCACAGTTTACTACATTGTAAGGAATTTTTGTATAAGGAACTTTATCAGGAGGATCAAACATACCTAATTTAAATCTGGCTCTAAAAGTCCTTGCTAGACTTTTATCAATAGTTTCTAAAGAGATGAATTCTTGATCTATAGCATTTAAAATAGCTTTTCGATATTTCTTTGTTTTAGCTAATGTCGTTAGGTTCATGGGATTTATGATATCACACCCCGCATTAATCGCAATAGCAACAGCTTGTTCTAAAGAATCAACAATTTTATGATTCTTATAAATATCAGTTATCGCACCTCCATCTCCAATAACATAACCCTCAAATCCAAACTCTTTTCTTAAAATTTTATCCAATAATGTTTTACTAGCACTACAAGACTCTCCATTTAATCGATTATATGCACTCATTATTCCTTCTACTTTAGCTTGCTGAATACAATCCCTAAAAGCAGGTAAATAGGTCTCATATAGATCTTTTTTATTAACTTCAATATCGATTTCATGCCGAAATTTTTCAGGTCCACTGTGTACAGCAAAATGTTTTGGCTCTGATATTACCTTGAGATACTGAGGATGTTCTCCCTGTAATCCTTTAGCAAATGCAACTGAAATTTTTGAGGTTAGATAGGGATCCTCTCCAAATGTTTCTTGGCCTCTACCCCAGCGAGGATCTCTGAAGATATTAATATTTGGACATGAAAACGTTAATCCTTGCCAACGCCCTCTTTGGCCAATACTCGCAAATTTATGATGCTTCGCTCTCGCTTCATCAGAAATCGCTGATGCTACTTGAAATGTTAATTTTGGATTCCATGTTGCTGCCATAGCAATTGCTTGGGGAAATATTGTAGCTATACCTTTAAATGCAACGCCTTGTAAACATTCATTGCGCCAATCATACTCAGGAATATTTAATCTCTCGATTTGTGGAGATTTATTAAGGAGTTGAGCAATCTTTTCATTGAGTGTTAACCTTGAAATTAGATCTTCAACACGCACTTCAATTGGCAAATTAACATTAAGATATGGTTTAAATTTATGCATTGGATTGTTTTCCACTTATATTTTATATAAATAGGAAAAAAAAAATATAGATGAAAATTAAAGTTATTAAATTATTTAATTTCGATTACTTTCTTATCGCCTAAATGTGCTGTTCTTTTAGGGATTTTTAATCGAAGAATACCATTTTTAAAACTCGCATCAATTTCTTCGGGAAATATATCTTCAGGTAATTGAAAACATCGAAAGAAATTAGTTGACCGAATTTCTCTTCTCAAATAACTACCCTTGATTTCCTTATATTTCTCTTTTTTCTTGTCTTTATCTTTCTTTTCATCTTTTTTTTCTTTTTTATCTTTATCTTTTTTCTCTTCTTTTTTTTCTTTATCCCTTATTGCTTTTTCTCCAAGGATTTCTAGTACACCTTCTTGTAAAGAAATTTCAACGTGTTTTTTATCTAATCCGGGTAATTCCACAAGTACATAGTATACATCCTCACTTTCTATAATATCCGCTAAAGGTGTTCTAAAAAATGGTTCATTTTCCTTAATTTCCAATGATTGTGGATCTTCACTATTAAAATCACACCTCTTACTCCTTTCATTAATGATTTCTTCTTGCTTTTTTTTATTTAGTATATCATGTTTATCGCTTAGGACTTCTTCCTCTAATTCAATATCTTCTTCATTATCTTGATTATCATTCATAATAACTGATCTCTTCCCATTTTATTATTTTTTAATAACAAAAATAGATAAAAATGATATAAAAAAGTTATGATTGTTTTTGATCTTAATAAAAAATTGATTTACATTAAATTCAGATAAAAATCCTTTGAATATATTCTATAATAAAAAAAAGGTTTAGAATTAGTTTGAGTTTTCTTTTAAGAAGAAAACTAGTACTAACACAGCAATGAGAAATATCGACTCTAGTAATAATGTTGGAAAATAATCTCCTAGTGGTGTAGTAAATCCTTCAAAAAAGATTATAAAAATTATTCCACCCACCTGTCCAATCATCATAAGCATACCATTCGAACTTGCTTCTGGAACGGGTTTAGTTAGATCAACAGCATATTCTAAAGCTACTGGCCCTGCAGACAAGATTCCATAACCTAGAAAGAAGCTAAATAAATACAAGAGTATTGGATCGGACGTAAAGGTGATAATAAGCAATGATACGGTTGCCATTACAATTGAAATGATAAGCAACATTTTAAATTTCTTAAACTTATCAGATAGAGTTGACATTATAACACAACCAACAATTCCACCTATTAACATTAATCCCCCTAGAAGCCCAGCATCGGTAGCATCGAATCCTCTCGGAAATACAATCAATTCAATGTAAGATGTGATAAAGTTAAAAATCCCTAAGCCAAAGAAGAAAGTTATAAATAATATCCAAAAATACTTATTCATGAATAATTTCCTTAATCCTTCGCCCATTAATACTTTTTCACGAGATGTTTCAATTGAAGGGGGAGTTGGAGGTTTATTTTTCACAAAGATAACAAAAAGAGCTCCAGAAATTAAAGCCAATATTCCATATATCAATATCATTGCCAGAATATTTGTTGCTCCAACGATAAATGGTGTTATTAATACACCAAGCATAATTCCAATAAATTGGGAAATCATGGATAATCCCGTTGCCGAAGTTCTTTCTGATTCTGGGAACCAATTTGCTGAAAGCCGAGTAATACTGTTTAAAACAAAGGGCTGGCCAATTGCAATTCCTATCTGAAAAACTACTAACAAAATATAATCATTACCAGCAAAAAATCGCAATAATCCAAAGATTCCTGCTAAGATGGCACCAATTCCTGCACCGATTCTAAAATCATATTTATCAATTATCCATGAAGCTAAGAATGTAATTGGAATATACATAATCATAAACACTAAAGATAGGAATAAAATTTCTAATTCTGCTACACTATAAAAAGCTGCTGCTTCAATTGTTATTGGAGCAAAACTTATCCATAAAATCTGCAACGTAATATTTACAAACATAAACAGTAAAAGAGTTTTCCATCGAGAGCTGTAAACTTGAATATTTGTTTCTGACATTAAGTAAACACTTTTATTTTTTTGATAAGAAAATTTTAATTAATTAAATCAATTTAGACTTAAATATATATAAATCTATAATTCTTTAACGGAATTTTTAATATAAGATTATGATTTATAAAATTCCGTAAATTAGAACCAAAATTTTTATAAGTGATATAATTTGGGTAAAAAATTTACTGTTGGAGTAATTGGGGCAGGTAGAATTGGCAAATTACATGTCGAAAATCTAATAAAAAAAATCCCTGAAGTTAATTTAAAGGCTGTAGCTGATATTAATATCAATGAGGAACTAAAGAAATGGACAGTAGAAATGGGGGCTCCTAATCCCATAACAGATGCTTTTAAAATAATTAATGATCCTGAAGTTGAAGTTGTTGTAATTTGCTCACCAACTGACACTCACGCGAAATTTATTCAAGACGCTGCTAAGCAAAATAAAAACATTTTTTGTGAGAAACCTATAGATACAGACATAAAAAGAATTAAAGAAACTCTTTCTATTGTAAAAGAAATGGGCATTAAGCTAATGATCGGATTTAATAGACGTTTTGACCGTAATTTCATGCGATGTTATGAATCAGTTTCTTCTGGTCAGATCGGAGAACCTCAAATTATTAAAATTACTTCTCGAGATCCTGCTCCCCCTCCTATAGCTTATATAAAAGTATCAGGAGGAATATTTCTTGATATGACAATTCATGATTGGGATATGGCAAGGTTTCAAGTTGGGAAGGAAGTAGAGGAAGTATATGCTACAGGAGCAGTTCTTATTGATAAGGAAATTGGGGAAGTGGGAGATATAGATACTGCTGTAGCAGTTTTAAAATTCGAAAATGGAACTATTGGAATAATTGATAATACTCGTCAAGCTGTTTATGGGTATGATCAACGCGTAGAGGTATTTGGTTCAAAAGGATGTGTTGTAGCAGATAATGAGGCAACGAATACAGTTCGTGTTTATACTGCTGAATGTACTAGTATTGATAAGATTCCTTATTTTTTCATGGAGCGATATATGGAATCTTATTTAACAGAATTGAAATATTTTTTCCAATGCTTGCGTAAAAATATTGAGCCAAAGCCAAACGGGGAAGATGGATTACAAAATGTCCTAGTAGCATTAGCTGCTCAGAAGTCATATGAAGAAAATCGTCCTGTAAGGATTTCTGAAGTAGAAAAATATTAATATTTTAAATAGTTTAATTACTCAATAATTTTTCATAAATTAATAGGTTGACAACTCATACCATATGATCTCTCTGCCTTTAAATTACTCATAAGGAAACTATTTCCCCCAAAAGAAAGTGTTTATACTGTAGACAGTACTGGTGATGGGAAAGTTGATTCTCTCCAAATAAAAGTCGTAAATTTAATTATACCCTTCGTAATTCCAGAAGAAATTGAGATAGGAGATTTTAGCCTTACAGATTTTGGTTCAAATAATTTTGATATTTCGCAGTATGGAAAGTTTCTATTAGATGATTTACTATTAGATTTTACTAAGGAAAGCTTTAATATTGATAATATTGAGAATCAATTACTAATTTACCATAAAGGTGAGTCATTTAAGATAAATGACATCATAGAAGGTAAACTTAGTGGGAGATTGATTAACGTGGGTGATAGTATTAGTCTTTTAATAAAAATAGATGATTATACAGTAAAAAAATTCTCTGAAGGCAAACATATTTTCAGAATAGAAAATGATTTCATAACAAATTTAGAGATTACTTTTGAGTTAGATGAGACTAATATGAATATTAAATTTGATCCAAATAAAGCATAAACTGAACTCTTTATAAATTACTTAGTTCCTTACCTCTTTAGTTTTAAATCTTAATCTCATCTCACAATCATAAATAATTGGGGTTTTTATTTCTAATTTTAGAATATCTCAAGAAGGTGTTATAATGGCAGTTACAGAAATTAAGAACAATATTTCATTTGATACCTCAAAGGTTGAATTTATTTGCCCAGTTTGTAAATCAAAGAAATTTTTGGATGTTCCTAAATCTGTTATTGCTGAAGCAAAACAACTAACTACAATGTCGATTGCTAGAGGATTAGTATGTGATCACCAGTTCCAGGCTTTTGTGGATAAACAATTCCAAGTGCGTGGATATCAAAGAGTCGATTTTGAATTTGAAAGTAAGCCAGCTCAGGAAACAAATTCCAAATCTTTTAAAGCTAAAATAAATAATGATGAATTTTTTGAAAATTTAATTATTGAGGGAAATTACCTTGAGTATAAACCTAAAATTACTAAAAAAACTGAAAAAAGAAGCCAAAAGAATCATCAAAATAAAGCCAAGAAGAGAAAAATGTCAATTAAAGAAATTTATAATGAATTTTGGGAATTTATTGATGAAAATAATGAAACTTTTAGAGAATTAATTAGTAATGATTCAAGAAGAACCCCTACACCGGTAATTTATTAGCCCTAATTTGAATTTATATATAAAAATTCAATTGGATTATTTTTTTAACACATCTTTTAATCTATTCATACATTCTTCCAATATTGATCTTGGACATCCTACATTTATTCTTTCAAATCCTTCTCCTCCAGGACCAAAAATTTTTCCATCATCAAGAGCTACTTTTGCTTTATTTAGTATGATATCACTAAGTTTTTCATCATTCATTCC
>JBHLLI010000127.1:0-9974 GCA_048885765.1 Candidatus Hermodarchaeota archaeon
GAAATCTTACGAATTTCTGATAGGATTGTTACACCTACATGAGTAAAAGAACCATCAGTGATAAAACTTGCCAATTTGTTAGGATACCAACCCTCAGCGGATAGATCAAGAGCAATAACATCAATTCCTTCTTGTTTGAGTATAGTTGCTAGCATTAAAATGCCTAAAGGTTGGGCGAAACGAACTTTATAACCCCAAAAACTTGGAGGATAAATGAGTAACACTTTTTCTTCAGACATGTTTTAATCAATTTATAGGCTGGTAGCATTTCTTTCATTAAATAAACACTGTTGATTCATCTGGAATAATTACTACTTTTTTACCTATCATTTGGTTGTACCATTAGATTTCTTGATTTGGATTTGAATCTTGTTCTAAACAGCGTTTTTAATAAATAATGAAAGACATTACTGTATAAAAATATATTGGATTAATTTTAGAATTGAAAAAACATATATCGCAATATATAGCTAATACTAACGAAATTTAGGATCAATAAAATCCCGAGATATAGATAGAACCTATTTTAGGGATAAGTTAAAAATAACTCTTTAACGCGCCCTTTCTTCTCTAACCGTATATAGCGTAATACTAGTAATTTATCAATAAGATATTTGACAGAATTACGAGAGAGAGAAAGAATCCGGGAAATTTCGGCAGAACTAATTCCAGGATACTTCTTGATAGTATCCAATATTTCCAATGTCGTTTTTGATTTAGCAAATTGATTCTTAAAAGCTTCAAAAGCTTCAAGTCTTTCTTATTCTGTCAGTTTCTAACTTTTTTCTTTAGAATCAATAAAATTTATATGAAAATTTCAAAATAATATATGTGCTATGTGCTCATAAAACTTAATCTTATTTTAAGACAAAATTTTAATTGTGTTTCATTCTTAAGTTTATTTATAGTGATTTCCTACTCGATATAATTTGGTATTTTTTTTAATGTCTAATCTACAAAATCCACATTATGATGCTTACTTGCACTTGATTACTACATATCAATGTAATTTAGAGTGTAATTATTGTGAAGCAACACAATATGGAGCAAACCCATCAGTATTATCTACAAAAACTTATCCCATTAATATTTCTGCTTTAAAAAATACTCTTGACAATTCAAATAAGATTTACAGAATTAATTTTACAGGTGGAGAACCTTTTTTAGTTCCAAATGTAGTTGAAGCTTGTATTGAATTAACAAAAAAACACTTCATTAGTATTAATACTAATTTGACATCTAAAAAAGTAAAAGAATTTGCTGAAAAAATTACTCCTGAAAGGGTCTTATTTATTAACGCTTCATGTCACATCAAAGAATTAGAAAGAAGGAATTTATTAAGTAGATACATTGATAATTTTTTATTATGTAAAAACAGAGGATTTAATATTGGGGCTATTGAAGTTGGATATCCCCAACTTTTGAAAGAGGTTGATAAATATATAAAATTTTTTTTAGAAAAGGGAATTGAATTAGCATATTGGGTTTATGTTGGAAGATATAAAGGAAAATTTTACCCTGATTCCTATAGTGAAAAAGAACGTAAGACTTTGGGCCTAACAGAAAAGTATATTGGCTGGTTTCACCAATATGGAAAATTATGTAATGTAGGATATAATGTTGGTATAATTCATCCAAATGGAGATACCAGTTATTGTTTTGCAATTAATAAATCTCTTGGAAACATTTATGAACGAATCAAATTTAATGATAAATTAATAAGGTGTCCAGCTAAGTTATGCACTTGCCCTATGAATATGTATGATCCTTACCTTTTCAGAAAAGCAATAAATGAAGTTGGCTCCTATGATGCAGAATGGATTCAACCTATTAAAAATAGAATTAGAGAATATGTGAAAAGTTTTCTTTTTGAAGGGAAACAATACTATCGAACAAACAACACCAGAAGATTGATCATTGAAAAAGTTATGCAAAATAAATTTTCTCGTAAATTTCTTCTTAAATATTGGATTTAATATTATTAAGGAAGGATTTAAAATGTCTAATCTACGAAATCCACAATATGATGCTTGGTTGTTCTGGGCTCCTACATATCAATGTAATTTAGATTGTGATTATTGTTTTCTAGAACCTGCAACCAGACATATATCAAATCATTATAACATTAATATTTCTGCTTTAAAAAAAACTCTTAACTGTTCAAATAAGATTTATAGAATTACTTTTTCAGGTGGAGAACCTTTTTTAGCTTCAAATATAGTTGAAGCTTGTATTGAATTAACAAGAAAACACTTCATTGCTTTTAATTCTAACTTGACATCTAAAAAAGTAAAAGAATTTGCTGAAAAAATTAATCCTAGCAGGGTCTTATTTATTTTAGCTTCATGTCACATTAAAACATTAGAAAGAAGGAATTTATTAAGTAGATACATTGATAATTTTTTATTATGTAAGAACAGAGGATTTCCTATTTTTGCTATGGAGGTTGGATATCCCCCACTTTTGAAAGAGGTTGAGAAATATAAAAAATTTTTTTTAGAAAAGGGAATTGATTTAACATTTAGCCCTTATATGGGAAGGTACAAAGGAAAATCTTACCCTGATTCCTATAGTGAAAAAGAACTTAAGATTTTTGGCCTAGAAGAATTCAATATTAAGCAATACTACCAACATGGACAATTTTGTAACGTAGGGTATAATGTTGGTTTAGTTAAACCAAATGGAGATATCAGTTATTGTATTGCAATTAATAAATCTCTTGGAAACATCTACGAAGGAATTAAATTTAAGAATAAATTAGTAAGGTGTCCATCTAAGTTTTGTAATTGCCCTGTGAATATTTATGATCCTTACCTGTTTAGAAAAGCAATAAGTGAAGTTGGCTCCTATGCTGCAGAATGGATTCAACCTTTTAAAAATAGAATCAAAGATTTTACGAAAAATTTAATATATAACTATCTAAAAGATAACACTAGAAAATTAATCATCGAAATATTTATGAGAAATAAATTTTTTCGTAAATATCTTCTTAAAAATTGGATCTAATTGTATTAAGGATGATTTTAAAATAATTTATTGTTAATCTCTTTTCTTTAAAAAATAACATATACTCATAAAACTTAACACTATATTAAGCCAAAGATTTAATTATATTTAATTCTTAAATTTCTTTATAGCGACTTCCTACTTGATATAATTTGGTATTTTTTATAATGTCTAATTTGCGAAATCCACAATATGATGCTTGGTTGCACTTGGCTACTTCATATAATTGTAATTTAGAGTGCAATTACTGTATTGCTGGATTAAGATACCTACCAAAAATATTGACAAAAACTTATCTTAATCTTTTTGCTTTAAAAAATATTCTTAACAATTCAAATAAGATTTACAAGATTAATCTTACGGGGGGAGAACCTTTTTTAGCTCCAAATATAGTTGAAGCTTGTATTGAATTAACAAAAAAACACTTCATTAGTTTTAATACTAACTTGACACCCAAAAGTGTGAAAGAATTTGCTGAAAAAATTGATCCTGAAAGGGTTTTATCTATTGATGCTGCATGTCACACTAAAGAATTAGAAAGAACGAATTTATTAAGTAGGTACATTGATAATTTTTTATTATGTAAAAACAGAGGATTTAATATTAGGGCTATTGAAGTTGGATATCCTCCACTTTTGAAAGAGAGTGATAGATATATAAAATTTTTTTTAGAACAGGGAATTGATTTAACATATAGCCCTTATTTTGGAAGCTACAAAGGAAAATCTTACCCCGATTCCTATAATGAAAAAGAACTTAAGATTTTGGGCCTAAAAAAAAAGCATATTAATGACTGGTTTCACCAATATGGAAAATTATGTAATGCAGGGTATAATGTTGTTATAATTTTACCAAGTGGAGATATGCGTTATTGTATTGCAATTAATAAATCTTTTGGAAACGTCTATAAAGGAATTAAATTTAAGGATAAATTAATAAGGTGTCCAGTTAAGTTATGCAATTGCCCTATGAATATATATGATCCTTACCTATTTAGAAAAGCAATGAGTGAAGTTGGCTCTTATGATGCAGAATGGATTCAACCATCTAAATATAGAATTAGACAATTTTTGGAAAATTTCATTGTTGAAGAGAAGCAAAACTATCTAATAGATAACACAAGAAAATTAATCATCGAAAAAATCATGAGAAATAATTTTATCAGTAAATATCTTTTAAAAAGTTGGATTTAATAGTATTATGAATGGATTTAAAATAATTTATTACCGTACGTAATTTGGTATTTTTTATAATGTCTAATTTACGAAATCCTCAATATGACGCTTGTTTGCAATTGGTTACTTCATATCATTGTAATTTAGAGTGTGATTATTGTATTGCGGGATTTGCGCGCAAATTGGTGATTTGTGATAAGCCATCAGAATTAAATACAAAAATTGATCCCATTAATATTTCTGCTTTAAATAAGACTCTTAACGATTCAAATAAGATTTATAGAATAAATTTTACAGGTGGAGAACCTTTTTTAACTCCAAATATAGTTGAACTTTGTATTGAATTAACAAAAAAACACTTCATTGCTTTTAATTCTAACTTGATACCTAAAAAAGTGGAAGAATTTGCTGAAAAAATTGATCCTGAAAGGGTTTTATTTATTATAGCTTCATGTCACATTAAAGAATTTGAAAGAAGGAATTTATTAACTAGATACATAGATAATTTTTTTTTATTAAAAAACAGAGGGTTTCCTATGTTTGCTGTTGAGGTTGGATATCCCCCACTTTTGAAAGAGGTCGACAAGTATAAAAAATTTTTTTTAGAAAAGGGAATTGATTTAACATTTTGCCCTTATATGGGAAAGTACAAAGGAAAATCTTACCCTGATTCCTATAGTGAAAAAGAACTTAAGATTTTTGGTCTAACAGAAAAGGATATTAACATATTTCACCAATATGGAAAATTATGTAATGCAGGGTATAATGTTGGTGCAATTTATCCAAATGGAGATATCCATCTTTGTTATCAAATTAGTAAATCTCTAGGAAACATCTATGAAGGAATTAAATTTAATGATAAATTAATAAGGTGTCCGTTTAAGTTTTGCAATTGCCCTGTGAATATGTATGATATTCCTCTATTTAGAAAAGCGATTAGTGAAGTGGATCCTAATGATGCAGAATGGATTCAAAGTGGTATAAGTATAATTTATGAAAAAATGAAGAATTTTTTAAATAAGTATCTACCAGATAGCACTAAAAAATTATATATCAAAATATTTAAGAGAAACTAATTTACTCGTAATTATCTTCTTAAACTACAAGGAAATTGAGATTATATATTTGAAGCTTTGTTAAGTTTAGTAGACTGATGCTCAATAGACAGCGCTATAATCTTTTAATGGGATTAGTTATTATTAAGACCATTATCTCATTTAGCCTACTTACTATGGATATAATACTAATAACGTTGTCAACGTAAAAAGGTTGTCAAAGTATATTGTTTAAAAATTAATTATTCATTTTATAGTTTATATCTCGGTTACGGATTACCACTGCGAGACTAATTGAGGCTATGATCATTCCGATCATGCTTATATATAGTACAACTGCTAATATCGATTCTTGAACTTGTAACGTGATAGAGTCATTAATTTCTTTTGGTTGAAAGGTTAAAAATATTGGTGCATCACCAACTACCACGAAATTTTCGTCTAAAGTCCTATTAGTGCCCGTGTAGATATCATGTATTAAAATGCTTCCCTCTATAGCGGAAAGGTCAAGATTAACCCTTACTGTTCCACTTTCATAAAGTGTTGGAGCGTACCACATCACGAGGGTGGAGTTTCCATCTTCTTGTCGATATAAGGATGCCATGAGATCAGTTGCTGAAATGCCTCCAATTTTCTTGATAAGGTCCGGACGGTATTCACTGTTGGAACAATGCTTACTGAATATACTAAAAGCATAAGCCGCTTTTTTCCAGGTAAGATTATTATAACATAAACCAAACCACAATTCGGAGTCAGGCAGATAGTGCTCGGTTTCACGCGCTTTCAAATCTCTTGAACAGAACCAAACACAGGTTTTAATTTGAAGTGCTGAAGCAATAACCATGTTTTTTATCACGTTCTCGGCTAATTTTTCCATAGATACTACGAAAGGATATGCTCCTTCAGTAGGATTTCCTATTTCACTAATTACATAATCTCCATTGAATCCATATTTATTCCCTAAAGTAACATACTGCTTAATTGCTTGATAAGTTGTGTCAGGATCGAAGTTATAAAAATGGATAGTAATTGCATCTACGTGTTTCATGATTCCTAGCTTAAACATATCTTCTAAATTAGGGGGAAACCACCCAGAGCCAGCACTTGCTAGTGAGGGTCCTAAAACATAAAGGTCGGGGTCAATATCATTAATTAAATTGATAGATCGTTCGAAAAGATAGTAGTAATCTTCAATTGGTCCATCCCAGAATCGTTTGGTTTCGGGTTCATTAAAAAATTCCCAAGCTGCGACCGTATCTTTATATCTTCTAACGGTTTTATTTACAAACTCTAGCCAATGATCGATATATTTCGGCGGAACGTAATTTATTGTGCTTAAATTTAACCATAATGGGGGACTAAGCAATAAAGCGATTATTTTCATGTTGTATTTAGTACAATTTGCCACATAATCGTCCCAAACAGAATAATCATATTGATCATTTCTCCATTCAATACTTATCCAAGGAAGACCAGTTCGTACCCAATGTACTCCGAGCTTCGTCAAATTATTGTATTCCCGTTTATCTTCAACAATATTTACGCACCCTACTCCGCAGAAATCTTCAAGCTCATGTCTTTCTTTTTTAGGAAAAGCTAATGGCGGTCCTTTTACTGTAAGGTTCAAGATGATAAAGGGTGAAATTAATCCTCCAAGAATAATTGCAAGGATTACAACCCCGCTTTTTTTTATTTGCAATTCTTTCCTTGGTAGACTTTCTGTAGCCATGGATTTCTTAGTTGCTTCCCTCAACTTTCTTAATTCTTCAAAACTAGTCATTTAAATCTTCCTCTATCATTTTAATTTTTTTCGCGTCCAACCCGGACTTGTCTAATAATTCAAAAAAATCTTCGAGTTTCATTAACTTTTTTTGCGCTTTATATAAATCCATGACGTGATCATTCAGAAGGTCAAAAAATCCCATCAATTGCTTGAATCCTTTAACCGCTTTTCCATTATCCTTATTATTCATGGACTTTTTTTCCTTCTTTCGTCTTGATAAATATTTTTCAAGAGAAAAAAATCCCAAAAAAATATAAAAAATGAAAATAAGAATCAAAAATATACTAATTAATAAAAGCAGGATTCTTCCTAAATCAAGACTAGAAGAACCAATACATATATTATTTTCATGTATGTTTCCCGTGCAGTAATCCTTAATGCATCCTTCAAAATTATGTATGAGAATATTGTTAAAAATTCGATTAAAGTTTGATTCAGCAAATAATTCAATTCCAAAGTACTTGTTGTTTTGAATTGTATTCTTGATAATGCTGTTATTCTCTGATCCTATGAACTCCATTCCGTTATGCCAATTATAACTTGCCGTATTATTAAAAAAAGTATTTCGAGCGGAATAATAAATCCAAAAACCGCAATATAGATTATTGCTTACTAAATTTCCTGATAAATTAATGTTATTGCAATACCATAAATATATTCCGAGATCCGGATTATCACTTGCAGTATTTCCAAGTAATGTATTATTATTACTATAAGCTAACCCAATTCCATCCTTATGATTATTTCTTGCAAAATTTCCTAATAATGTATTGTTATAGCAATTCTCTAAATATATTCCGCAATCCGTGTTTTCTAATACGTCGTTTCCCGAAATTGTGTTATTAACACAATTATAGAATAAAATGCCCTCATAGTTACTTGAACAAATATTACCTACCAAAGTACCATTATTGGTATTTTCCAAAGTGATTCCGCCCGAAACTGCGTTGTAAACCGTGACATTATTGATTACAAAATAATCATTCTTGGAATTATTTATGTAAATGCCGCATTCCGTAGGTGACGTGCTTGCATCAATCGTCACGTTTTCAATAATGTAGGGATCGTCCCAGGTTCCCGCCCCGGAACACCATCCGGCAGGTAAGCCCACTGCTTCCGTCCAAGCTAGGGATCCAGGTGTTGCCCCAGTAGGATCAATGGTAATGTTATCCAAGACCCACGATCCGGAAGCCTTAGGAGGACCTGAACGTGTCCCGTCCAGAATTTCAATGTTGCTGCTATTACCCGATTGAATATGACCGAAGTAATACATACTAATGGATGACACAGCGATTAGTAGTCCTAATACCAATATAAGATATTTGATTTTTTTTAATTCTTCAAAACTACTCATCTAACTCTTCCTCGATCATCTTAATTTTTTTAACATCCAACCTAGATTTGTCTAATAATTTAAAAAAAACTTCGAGTTCCATTAACTGTCTATCCTCTTTATCTAAGACCTCGATGTGATCATTCAGGAGGTCAAAAAAACTCATCAATTGCTTGAATCCTTCAACCATTATACTACTACTCTTTTTATTCATGGACTTTCTTCCCTCTTTTCTTTTTAATAAATATTTTTTAAGAGAAAAAAATCCCAGATTAATACAAAAAATGAAAGTAAGAATCAAAACTAAAAATAATTTAATTGAATAATCTCCCAACCAAAGGGTTCCAAGAACCAAAAAGGTGAGATACCTTAAAAATCCATAATAAGCGAATAGATACAATCCGAGAGTCCAAGCAAGGGTAACACTACCAATTGTCGAAGCATAACTACCGGATGTTTGATTGCTCCCATGTAAGAAAAGCCTCATTATAGCATAGCCGATGGTAAATGGGGCGAATGAATAAATCTCCATAATTGACAGCGCTATAAAGGGCAATACTATACCATCTCCTATAATTGGAAATTTAAACTTAGAATTTAATAATGCAATTCCGAATCCTAAATAAAATAAAGGAGAATAAAATAGTTCAATTATTAAGTAATAATTATCTTGTATGGCGCCGGTGTTTATAAAATTAGGGTTCCATTGCATTATTATTGAAAAAACGATTAAAATATTCAAGAAAGCCAAGTTTAAATGACGTAAACGTAATTTTGGAACTGATTCCCTCTTTTCTATTTGAGTCTCATCTGTTTTTCTCAATATCATTTGTTTAAAATTCTGGTAAACAACATAGGAATCTTGTATTTCCGGATGTTTTTTATGATTGTTGATAGATATAGCAATCATTATTGAGTGAAAAATTGAAGAAATTATCCAAAAATATACCGGATATCGTGAAAGTACAATCATTCCGAGAGTTGGTAACCATAACACGGCAAAAATTCCTATAAACATGCTGAATTTCCTTTTATCTTTAAGATATGTAATGAGTGGAGGTTTGTCTAAGTTCATTATGATAGCAGAGATAAGCATTAAACCAATTATAATAATCCAAAAATAATACAGCCATGTAAATGGAATATAAGAATTAAACTCATCTTTTGTTTGTAAGAGTATAAATAATGCTAAATAGCAAATGCAAATCAATAAATGAAATATCCATTCAATTTGCCGAAAAATCATGCGATATTTTTCAATTCGGCATGAAATTCCGACTATAAAAGACATCATAAAAGGAGCTATGATTGCTAATAGATCCCAAATGTTCTCTGTGGGGAGCAAATCTCCTCTATATATAATCCAGAAAAATTGAATTCCAAAAAGAATAAAGATTTCCATCAAACCAAATAACTGTACCGTCAATAAGCCTATTTTTGTAATAGTCTTTTTTATGGGTTTCATTTTCTTTATATTCATTTCCTCAACTTCTATTAATTATAGATTTGTATTTAAAAATATTCATAGTCAATGCGACTTAAAATTCACCAAGAATAGCTTCTTCTAATTTAAAAAAATCGATTACTTTCATTTTTATACTATCTGTAAAACTACCAGCTGA
>JBHLLI010000127.1:10074-11243 GCA_048885765.1 Candidatus Hermodarchaeota archaeon
ATCTTCTCCTCCACCAGCAAATTTTTCATTTAAATTATATTTCTCCCATAAATCTCTGCGAATAATTGCATTTGTGAAGCCAAGTGCTCCTATTTTCATTTTTTTAGCGACGAAAATAGGAAACCATTGAAATAGGATCATATGAAAATAAGGATCAAATCTTCCTATTTTCATATTTTTAACATTACCTATTATGAATCTTTTTTTTCCGAAGCCTAGGCTAAAAAAATACAACATTCTTTGAAACGGAGTTACTCCATAGTGACTAAGTGGATAGGCATATACTCCTGCAACCTTTTCACTCTTAAAATTTTTTAAACCCTTTTCTAACCATTCAGTATTGATTGGGATAGAGTGTCCACTTAAAAACACAATATATTCACCGATACTTTCTCTAATACCAAAATTACAAGCATATGGATAGTTAAATTTTCCTTCTGGTATCTTAACAATTTTACAATTATATTTTTTAGCGATTTCTACTGTTTTATCAGTTGAATTATCATCAACAATTACAATCTCAAAATTTCTATAAGTTTGTTTTTTTAGCATTAACAAAACATGTTCTAAGTATCTTTCTTCATTCTTTGTTCTTATTATTATTGAAGTTTCAATGTCTTTAGCTTCGTAATTATTTCTATATTTACTAGTTATTTTATTAACTTGTCCAGATTTATTGCTTAAAATTTCATTTACCGACATGAAAATTGACGTTAAATGTATTTTTCAGTTACTTAGTTGGAATTCGATTTTTTTTAAAAACTGAAATAAAACAAATCTATTTAATCTACATAAATATAAAAATTTTTATTGAAAAGATCAATACCGCCCCTACTCCCTATAGAAGCGGTTTTTTTACAGTTTTTATAGAAGGTATTTAGGGAACTGGAAGTGTTGAAAAATTAAGAAAAAATTAAAATGCTGTAGAGTGGTCATAGGGCTAAAAACAGACTAAAGTAGAATATTAGGAGTTTGCCCCTTCTACTTACTATAGATTAGGATTTTGCATAATATCATTTATTTGTATTTTAGGAAGTGATAGAGCGTATTTACCACTATGAAATTGAGATTATATCTTTGAAACTTTGTTAAGCTGATGCTCAATAAACAGGCCGATAATATTTTAACGCGATTATTTATGATTGAATCCATTATCTCATTTAGCCTAC
>JBHLLI010000128.1:0-11088 GCA_048885765.1 Candidatus Hermodarchaeota archaeon
GTCTAATTCATCAAACATATTACATTCAAGTATAATTAATTAATATAAGTTATAAAAAAATATAAATCAGAATACAATTTAATTAATTATCAAGATTCCGAAATTTCTCATTTGACTTCAATAAAAATATATTTTTGTTAAATAAAATGGCGAAAAAAAAGATTGACGAGAGCCCTCTTAAAGCACATGATTTAGTTTTCTTTAAAAGTAAGGAAGAGCCTCAAACTAAAAAAGTCGATACATACTCGTTTGAGAAAGTTGATCAAGAAGATAAAATTAAATTAGCAACTGATTACAGACCCTTCAGTAGTCATTTCCAATACTCAATTTTCATCGATAACCAAAGTTCAGCACCAATTACAGAAATGAAAATTAAAATAAAATTCCCTGAATTTTTCATATTTTCAAGATGTTTTCCTCCTACAATAAATATTCCTAGTATAAAAACTGAGAAAAATGTAAAGCAAATAAATCTCGAATTTGATGAACTTAATGAGAAAACTAATAAACAAATTCATCTTCATTTTGCTCCAAATTCTCTAGAACATACAGGCGAAATAAGGACAATTGTAACTTACGTAAATAATAAAGATACTATTAGAGTATTAGATTCAAGACCAACAGAAATAACTATCGATGGAATAAGTATCGAACCCAAAGTAGTACCTTCAAGTTACATTAGGGCATTTGCCCAACAACCAGGCATTAAAAAAACAATGAAAAGTTTAGGTATTGGAACGGAATATAAGATAGATTCCGAGTTATTTTTTGACATTCTTGAACAGATATTCTACAGCAGAAATTTCCAATTAGTAGCTAAAGATCTTAATAAAAAGATCTTATGGTATTATGGAACAGAATCCCTCCTTAAAGAAGATGTATTAGTAATAGGCCAGATTGTATCAAATAAAATTGAAATTATTGCATCTTCTCTTAATCACTATCTATTAATCTCACTTTTAACGCAGATTACAAATGATTTTAAAGATGAGATGATGTCAAAAGGAATCGTAAAATCCTATGACGATATTTATGATTTAGAATGTATAAACTGTGGCGCCATTTTTCCTTATTTTCCTCAAAAGAAGGAACTCGTTGTCTGTAAAAACTGTAATTATGAGCAAATTGTTTGGTAGAAAAATAAAAATTCTTTTTTTGTACTTTTTATTATGATTCCGTTCTTAAAAATCATGGAATGTGTTCAAGAACATAGAATTTTTCAATTTTTTTAAGTCAGAAACCTTGAAAAATTGATAACATTAGCGTCTCAGAATTTAGTCATTTTTTCTTTATTTCTTTAAATTCAATCCGCTTAATAAAAAACGCTAATCTATGAATTGCGTATATGTTTAAAAGTTCTGATTTTTAACAGAAATGAAGAATCTATAAAAAAATCTAAACTTCCACGAGATTGATCATCTACTTGATTCTGAATTTTGTCGTTCAATTTTTTCTATTTTATTCTCCATAAAATTAAGTATGAATAAAAATCTTTAAATATCTAAAAGATGTATATCTATATAACAAACTCTTAAAAAGTAACAAATTTCAATAAAAATATTAAAAATTAAACATATAGTGGAGGAATATAAAATGTCCGAATATATTAGTTGGAGTCCTATTAGGCGTTTAATGAAGCACAATGGTGCCATTATTGTTGCTCGTGATGCAGTAGATGAATTAGTTGATTGGATGGGTCAATCAGCAACTAAAATCACCAAAACTGCATTATCATTAACAAAACACGCCAAGAGAAAGAAAGTTACGAGTTTGGATTAAGTTTCTTGATCCAACGTAAAGGACGACATTCTCTTGGCAATAAAATACTTCTAAAGAATCGTGAAGTATTTAAAAATCAATTTTTTTTTTTTTTAAAATTCCAATCATCCATTACCCTAGAACATTCCATTCTCTTGTGGAAGCAGTTTATTGACAGCATTATACTCCCATATTATCCAATTCATTATCGTTGAGACTACGTCCTTACTTCGTTCATCATTACCATCCAAGATCCCTTTTAAGTCATAGAAAGGAAGTCCGATTCTTGTATATTGGAGCCGTTCTTCTTCAAATCCATTTTTGAGTAAGTGAACATTTACCACTTCCCGAATCAATGGGGCTGTAATTAATTTTAGATTCGCTGAAATGAAAAATCTCATCACTTGCTCTGTTATCCTTTTAGCATCAACTTTCGAAATATAAGTTTCTCTAAGAAGGGATCGGTAGATAAATCCCGGATGATAGATAAAATCTCCCTTTTTGGTAATAACTTTAGGAAGGAATTTTGTAAAATTCGTAGATACATAATCCCTATCTTTTCCTTAAATGGACATGAAGTATATTTGCAATTAGTTGCTTTTAAACAAAAAATTTCAGTTGAAATTTATAAAATATGTAACAGAGTAGTCTTTTTTTTTTTTTTACTATAGCGTAAATCTTTAGTAAGATAATGGTTTGGATGAAATTAAAATTGAAGTTATATTTTATACTAATTTTCTTCAATTCAGATTAATTTTGAAATTCAAATTTAGATGAATTTAATATTTCTTAATAATTAGATTTTAATCATTCGATTAAAGTAGTATTCTGAATGATTAAAAAGAAGAAAAAATATAGAGCGATTTGATGATGAATATAAATCGATATATTATTATTGGTGGAGGTCCTGCAGGGGCTACAGCAGCATTAGAGATAAGGAAGAAAGACTCAAATGGAGAAATTATATTAATCTCTGCTGAGAATTATCAATTCTATAAAAGGAGTAAAATTATTAGTTTTATATCTGAGTCTTGTTCTGAAGATGACCTTTTTCTAAAAGGTAAAAAGATTTATGATGCAAATAATATTAGGTTTATTCATAATCGAGTTGAAAAAGTTATTCCTGAAAAAAATGAGATATTATTAAAAAATGGTATTGTATTAAATTACGATTTTCTTTTAATTGCTTCAGGAGGGCATCCTATTTTATTACCGTGGAAAGGTGTTGATTTAGAGGGAGTTACAACACTTTATAATCTTGATGATGCTAAAAAAGTTGCTGAGCAAGCTTGCACTGCTAAAAATGCTGTTGTAATAGGCGGGGGATCCATTGCAATGAAAGTAATTCAAAATTTTAAAAAAATTGGTTTAAATGTTTCGATAATTGAAAAAGCTTCACATTTATGGCCTATTGGTTTTGACAGAAAGGTTGCTCGAATTGTAGAAAAAAGGATCAAGGAAAATGGAATTCAAATTTATCTCAATGAAGAAGTTGTTGAATTTAGAGGTGAAAAAAATAAGATATCGGAAATAGTTTTGAAAAATGGACGAAAAATTCCTGCAGATATTGCAGTTATAACAATTGGAATGAAACCTAATATAAGCATTCTTACTGACAGTGGTATAACCATAAATAAAGGTGTTTTGGTGGATATGTATATGAGAACTAATATTCCAAATATATTTGCTGCTGGTGATGTTGCACAGACATATGATCCTCTTTATCAAACCTCAATACTTCATCCAACATGGGGAAATGCTAAAAAGCAAGGAAAGATTGCTGCTATAAATATGACTGGTGGAAATTTAAAATATAAAGGTACAATTCCAATTCAAACCATTAAAATTTTTGGTTTTACTGCTATAGCAGTTGGGGTTACTCACTCAAAGAAAAATTTTGATGAAATTTCACTTGTCTCATTCGAGAGAGAAATATGTAGAAAATTTGTTATGAATAATAATCATCTCATTGGAGTATTAATTCTAGGAAAAAATATTAATAAAAAGGATTTAAAACCAGCTTTAAGAAGAGCTGTTATTGAACAAATTAAAATACAAGATTACAGTGTGGTCCTCTTAGAGAATGAGATTGATTTTATGGCAAATTTTAATAAAACAAATTTAATTACATAATGATCAAAAAACCTAATTATCAGTACGAAATTTCATTCAAAAATCATTTATCATAGAAATTATTTAATACATTAAGGTAATTTGAAAAATATAGGATTTAGTGATATCTCATATCTAAGATAGTGATGCATGTTCTATTGAAAAGTGAAGAAGAAAACTATTGTGCTAAATGCTGTAAAACAATGAATATTATAGAGAGAATGTTTTCTTCGATACCAGAATTTAAAGAAAAAATCGAAGTGAGTTATGAGGATGTTTATTTAAATGAAAGTGTCAAAAAGTATGGAGCTTTAACACCACCAGCAATTATCATTAATGGCCAAACTCTAACAGAAGGACACGTTCCAATTATGAAAAAACTCGCACGCGATTTACTTGACATAATTAATCCTACAAAATTAAATATGTAAAGTAGATTAATTTTTAGCTTAGGTAAGGTCAGAAAATTAATCTGTTTATTAAATATTATAGATATGTTATTATTTTTTGAGTTTAATAAATAGCATAATATATACTATAATGAAGTAAATTCTCAAAATAAAAACTAATGGTAGGATAAAGTGTATTGTCCAAATTGTGGCGCTAAAATCAATAAAAATCAAAAGTATTGTGAATTATGTGGCAATGAACTAATAACTATACATGATATAAACAAGGAAGTTGAGAAAGTAAAAGCTAATCCAACTCGTTCTAGAAGAAGATGTTGTTAATAGCACATAATTATTTAACTAAAAACTTCTGAAATATTTTTTATAATTATTAGTCTAAAGTTAATTCTAAACCATCAAATGCCGCTAGTGTTTCAGGAAATAAGTTTTTTGCCGTTTCTTCTGCATATTTTCTATCCATTATAGTCTTATAAGAACTGGCGTCAAAATGAGTTAGAATTAACTTTTTTACTTCTGATTTCTTTGCTACTTCAGCAGCTTCTTCAGGTTTAAGATGTGGCCATCCCCACTTTTCTTGTCCAGGTTTATAGGAACATTCTGTAATAAATACATCCGCATTTTGGGCAAGTTCGAATAAATTAGGACACAGGCCTGTGTCAGTACAATAGGTTATAATTTTATTGTTTAATTCTATTCTATATCCTAAACATGGATCTGCATGAGAAAGAAGTTTACAAGTTAATGGAAAACCTAAATCATACTTCCCTTCATTTAACTCACAATATCTTATATTTAGTGGTAAACTCGATAAAGGGGATGAGTAGGGGTGATCTATTATCAAATTTAACCCATTAATTGTTCCTTTATAACCATAAATCGTAATATTTTGATTTAAATGGAATTTTGCAAACGTATGAAGTCCTATTATATGATCTAAATGAAGATGGCTAAGTATTAGAATAATTGGTTTTTCTTCATCAATATATTGATCAATTTTATATATTCCATCTCCTGCATCAAATATAATATAATAATCATTATGAGAAATTAGAGTAGATGTCGTATTTCCTAATTCTGTTGCATACCAACCATTAGTTCCTAAAAATGTAATTTTCATATTATATGATAAAATAATTTTTGATAATAATAAGATCCTTCTTTTAATTTTAATATATCAAAAATTTAATAAACATTTTTACCTTAGCTTTCCCATTTCTCAGAAAGCTCACTCTAGCAGGAGATCCAAAAGCCATTAAGTACTTCTAAATGTGTTTTAGAACATAATTAATCAAATTATCTTTTCTTTTTTTTTAAAATACTTTTAATATACAAAATTGGAAAATTTTTGCTATAAAAATCAATTTAAACAGAAATATTAAAAAAATATTCAACAATCATAATCTACAATAATTTAATTGTGATTAGAATTGGATATTGAAGAAAAAATTGATCAATACTTAAAAATCAAACGTTCGTTAAAGCCACCAATTATTCCTGATGAATCTGCTCTGTTAATTATTGATATGCAAAATTATCAAGTGAAAGACACCTCACCCATTATAGAATGGGCTGAAAAGACGGTACCCGGGTTATATGATTATTTTATTAAACAGGTGGATGAAGTAGTAAATCCAAATATAATTCGATTGGTGGAATTCTTTCGCGCAAATAAAATCCCTATATTCTATACAAAATTTGCAAGTTTTAGAAATGATCGAACAGATTATTCAAATAATATACGAGCTATTAATGAAATGTCCGAAAATATGATCGGAAGATATATATTTCCATCTGTCCAAGATCCCCTTGCTGATATTATCCCTGAGTTAAAACCAGAAGAAAATGACATAATTGTGATTAAAACAACTAATGGAACCTTTAGCTCGACAGATCTTGAGCATCATTTGAGGAATTTGGGCGTGAATACTGTACTAATTGTAGGGGTAGTTACACATGTTTGTGTTGAGAATACTGCAAGAATAGCTTTTGACTTAGGGTTTAACGTTTATTTAGTAGATGACGCCTGTGCGGGATGGTCTCCAAGTTTACATAGTGCTGCTTTGAAAGGAATGGAATTATTTTTTGTCAATATTATTTCTACTGAAAAACTTCTTAAACAATTAAAAAAAGAAATTAAAAGGGCAAATAAGGAATAATTTAATTTCTTTTGCTTATTTTTTTGAATATTTACTATGAAAGTTCATCCTTTGAGTGGATAGTCTAACCACCAATCAATTATTAAGGGCTCCCGTTCAAATTTAACAAACGAAATTGATGTGGCTTGGATAAAAAAAGGATTTTCTTCTGTTATCTCAACTTCTTTTTTTATTATTTCAATAGCTTCAGCAAAATCTTCCTTTTGAAGATAAATACCGAGAGTACAATGCGGAACCCAGGTTAAAGGAGATGTTTCACCTTCAAAATCCTTAAAAAGACTAAATATTTTCTGCTGGATACTTAAAAGTTCATTGGATGCTTTCGGATTCAAGAAAATTACGCTTTTTTCAACGGGAAAATATCCAATACTACTTACCTGGATTTTGAGGGTTTTATTCTCAATAGAGAATAGAGTCAATCTTTCTTTCGCAGATTTTGTATTAATATTTTCATATATACTTAAAGTTATATGAGGTTTGTATTTTGGGTCATAATGCATAGCCCCTATTTTTTTATCTTTAAATTTTTTAAATATTTGTTGTATCGAATACGAACTTTCATCATCAAAAGAAAGTACAATTGCATATGGCATAATACCTAGTTTAATAAGACCAACTAATAAATATTTTGGAGATTTACAAAAGTTGAATGAAAGAAGTTTATCCTGATATTTTTTTAATAAAGGAAAAAGGGAGATTTGGAGCCATCAAACCCCCTGAAAATTTATATGTTTTAGCCGGACCAGATGGAATTATTTATGATGCTGGTTATGGAACCAAAAGAGCAATTAAACAATTGGTTAAAGAATTAAAGGAAATTGAAAATCATTACAGAGAGCAAAAAAAAGAGTTCAATATTACACGAATTCTTGTTTCTCATTGTCATCCAGATCACTTTAGTGGATTAAAGAGAATAAGAAAGGATCTGGGACTGAAAATTATTTTAACAAAAATAAGCAGCGAAATCATTAAAGACAAAAAAAGTTTTATTGAAAACTTTGAAACAGATGCTTATGAGGATTATTTAAGAATCAGAAAGAGAGCTACTCGGAGAATTATTAATTCTTTAAGAAATGTGGGTTCAAGATTATTTTATCATAGGATATTTGGAGCCTCATATATAGAAGATCCAGATAAAATTATTGAGGATAGCACTAATATCTTAATTAACGGAGAGAATTGGAAAATTTTTCCGTCACCCGGACATGCGATAGACCACATCTCTCTTTACAATGAAAAAAAAGGCATTCTTTTCTCAGGTGATAATATCTTAAGAACCATAACTACATGGTTAGGACCTCCAAATTCTGATATTGCAGAGTACGTGAATTCAATTAAAAAAATCGAGAAGTTACCTAAACTTGTATTAATTCTTTCAGCTCATGGGAGTCCTATAGAAAACCCGCAAGAAAGAATAACAGAAATTTTAACACATAGAGAAATTAGAGAGAAACAAGTATTGGATATAATCTATAATAATTCAGAGAAGGGAATTTCTCCTAAGGAGGTTATCAAAGCTATATATCCTAACAATAATAGGTTTCTCCATCAAGTAGCCAGAGGTTGGGTTGTATTAACATTAAAATTGCTTGAAAACAAAAAACTGATAAAAAGAGTGGATACAAAAAGAGAAGTTTTATTCTTTCCTGAGAAGATAAAGAAATAATATTTTCTACAAATTTATTAACTTATTTTTGAATTAATAATTAGCTTCTATTAGTTAGAAGTGATTTTAATATTATAATAATTTTACAGCGATGTTATTTTTAAAAGTACTTAATCTTCAGTAATTTTAAATATGAAAGAAGAACCTACAGAATACTTAAATGGACTATTCTTGAAGAATAACCAAATTTTATATAGAGAATATCAAAAGAATATTGTAAACAGTTGTAAAAATAAAAATTCATTAGTCGTTTTACCGACTGGATTAGGTAAAACAATTATTGCTATATTATTAATAGCTAATCGACTCATAAAATATGCTGACGCAAAAATAATTATCCTTGCTCCTACACGGCCATTAGTTGTACAGCATAGAGATTCATGTGAAAAATTTCTTGATATTGATGTTAATGAAATTGCTTTGTTTACAGGAAAAATACCTCCTGAAAAAAGAGTTTTACTATTTAATAATTCAAAAATTATAATTTCGACACCTCAAGTTATAAATAATGACTTGATGAGAGGTAGGTATGACTTAACAAAAGTTTCATTAATAATTTTTGATGAGGCTCATAAAACTAAAGGAAACTATGCCTATAACCTAATTTCAGAAGAATACATTAACACCTGCACGGATCCATTAATCTTAGGATTAACCGCTTCTCCGGGAAAGAATTATGAACGTATTCAGGAAATCTGTGATAATTTATTTATTGAAAATATCGTCTTCAAAAATTATGAAGATAGAGATGTAAAGGATTATATCTACGATATCGACACCTTTATAAATCTAGTAGATTTACCTATTAAAATCCGTGAATTAAGTACAGTATGGTATAATTTATTTGAAAACTTTTTAAAGTGGTTTATTAAAAATAATCTAATTGCCCCTAATAAACCATATTACTCCAAAACAGATTTTTTGGGAATAGCGCGAGATTTAACATTATCTATACAATATGAAAAAGGGGAAGGATTAGAATTATCAGAAGAGGAATATTTAGAATCCTTGTATTATATATCTCCCAGGATTATAGAAATTGTCAAAGAAAATCAGCTTGATATCCCGTCAATATACTCTTATTGTTCAAGCTGCATATCCATACTTCACGCTAAAGATTTGTTAGAAACACAGGATATTTCTCTCTTTAAATCTTTTTTAAATAAAATCGCTTATAAAGCAAATAAAGATATCTTATCCGCAAAGAGAATTGTATCTTCGGAACATTTTACCTATGTAAATTCCGTAATTGAAAGTGAAGAAAACATAGATCTTTCTCATCCTAAACAAAAAAAAATTATATCTTTAATAAAAGATGAAATTGAAGAATTTGGTAATAAAAAAATTCTTATCTTCACGCAATATAGAGAAATGGCAGAATTCCTTAAGAATTTACTTCAGACTGAGTTTAATGGACAACTAAATATTGAAAAATTCATTGGTCAAGCAACCAAGTTGGATGATAGTGGATTTCCCCAACATCTGCAAATTGAAATTTTAAGAAAATTTAGGGAAGGAGAGGTAAATATTTTAGTTGCTACGAGTGTTGCTGAAGAAGGTTTAGATATTCCTAACGTGGATGCCATTATATTTTTCGAACCTGTTCCTTCAGAAATCAGGCTAATCCAAAGGCGGGGAAGAACTGGCAGATACGCTCCGGGAAGATGTTATATTCTTGTAACAGAGGAAACAGTTGATATTCCATTTTATATTGTTGCTAAACGAAAAGAAAAAACTATGAACTTCGTTCTATCTAATCCCAAGCAATTAAGATTAATAACTGACTTACAACGTAAGAAAATTAAATTTCCTGCTCAAACTAATCATCACTCAGAAATAGATATTATCAAAAATTTTAGAGAGCGAAAAGAATTAGAGAAAGAAAAATTAGCTAATCATTCTATAGAAGAAATTATTTCTCGTTTAGATGAATTTTGTGAAAGTAAAGAATATAACAAACTTAAAAAATGTGGAGTGATGTTTTACTCGGATTTGGTAAAATTTAGTGAGCCGGACCTTCGAGAAAAAATAGGTAAAATCAAATCAAATAAAACTAAGAAATCAAGTGTGCAAAAAAAGAATTTAAATAAAAATCTAAAATTATTAATTAATATAGTCAAAATTTATGGGAAGAATGGATTACTAGATTACCGAAAATTTAAAGAACTTGCTCGTGATGAAGATATATTTGACAGCAAATTTCATGTCCATTTTAATCAAGCATGTTTTTTAGGATATCTTAAGAAATTAGATAATCGTGTACAATTTATCATGGATTACGACTAAAAAATAGGTTAATAACGACAATTCGCTATTTTATTTTTTCTTCTTTTCCTTTCCTCAGGAAATAAAAGAAGATAAGAAATACCGTAATTATTATTGGAAGAGCAAGTACCGCAGGATTCCCTCCACTAAAAAGGAATAAATAATATGAAATGGTAACGATACTTGCGAAAAAAGCTATTATACTTCCGTATTGACTCGCAACATTTTTTAGATGGCGCATCATCATATTTATTTTAAAGTTAGTGCTTTTTATTACTTCTAGTTCAGTTTCATCCAAGTCTTCAAGAATTTCAGGATTTTCATAGTAAATAGCGAATCTTGGATCATATTTACCTTTCAATTCCCCACTACTAATTAAAAAAAGCAAATGATCTTGGATATTTTGCTTTTTTATTTTTAATTCATTATTTAGAAATCCAACAGTTAAATATTCATTCGCTACAGCTTTAAGAGTCATATCGATATATGATTTTAGTATTAAGCGTTCTAATGATTTAACCTTTTCCGTTAAAATCTCTATATATTCATCAATAAATCTATTAAAATCTTCCAGGATAAATTTTGATGTTTGCCTAAATTTTTTGGATTGTTTAATAAATTCTTTTTTTTTATTGTCAATAGATTTTGAAATCTCCTTAACCTCCATTTCAATATCTTTTGATCTCTTTTGAATTAAAACATTAATTTTCTTGAATTCTTT
>JBHLLI010000129.1:0-11062 GCA_048885765.1 Candidatus Hermodarchaeota archaeon
TATAATTTATTACATATTAAGAAATAAAAAAAAATAAATAAAATTAAAATAAGTTAATTATATCTAATATAGTAAGTAAGATTATATCATAATATTTTGTCAAATAAATCCTAATTTAAATTACCTTTTGAAATGATACCCTTGGAGCCCACAACCGAGAATTTAGACGATATCCTTAAAAAACTTCTATCAGCAATCCCAGAAGTAAAGGCTGCAGCGATTGTTTCAGCCGAGGGGTTGCCAATTGCATCTGCATTGCCACAAGGAGTCGATGAGACGAGGATAGCTGCCATGACAGCTGCATTATTATCATTAGCTGAGAGATCCGTTATAGAAATGGAGAAAGGCGAGTTCGACCAACTCTACGTTAAGGGAAGCGATGGGTACCTCCTAGTATTACAAGCTGGCCCCAATGCTGTATTAACAGTTTCTACGACAAAAGATGTAAGATTAGGATTAATTTTTCTAGATTGTAAGAGAACTTGCGAAAAAATCGCTAAGTTAATCTAGACTTCTTCTATAATTGTATCATTTATCACATCGTAGTATAGATGCATATATGAATGTTTTAACACTTCACATTTCTTAAGCATCAAAGCTTTAATATTTAATAAATCATCTTCAGTTCGAGGAGCGACACCATCTATTGATGTAGGAGTATCCTTTCCACCAACTAGACATGGTGCTACTATGAATGATACATGGTCTATAAGTTTATTTTTTAGAAATAAAGCGTTTAATGTCCCTCCAGATTGGATTGAAATCTTTTTAATTTTATAATCTTGCTTAAGTTTTACAAATAGTTCTTCAAGATTAATTTCATTTGGATAATAAATGATGTTGAGATCTTTAATATTTGAAAACTCGAAGGCGGGATGCTTTTTATTGTTTGTTACAACGAAAATTGACTTAAATGAATTCACTAGATAATTGATACCTTGTTTTGTAAGGTGTGGCTTGCGATCGATGAGAATGAGGGTTACATCCTTATGGTCGTCAGCTTTTTCACGAGAGTTAACACCAATTTTAGCCAACACTTTTCCGCTAATTATAGCATGTCTATCAGTCTTAAATAAGAACTCATAATATTGGTAATTCCCTTCTTTAATACCTTTAATTTTGGGAAAGTCAATTTCTTGATCACGTTCATCCACATCTCCCGTAGATATTTTTCCATCCAACGATTGCATTAGAAAAAGAGTAGTTTCAGGTCGATTCCTAACCATTGAATTTTCACTTCATATTTTTTTTATTTATCTAATCAACTAAGTATAGTAATAAACTTTTTAATAAAATCATACGCAGTTGATTTATTAAATGCTATTAATTAATTTAAGTTGGAGTTGATATTATTGGAAAATGCAAAATCTAGGTATTTTATTAATGTCAAAGATTCTCCTAAATTTATACAAATGGAAGGATTAGAAACAACAGTCCTCACAGGATTAGGTGGTGAAAAAATGATGATGGCACTTAATGCTACCTTACCTGGTCATTCAGTTCCAACACATTCTCATGAACATGAGCAAGTTGGAATGGTTTATAGCGGTAAAGCAAAGCTTCGAATCGGAGATGAAGAACATATTGTTAGCAAAGGAGATTTTTTCTGTATTCCTTCTAATACTCCTCATAGTGATACATGCTTGAGTGATGAGCCATTTATAATGCTTGATATCTTCTATCCCTCAAGAGAAGATTTTTTAAAGAAGTTAAAGAGTAAATCTAATAAATGAAAAAAAAGAAGATTTAAATTTAGTTTTTTACCATTTCTTATTCTTTTATCTTTTTAGCCAATTTCATTAAAATTGGGACCACTTTAACTACTTCCATTGCAGGAGTGCATTTAATGACCTTAAAAATACCAGGTTTCGCAATTCTCCACATACCTGTTATTTCTGTCATCTGCTCTTCATTTTCAGCTTCTACTATGGTTATACCCCAATAATCAGAAGTGCTTACATACCATGCAATTTCTTTAGTACCTTCGACTGGCCATAATTTTTTACTTATTAATGTTTGGGCGACTCCTGCTAATTCTGATGGATCAAAATCTGGATTAAGTTCCCAATAATTGATAAAAATCATTTTATATCCTCCTTTACATGTATAATATTGGATTTAGTATTGCGTAGTCTTTTGCCTATGCAACATAATTCTATTTTCATAGTGAATATTTAAAGTTTATTCAGATGGAAGGATTAGATATAATAATTCTTACTGGCCTACATGGAGGAGAAATGATGATGGAACTCAACGCTACGTTATCTGGACACACAGTACCAACTCATTCATATAAACATGAGCAAGTTGGGATGGTTTATAGAGGGAAAGCAAAGCTTCGAATCGGAAATGAAAAACTAATTGTTGTTAAAGGAGATTTTTATTGTATTCCATCCAATACACCACATTCAGATACTTGTTTGAGCAAAGAACCTTTTATCATGTTAGATATTTTTTATCCTGTTAGAGAAGATTTCCTGCAAAAGCTAGAGACGAAGGAGAAGAACCCTAAATGAATTCTTTTTTTATTATTTTAAGAATTTAATTCAACTTATTTTAAGGCGTTTTCAATTACTTCTCTCAGAACACTTTTCTCTACTTCTGGACCTACTTCTAGAATTTTACCATTAACATAGATCCTTCGCTCAATGCCGTATTGCTGTAAGATCTTTTGATCAACTGCAGAATATTCATTAAGAATAACTTCTCCTCCGAATTCTGAAACTAATTCTCGAACTCTTTCTACTTCAACATCACTGGTTAAACAAAACCTGTTCCAAAATAGATCTATAACAATTTTTCCTTTTATAGGTTTGAACTTGTAATTTTCCTCGCGAAAACGGGGTGTTTCAGCAGTCTGGTCAAACCTTTTCCAAAGAATTGCACCATCATTCCGTTTTTCTGCAACTTTAAATCCCAATTTTAAAAAATATTTCGCGGGCATAAACCAAAAGTCCCAGAAATACCCTAAAGTTGCAATTCCTTTACGATCTTGGAGTTTTGTCTCTTCTTCTGCAGCTTTAATTAACTTAGCTCCAATTCCCTTTTTAGAAAATCTAGATTGTGAAACTAAGCAAGGAAACACCATTAAATCCTTACCTTGTATTGGCCAAGGATTTATTTCAATTGGCATTATATATAAAAATCCAGCATGAATACCATCTAACAGAGCTACCTTGACTCTCAAGCCATGTTTTTCCATATCTCTAAGCCAAGATATCCGACGTGGACAAGATAATTCACGTTCCATATTATCTTCATTTACATGAGTGCAGGTACCAACATAATATTCATCATCTTTAGTCATGTCGCGGATTACAATTGTCAATTTTCCACATCCAATTTAACTTTTAATTAGTTATGATTATTCATTACTAATGTTGATTTATTAGAAGTTAAAATAATATTTATTTTCATTCCATCAAATTATCTAATATCTATTAATAAAAATTTCAAATAATTATGGCAAATAAACAACATTTTTTTGCGGTTATAAAACCATATCGTCAAGATTTTATCACCAATCCTAAAGAAGAGGATGATAAAATCATGTCTGATCATTTTCACTACTTAAAATCGTTAATGGAGCAAGGAAAGTTATTTTTGGCTGGACCCACATTAATACCCGAAGATCCCTATGGAGTGATAATCCTTGAAACAGAAACTGAAGTAGAAGCTAGGAAATTGCTGGAGGAGGATCCTTCTATTAGCTCAAAGATTCAAAAATTAGTAGATTTTAGACCTATTAGACTTTCCCTTACGAAATACAAATAATTCATCCACTCACAGTGAAAAACCATAAGAAATTAACAATAGAATTAAAAAAGTATAAGATTAATATCCCAATAATTATGTATACCATTTTCCTATAAATCTCAAATTCTGTGATCTTTCTTAAACCTCTTTTTTGACTCATCTTCAAGGTTTTAACGAGTCTTATTAAATGATACGCAATAATAGACCCTATGATACAATAAGGAACCACCCATTTATGGGGGAAACCGAGTATCCCTATAATTAACCCTGTTCTAGAATCAATGATCAAAACTGTATCGGTAAATAGATTACTTACAACTATATTACCATTAGCTAACATATCAGCTTCATATGGATTGGCTAACCATGGGGATTTTATCTCCTGAACAATCCGTTGAAGGTTCATATCATATATTAATAAACGATTATTTCCAGAGTCAGTTATCAATCTTTTGTCATTTCCAATATCATCGCAATCTCTTGCTAATCTAAACTTTCCATTAGGGAATTTCAAATTTAATTCCCAAACTATTTTTTTAGTTGTGGTGTTAACTTCTATTATTCTATCATTTCCAGTATCACAAATTACAGTATTGCCGTTATCATATCTGTCGGGATTGTGTTGATGATTTAAAATTGTTAAATTAGAAGGCTCTCCATACCACCAAATTATTTCTTTGGTTTCGCTGTAATTTACTTCAATTACTAGGTTAAAATTATTTAAAGATATCAATATAGAATCAAAATTTCTTCCAAATTTTGACCCATTAATAAAATCAACATCATTTAGGTGTGTCCATGAACTTATAAGCGATGACTGCCTCTCTAGAATTGAAAAGTCAGTCCAACCGCGATCTAGGCTAAATCTTGTCCAATTTATATGTGTAGTATTTAATGCATCCCAGCTCCATAAGATTTTAGAAGGATTATTTATATCTACTTCAAGAATTCTATTTTCTGAAGTATCTGCCATAAGAACATTGCCATTTGGCAAAATATCACTATCGTGTATAAAGTAATTATTTTCATGACTCCTCCATTTAACATTTCCAAATCTATCCACGATAACCACATCTCCCCATATAGGTGATACTAAATAACATCCGGCATACTTCCCCTCTGATATATAATCTACATCACAAGGACTATTAAATGGCATTAAATTGGGGATTACTGCATAAAAAACTATTGATAGAGTTGAAAAAACAGCTACTAATCCAATTAATAGTTTTTTTATACTTATATTCATTATTCTTCGACCTTTAAATTATTCAGGATCCTATATAGAAAGCTAAGCTAGCGCTAACTATGAATATTATAATAAATGTAAAAGAAAACTTTAGTGAATATCTCCATACACTCATATTATTAGGAATAAGATTAGGAAATTTCTTTTTTAAAAGGGATAGAACAGAAACAATTAAGAAATGAATAAAAGAAATATACGCAAAAATAACTGTATTAATAAATAGTCCACGTAAAAGGTAGTGAACATCGAAACTACCAATTAAAAACAATATTCGTTGAATATAATAATGAGTAATCCCCCCTACTATACCAAAACATACTTTTAACCAAAAGAGGAAACGTAATTGTTGGTTTTCCTTTTCACAAAATTGTAAAGATTTATTATAATTTGTCAAATCTTTCATTTTTAAATCAGACTCTAAAAAAAATCCATTTAAATACTTTAAAATCACATATGTCTATATTAACTTTAAGAATATATAATTCTATAATTTACAGAAACGGTAAAAAAAAGATGGTTAGTTTTAATGATATTAAGGAAAAATTATGGCTTATATCCATTATAGCTGGGATATTAGGATTCATTGCCATTGTTACTCCAGTATGGGGTTATATGTCAGGGGGTTCCTATGTAGCTGGTTGGATATTTGGTTTGGTCCTACATGATGGTGATTTTGATTTTATTAGCACTGATGAACCAGTGGTAATTTTAGGTGATTATATAGCAATAGCACTGATCGTCGGAGTGATTCTACTACTGGTTGGGGGTATTCTTTCTAGAAAGAAAGATAGAGATATTAATCTCTTATACCTCATTGGAGGAATTATTCTACTTGGAGGAATTATTGCGTTTATGGCAGGTACAGCAGCTATCTATTCAAGTTGGTGGTTATACTATACTGTACATATTGGTGCGATTCTTGCTTATATCGGTGGAGGATTAGCAATAGCTGCAGGAGTAATAGGCATCATGGAAAAACGAAAATAGTAGCAGATTATTTTAGTTTTTAAACACTTAATTCTTTTTTTCTTCTAAATTTAAATCTTGCCAAATCTTTATTTTTAAACCAAAGGTAAAAAACCACTATTTAAATAATTTAAAATCACATATTTCTATATTAAATTTAAGAATATATTGTTCTATATTCTACAAAAAGGTTAAAAAAATGGTTAGCATTAATGACATTAAGGAAAAATTATGGCTTATTTCTATTGTAGCAGGGATATTATGCGTAATCTCAATATTTACTCCTGTATGGGGATATGTATCAGGAAGCAACTTCTCCGCTGGATGGCTTTGGGCTTTGTATTTAGAAAGCGGAGAGCCTAGTATTATTCCCTTAGATGAGCCAATTGTCCCTTTGGGCTTTGTCACAACATTAATTATGGCTATTGGGGCATGTCTTCTACTATCTGGAGGAATACTTACAAAAAAGAAAGACAGAGAGATTAATCTTTTATATCTTATTGGAGGAATTCTACCACTTGTAGGTATTATTACTTATATGGCGGGCGTAGAAGCTTTCTATCCTGGTTGGTGGATGGGTTATACTGTGCATATTGGTACTATTCTCGCTTACATTGCTGGAGGATTAGGTTTAGCTGCAGGAATAATTGGGATAATGGAAAAACGAAAAGGATAGTAAAATATTCTTTTTGACTTTTAAATTCTTTTTTTTCTGTTATATTCTTAGTTGTTATTTAAATAAGATACTTATTAATGCGATTGCAAAACCACAAAATATTAATTTTTTAATACATTTTATCAACTACTAAACTTAGTTAAATTTCACTATTCTTATGTGGAAGTTCTTATGTTCAAACTATACACTATTGAAGGAAAAATCGAGATACCTCCGTTTCTTTTTGGACAAGAAAAAGATGTAAGTGCGAGAATAATCCTTTCAGAAGATTATGAAGGAATCATAACTCGAGATTATGGTTTTATAATCGCAGTCGTAGATGTTCTCAATGTTGGAAAAGGGATAATCATACCAGGAAATGCGAATACATTTCATGAAGTAGAATTCACTATATTAGCATTTAAACCAACTGTTTCAGAAGTAGTTGAGGGGACCGTGGTAGAAATTGTTGATTTTGGTTCTTTTGTACGTTTAGGACCATTAGATGGATTAGTGCATGTATCGCAAATCTGTGATGATTATATCTCATACGAACAGGTTGGAAACAGATTTATTGGTAAAGAAACAGGGAAAATTCTAGAAGTAAATGATCAAGTTAGAGCTAAAATTATAGCAGTTTCGTTAGGAACTGGAAGAAGTGGAAAACTTGGGTTAACCATGAGACAAAAATTTCTAGGGAAGGAAGAATGGATTGAAGAAGATATCGAAGAAGCCTATGCTGAAAAAGAAGGTAAACCAGTAGAATCAAATGAAGAAGAAGAAATTTAATAATAGGAATTAAAAGAAAATTATTAAAAAAATGAAAGAAAAAGCTTGTAAAAATTGTCATTTAATTACCAAAAACGAAACTATTTGTCCAAAGTGTAAAACACATACTCTAAGCGAAGATTTTACGGGAGAGGTAATTATTATTAACCCTAAAGAATCAAAATTCGCGGCTCATTTAAAAGTCGTATATCCTGGAAAGTATGCTTTAAGAGTACGATAAAAATTTAACTTTTAGGATTACTTTTATTAATTTATTTGATTTTATAATCTTGATTCAAATGAAGTCAAATTTAAGAATTCCCCAAGATAAAAGACATTTATTTGCCGAACCTATTGACATATTAATCGCTGGAACTAGAGAAGAAACAATCGCTCAAGTAGAAAATATTTTTAAAGATAATATAGAATCTGGGATAAAAATAAATTTTTACATAGTTGGGGATATTGTAGCTAATGACTTTTTAGCAAATCAATTTTTAAAGAAGTATATTAAGATTTGCATTATTGACGAAAAAACTCAAAGACATCATATTAATTTAGATTTTGAGGAATATTTTGAGCAAACTTTTGAATTTCAAAATCCTGAAGGAACAATTAGTAAAGAGTGTTGGAAACTTTTGAGAGATCTCATTAATTCAGATAAGAGAACTTTAATTAAAATAACAGAAGGAGAAGAGGATCTATTAATATTGCCCCTAATTCTTGAAATACCTATTTTAAAAGGAGTAAAAAATTATTGTTTTTATGGACAACCTCCTATTACAGATTCTAATTTCGTAATTCCTGAAGGTGTCGTAATTGTTGATGTCGACGAAAACATTCAAGAAAAGGTTAATAAAGCTATAAGTATTATGGAAAAGTTCTAAGCATTTATTTTTAATTTCTTAATAACACTTTTTAGTTTTCTCTATAGTAAAAAGCAAAATTTTATTTTTTATCTATACTTTTGAAGGATATAAAATAGTAAAAATCATTAATTAATAGATGTTATAAAAAGATTTTACGTTGAAAATGTCGTTAAATATTGAAATATTGGAAGAGAAAAAAAATCCCTTAATAGATCGAACAGAATTGAAATTTAGAATTGATAATTTTGGAACAGGGACTCCAAATAGATTAGAAATAAAGAAAAAAATAGCAGCAATACAAGGTAGCAATGAAAAGTTTACTATTATTAGAAATCTAGGTACTCATTTTGGAGCGTCTTATACTATTGGATTAGCCTACATATACGATAATGCTAAAGAACTTCAATATTATACTCCCTTTCACATACAAGTACGCAACATTGAAAAAGAAAAAAGAACAGAAATCATTCAATTGAAAAAAAGAAAACAACCTTATAAACATCTATTTGAATATTAAATAAATTATTATACTTTATAAGATTGAGATGACTTCTTCGAATTATTATAAAATAGAAGGAAACAAATTGGTTAGAACGCATCGTACATGCCCAAAATGTGGTCCATCCTACTTCCTAGCTAGCCATTATGACAGATGGTCCTGCGGGAAATGTGGGTATACTGTATTTAAAAGAAAAGGCGCTCCAAAGACTAAGACTACTAGACGAACTCCTCGAAAACGCCAGAAAGCATAGCTCTATTTATCTTTAAATACTTTCTTAACTGAATAAATAACTCTAAACCAAAAATCTAGAGGGTTTTCGTTTTTTAACTTTATTAATTATTATTCCGAATTCAAAATTTGGCGAAATAAATGAAAAAATTATGTTTAGGTATTGAGTCTACGGCGCATACATTTTCAGTAGGAATTATTGATTTTAACGGAACGATACACAGTCTCATAAATGATATTTTTATACCAGATGAAGGAGGACTTCACCCTTCGTTGGTTAGAGAACAGCACCTAAATAACTTCATGAAGATCATAAATAAAGCTCTCGTAGAAGCTAAAATTTCAATAAAAGATATTAATCTAATAGCTTTTAGTCAAAGTCCTGGTTTAGGACCTGTTTTAAAAATCGGAGCATTAGTAGCTCGTATGCTTTGTCAACTTTTAAATATCCCTATTATAGGAGTGAATCATTGCATAGCACACATAGAGATTGGTAGATTAATGTGTGACATTAGAGATCCTCTTACTTTGTATGTTTCAGGGGGGAATACTATTGTTAGTGCGTATGAATCAGAACGATACCAAATATTTGGAGAAACACTTGATTTAGCAATTGGAAATATGATTGATTCTTTTGCAAGAGATGCCGGATTACAACATCCTGGTGGCCCTAAAATTGAAAAATTAGCTTTGGAATCTAAGAAAAACTATATTCAATTACCCTATGTTGTAAAAGGAATGGATCTATCATTTTCTGGACTTTATACAGCTGCAAAATATCTACTTCAATCTGAAGATTATGATAAAAAATATAATTTAGGAGATATTGCTTTTTCTTTACAAGAAACAGCTTTTGGAATGTTAACAGAAGTTACTGAAAGAGCTTTAGCTCATACAGAAAAGAAAGAAGTCCTACTCACTGGAGGCGTAGCCGCCAACAAGAGACTTCAGTTTATGATAGAATATATCAGTAAGGAGCATGATGCAAGATTTGAAGTCGTTCCGTTAAAATATGCTGGCGATAATGGTGCTATGATAGGTTGGACAGGAATTTTGAGATATCAAGCAGAAGGAGGGCATGATATTTCTGAAACTATGATTAAACCAAAAGAAAGAATGGATCAAATAACAATTCCATGGAGGTTGTAGATTTTTTTGGGTTATAATGTAGAAAAAGAAAAGATCATAAGAAAAGGAGCAGAGGCAAATTTGTATTATGGGCACTGGTTTGGAAAAAAAGCAATATTTAAATATAGAATTCCTAAGAAATACAGGGCACCAGAATTAGATAAAAAAATTAGAACAGAAAGAACATTAAATGAAGCTCGAGCATTAATAAGAGTAAAACAATATGGAATAAATGTACCACAAGTATTTGAAATTGATACTCAGAATTCTACAATCGTCATGAAATATATAATGGGTGTTAAGTTAAAAGATATATTAGTTGATTTAAATGACGGCAAAAAACAATCATATTTCAATAAAATAGGTAGAGCTATAGCAAACTTGCATAGACATGGACATATTCATGGGGATATTACAACCAGTAATATAATAATAACTTCACAAGAAGAGATATTCCTTATAGATTTTGGATTGCATGAGTATTCTAATACGATAGAGGACAAAAGCGTCGATCTGCATCTCTTTAAAAGAGTTTTAATCTCATCCCATGGTAAAGATTATAAATTTTGTTTTGATGCATTTCTCGAAGGATACAAATCTGAATACGAGGATGTGGGATTAAATGAATGGAAAGATATTATTAAAAACATAGATGTAGTTGAAAGCCGTGGTAGGTATATAAAATCAGAAGAAAGATTATAATGATTTTTCATTTACCTTTCTAGTTATCTTAAAAGAGATCTTAGAGGAATAATAAAATTTTTTCAACTAGACTATTAATCTCTAATACTAAACGTTCATCTATGTAATTAAATAATCAAAATAATTTTATAACGAAGGGAGAAAGCCAAAAACATTTAATAAGATACTTGACTTATAATATAATATTGGAAAAGAGTGAATAATTAAGGGCAAAGGATATATCTTCTTTCTAATTCACT
>JBHLLI010000130.1:0-10920 GCA_048885765.1 Candidatus Hermodarchaeota archaeon
AATATATACTAGCAAACCATTCTTAGTTTGAACTGAGATTGGTATGTCATCCGCAGATGCTGAAGGAGTAAATTCTATAGTAATGTATATTGAAGGGAAAATAATAAAATCATTCCAAAAACCAATGAAATATAGCCCTTCTTCATAAATGTTGTTATCGATTTGTTTAGTTATAATATTCTGCTTTAAACCATATTCATTCCAATCTATTTGTTTAAAAGAACTCCAAATTAAAGAGAAACTTGTAACAATCCCAAAAGCCAGAATAAATATTAGAACAACCTTCTTGACTTTGAGATTATTTTGATCGTTTCTCCAGAAAGAATTTTTCCTCATTTTGGATGGGCTTGGAAGGATTCGAACCCTCTGCTTCTACAGTGCTAGTGTAGAACTCACCCTAAATTGCAAACCCATTAAAAAAAATTATTTTCTTTTCAGATTTTTAATTTTTGGTTTATAGATTTTTATTTTTGGTATGTAAATTTTAGGAACTTGTATTTTTGGCATTTTTAGTTGAAATATAACATTTTCATTCTCGATAGACTTTTGGAGTTCACCATTTCCAATTACCCTCTTTCTAGATTCTTCGATTTCTTGAGGATCGAGGTTTTTTTGTAAGCACATTTCATTAACTTCAGTCTCATCAACTGATTCACTCGATACTTGATTTTGTACACTATTATCTGATTTAAAATACTTGCTAAGCTGTTGGTTTTTCTCAAACAATAATCCATTATAAATCTTAGTATGATTTTCTGTAATTAATAAATCCCTGAATTCTTCTTGTGTAAAAATCCAACCATTTCGAACATCATATATCATTCCAATGATTTCAATGTAAGGATATAAAGCTTTAATCTCTTGTAAATTATTAATCTGATTTATTACATTACGTATTTCATTATCAAAGGGTTTAAAAAAATCGAATAATTTTGAGAGAAGACTCGAATAATTTATTGATAATCTTCTGAGAAAATCATTTGGTAAGTTCTGTCTAAACTCATTCATATTTATCTTTGTCATTCTACAATCATAGTGGCCCAAAACAATTATATATTTAATCTTGTATTTATGAATAGTTATAAGAATAGACCTCATCATATCCAAAGTATAAATATTACCAGCATTCCTTAAGATGAATACATCTCCAGGGTTTAAATTGAAAATTTGGTGAATGTCTATTCTTGGGTCCATACAAGTAAGAAATAAAATCGGATATTTTGAAGTACTATTCTCAAATGATATTAGGTCTGGATTTTCAGCAATTTTTCTTTGAAATTTGTAATTTCCTTCAATTAACAAATTTTCGATTTCGTTCATTATTTTATTGACTTCTTTTGTGATTTTATTAGGAACCAACCTATTATAGATAATTTAAAAAAAAAAATATAACTATTATTTTGCTAAAATTTCTTGTACTTTTTTAGCTCCTCCATTATTAAAGAAATCCTTGATCTTATCCGAATACTCAGGTAATAACTGTAAGAATGGCATTATTGCTTTTGAAAGCGAGCTGAATGCTTCATTTCCATCACCCATGATAAACATTTTATCAGGATTTATGTGTTTAAATATCTCTGGAAGAATATTTGTTAGTTGAACTGCTAAAAATCGTTCATCAGCGCTCCCCATTGCTTCTACTTGCTCCTTAAAACCTTCAGCTTGAGCAAGCATTTGTTGCTTTATATTCTCAGCTTCACCTTCAGCTTGTGCAATTAATTTACGTTTTATTTGTTGAGCATCTGCATCCGCTTCAATAATTTTTTTCTGTCTATCACCATCGGCTTCAATTTTTTTACGTTCTCTCTCTTGTTCTGCTATAGCAATCTCTTTTTCTTTTCTCCGTAATTCAATTTCTCTTTCTACGAACTGTTCTTGTATTCCAACCTCATTTTTCACTTCTAATTCTCTCAGTTTTGATTCTCTTTCAGCCTCAGCTTTAGCTATTCTAGCTTTTCTAAATTCTATTGCTTGTTTAGTCGCTTCCATATTTTTCTTAAGCTCAGGTTCTACAATAATTACTTCTATAATTTCTAAAGACTCGATTATA
Organism: Candidatus Hermodarchaeota archaeon; assembly: GCA_048885765.1. Lineage (GTDB taxonomy): Archaea > Asgardarchaeota > Lokiarchaeia > Sigyniarchaeales > SOKP01 > Loki-b32. The sequence goes on from JBHLLI010000130.1 coordinate 2,051, forward strand.
ATTCCCCAATCCGCTGTTAATTCATGCAGATCTTTCTCAATATGATCAATTATCTCTCTTCGTTCTCGAATGATTTTTTCTAAGGGCATATTGGCACAAGTTGTTCGGATTATAGCTTCTGCGGCACCTTTTAATATTTTTTCCACATAGTTATCCTCTCTCATATTCCAAGAAACTGCACTAAAAGCTTTCTCTGGATCAATAACTTTCCAAATCAATAATCCTTCAATTTCAATGTTCTGGTATTCGCTTGAAACTACTTGTTCATGTGCTGCTACTAATGTCTGAATACTAGTAGTTGGGATAACTATATATTCATCTATTAAAGGAAGTAAAAATAAGCTCCCACCTAACCCAGCATGCTTGACTTTACCGTTTCTTAAGTGAATTACAAATTGATTGGTTTTAAATTTCCTATATCGTGCAGCAAGAAAGATTACAAATAGGAAAACTATTATCCCTATGGTAACTCCAAGTCCTACAAACCAAGGATTTAATTGTTGATACATCACTTTTTTTTCTAAACCTCCTTTTTTATTTTATAATACAATTCAAATTTTTTAGTAGATTTTTCAAATGAAATAAGAAAATTTAAGTAAATCTATTAATCAGCCTCCTATATTTTGTGTAAATATAAGTATAAGGACTGGAAACATCATAATCAGAAGTATTATTGAAAGGCACACTAAAAAAACAATCGTTAATCTGTATTTCCGCGGTAATCTTCCCAAGAATCTTCTTCGATCTTGTTCAATATCTTCTTTTTCTAATTCCGAAGTGTTTTTTTCTTCTGACTCATTAAAGATAATGATCTTTTCAATGATATCTTCTTTTACACCCATAAGATATTTTACCTCCTTCTATTAATTGAGTTTTTATTAATATCAACAAATAAAACACCGTTTTTTACATCACATATATACACTTTATCACCTCTCTCAAATTCGGAAGTTTCAAAGACAGGCTTAACATGTAATCTTTCAAACCTCATAGGAGTTGTAGAAGGAATCTTGATTACCCCTCCTCTCCTATCAACAGGTAGTACAACCTCTCCTTGAATCCCAATTAAATTTTGAGTTGAAGAAATTTTGTAAAATCTGGATTTAGCCACAACCTTCCAAGCAAAATTAATAAATTTTGCAGTTAAATATGCGGCAGAAGGAGAAACGAAAATAATAATAAATCGGAAAACGCCTTCAATCAGTTGGTATAACAATAATCCTGATATACCAAAAATTAGAAAAGCAGAAGAAAATAGAAGCATAATTGGAGCGGGAGTGATAGTGGACATCAGATCTGTATCAATTTCAGTTTCTGCTTCAATATCAACTTCTGAATCCACCTCTACTCCTGCATCCAATTCAAGCTCAACATCGATCTCTCCTGCATCTAGTTCAACTTCCGCCCCTATATCATAATCTACATCAATATCAACATCCGCATCGATATCGACATCTACATCAATATCAACATCCGCATCGATATCAACATCTACATCAATATCAACATCCGCATCGATATCGACATCTACATCAACATCCGCATCGACGTCGACGTCAACATCTGTATCTATATCAACATCAACTTCAGCATCTATTTCACCCGTTCCTGTGATATTTGACTCCATTTGAGCTAAAAATGTTGATATTATTGATAAAATTATCCCACCAATGAATAAACCAAAACATATACTAAAAAAAATATCATAAAATTGAGTGTAAGAGAGTCCTATAAAAGAAAATATAGTCCCTATGAAAATGATTAACACGATGGCTATATTATCTTTTTTTTTCCATCTAATCTTATAGAACTTATTTATCGCCCTAATTTGACTCATGGTTGATCTTTTCAACCTTCCTATTCTTTATTGAGATTTTTCCAAAAAACCTAATTTTATAGTTTTGTCCCACACATATGACAAAAAACTGCATCTCTATCGATTTTCGAACCGCAAAATCTACAATAATTTATATCATTGGTAATTGGTATTTCTCGTTTAATTTCTCTGCTTATTAGAGGCTCTTCTTGTTTTTGGAAAGAATTACGAACAATATAAGGATTTTGTTGTGAAACAGGTCTTTGAGCTTGAAATTGATTAAATTTAATATTTGTTTCATTGGGTTTTTTATTTACTTGACTCATAGAAGATGCGATTGCAGCGATTATAACAATAATTATAAGAAAAACACCAAACCCACTGATTATAAACCATATAGGCGTCACAAATCCATCGGAGCTATTGAAAAAGAAGAAAGCTAGAAATCCAAAAATCATTAATAATATTACTGCTGCAAATATTCCTCCTCCCGCTCTATTTCTATACCCTCTATTACGCCTATTTGGAACAACAATTGGTACCCACGCCAATTTTTTTTTATTCTCCTTTATATTTTTATATATTTGTTTTTAATTTTTTTCCAATTACTATATTTCTTTATATATCAATATATTTAAATGTTTTGTTTCTTTAAATAACAAAGAGAATTAGCTTTATAATCTTTAAATTTGAATATAGAGTCATATATAGAAATATATATTTTTTTAGAACGAAAACAGAAGAAATAAGTACTTCTTTATATATAAATATATACATAAGAAAAATTATTTTATAAAGCTCTCATTTCCTTTAAATAATAGAGTCAAACTATATAAATATAAGGATATATATTCAAATTAAGACTTTATAAAAAATCAATCAAGTACAACGGAGATGGTTCAAATGGCTAATAATAACGACAAAAGTAATAGTAATGAAAATGAGGATTTTAAGGAACATGAACATAAAGATAAACCTGTATATATCAAAGTTAGCGATGAAACTCGTAATATCATTGATAAATGGAAGGAAAAAGGTACAACTATATCAGATCTTGTAAAAAACGCTGTTAAATGCTATGACGATTTTAATTCAATCTCACCTGAAATGCATGGAATCATTGAAAAATACAAAAATGAAGGGGAATCCAATATTAAATTTATAGAGCGCACTTTAAAATATTATGGAGATCAAAAAAATCTTGACAGAGACCTTTGGGTTCGAGCTAGAGACGAGATGAAGATGATGCTTATTGGAAAAACTACTTTTAATCAACTCATACATGCTGCTGAAATGCCAGAAGAAGCTCTGGAAAAACCTTGGCGTAAAAATGTAGCAATAGATTTAATTTTGTGGTATAATGATTCTAAACCACTCAAAAGCCTCTCTATAGAAGAAATCATTAATACTGTTCAAAAAATGTGGGTTGTAGCTAATTATTTTCATACTATTGATGTTAATAAAGAAAGTGAAGATCTATATCATCTACTTTTCCGACATCGGCAAAATAAACGATACGGTATTTATTGGCTTGGATATTTTACAGAATTATTCACATCAGAGGAGATACCCTATAAATGTGAGGTCGAAGGTCAGGCTTTTGATGAATCAATTTCACTGACTATAAAGGTAGGTTATAAAAAAGAATAATCAACTAAAGTTTTTATTTATTCCGGAGTATATTGGATTTTCAGGTCTTCCTTTTCTTGATCATTATCATATAAATTAAACCAATCCCAAATTTTTAAGGCAAAGTCTGAGAATGCATACCCTTTTGCTGTGATTATATTCCCATCTCGAATAGCTCTTGTTTCTACATATGTCTCCCTTGGAAAGGGATCTTCCTCATTTTCCTCTTCATAGGATTGAGGTTCTTTAGTAGTTGTATATTTTTTACCATTTAATACACCACTTTTAGCAAGAAATTCAGGACCAGCACAGATTGCTGCTAGTAGTTTTTTCTTCGCATTTAAGCGCTTAACTAAATCCTTCAGTTCAGGTTTAAAAATTCTTGTTCCTCCGCCTGGAATTATTAAACCTTCAATATCTTTTAAATCAGATACCTCTGAAACTTTCATATCTGGTATAATTTTTAATCCACCCGAGCTATAAATTAGTTCATTATCATAAGCTATATAAATGATTTTATAATCTTCCGCTTCATTTATAACTGAACACGTAAGGACTGTCTCAAAATCAGCAAATCCATCATAAATAAAACATAATATTTTTTTCATTATAATTTCATCTTATAAATATTATTTGATTAAATCTAATTGAATTCATCCCAGAAATCATCAGAAGGATGGATTATATCCTTGTTATTTCGAATGTCATGATAACAAAAATCGCAATACTCATCACCCTTCATCAATGTGTGGTTTCTAGTAAGAACAAAATTAGGATTAAAATTTTTTGCTCTTTCAAAATCTTGATGACACATCATTGTATAGCCAATTTCCGGGTCGATATCTTTTAAATCTTCTGCCCACCTACACTTTGTTACTTTACATACCATTTTTTCTTCATTGATAATTTCAAGAATCGCTTCTAGATCATGCCATCTCTCTGAAAAATTTCTAAGATGATCAGCAAGATCCTGCATATTTTCTATATAATTGTCTGGATTTCTTTTTGATTTTGTTAAGTCATTAAGAAAATTTTGATAATAATTAATTACTTCTCCAAAAGGTAGGATTTTCATCAATGATTCAACGAAACAATATTCAAAGTGGTTAAAAGTATGAATAAGATCAGAAACCTCTATGTCTATCTCCTCATCAATTGACTTTTCTTGATACTTTGTGAATTTAACTAAGGATAAGATCATATTTATATTTTCATCCATTAACCGAGGATAATCTTGAAATCTGGTTAATTCTAAATTTAATGACAAATTATAATTTTTTATTTTTTGAAATTTAGAAGTTAAATTTTTAATGACAAGACTTATTAAATCGGGATAATTTTTTGAAATGCTATCCAGAAAAGCTTCAAGTGCTGATAGAGACGTTTGAATAATATCTCTTATCTTAAATCTGATCTTGGTATTCTCATCATATAAAAGTCGGATTTTTCCCATTCTACACCCCACAATGCTCCTAATCACTATTAAAATATTTAAAAAGAATTAATCTAACTCAAGAAATTCTTTATCTGAGGGATGCATAATTTCTTTTTCATACCGAGTATCATGATAACAAAAATCACAATAATCATCCCCTCTCATAAGTGTTTTTGAGCGTGTAAGAATGAAATTTGGATTGAGATTTTTAGTATTTTCAAAATCAGTATAACAAGTTAGAATGTAACTAAGCTCTAGATCTAATCCTTTCATTACTTCTGCCCATCTACATTTATTAACTTTATAGAGCAGTTTTTTGTTGTCTAAGTTTTGAAAGGACACCTCTTGTGATTGCCATCTCTCTAAACCTCCCTTAAAACGTTCAAGAACATCCTCAAAAGTCTCAACATAATTCTCTGGATTTTTTCTGGATTGAACTAAATCATCTGCCATTTTCTTTATAAATTCAATTGTTTCCTCACGAGTCATAATTGAATGTAAAATATTCATAAAAGAATATTCAAAATGGTTCAATGTGCGTATGATATCACTAACATCAACTTCAGTTTGCTCCTCAATAGATTTTGGATTATATTTACTAAAATTAAAAAGACTGAGAATCGCATTTATACTTCTTTTGATGAGTTCGGGATGTTGATTAAGTATCTCATAATTCATCTCAACTTTTATTCCATAATCTTTATTATTGTCAAATTTTTCAATTAAATATTCTGTTATTGCTGCTAGTGAATCTGTTTTATTTTCTGTGATATAGTTTAAAAAAGTTTCAAGACCCCTTAAGCACGCAGTTATCACATCACTAATCTTATAACTAATTTTTGGATTTTCAGCATACATATTAATCTGGTAGTTCATTTTTTCTAAATTTCTTTCAATTATAAAGTTCTATGAGGATTTTTTGAATCTTCGTTTGATCATATCGCTATAACCAAATCCACAAGGAGTAGTTCGGAAATCCTCTACTTTCTGCAAAATATTACTCTCACGTTTGATTTTTTGCCTTTTTATAGCTTCCTGGAGCTTATCTTTTTTCGAATTTTTAAATACTTTTACCATAAGTTTATACGACCCCTTAGAAATTTAAAATAAGTAAAAAAAAGATTAAGATTGTTTTTCTAATTCAGCCATCTCGGCCAAAAGCTTCTCTTTTTTCTCAAGCCATTCTTTTCTCATTTCCATATCGCAATAACATGTATTTGTGGCTTTTTCTCCCTCCTCTAAAGCTTCTCTTGCTAAATTATATTTTCCTAATTCTTTATAACATATACTCATTTGAAGATATGAATTATAGGAATACCATCCATAAGGTTCAATTTCTAATGCCTTTTGTATCTCTTCAAGAGCTCTCTCATATTCGCCGAATTCAGTCAAAATTTCTCCGAATGAATCATGAAAATTACCATTATCCGGATCAAGTTTTGTTATTTTCTCTCCACCTTCTATTGCCTCTTCTTTATCTCCTCGATATAAATGAAAGTAACTTTTATTATGAAGCATATCGAGATTATCAGGTTCTATTTGTACCAACTCATTGATTATTTCTAATGCCTCATCAAACAAATTCATTTTTTTGTATATAAAAGCTTTATGCACTAATAATTCCTTTCTTTTCTCAGGAAATACGTTAAGATTTTCATCAATTAATCTAACTACTCCTTCATAATCTTCCTGATGAAACAGAATTTTAGTTTTATAAAATACTGAACCAAGATCTTTCGAGTCTAATTCTAAAGCACTATTGATTGCTTCAAGTGCTTCATCATATTCTTCTAAACGTCTCAAGATTAAACTTTTGAATTGGTAATATCTTACTTTATTCTTTTGATCTGGATCTAGTTCTATTGCTTTATCAATCTCAACTAAGACTTTACCTACTTCCCTTCCATCAATCCCTAATTCATATATTATTTTATAGCCTGAAATTAATGCTCTTGTCAAATAGGATAATGGATGATCAGGATATTTAGATCTTAGCTTTTTACTTGCTTGATTTGCTCTTTCAAAATTTCCTAAAGTGAGATAACAATAAATCATTATTAAATAATATGATATATTAGAATTTTCATCTTTTTCATTGAGAAATGGCTTTATTTCAGTATTTAATAAATCTATTGCTTCTTGGTATCTATTAAACACAGATAATAAGATAGCTTTTAAAAAATGTTCATTTTCCTCATCTACTTCTGATTCGATTTCAGCATAGATTTTATCTAAAATCTCATCAGATTTCTTCTTTTTCATTGAAGATTTGGTATCTTCAAATAATTTCATAATTTTAGGAGATGAAAAAAGTGGAATTGTCTTTAATATAGAAAAATCGATATAAAACATATGATCTGGGCGTTTACTTATTTCCGTTTGGGAGTTAATGGTTTGAAATACATCAGGAATATTTCTCCAGGCAACCCCTTCTAGTTTATCTATTGTATCTATTAATTTTCTTTCTTTCTCTATCTTATAAGCCAAATAATTAATATATTCAGGTAGAAAGTTTTTTAATGCTCCTTTAAGCTCTCTATTAAATAGATTATCACAAATCTCTTCCAGAATTGCGGCTACTGTATATTTTAAGCTCAAAGGAGTACAACAATTAGGAGTATTTTGATATAATTTGTTTAAGTAGGTAAATTTAGTGATATGATCCTCTGTAACTGCACTCAGAACTTTCTCTAATTTCTCATTAGCCTGAAAGTAATAAATTCTATTATCTTTGGTCTTTAAATGGAAGAATTTGGTTTTATAGATATCCTTTTCTACAATTTGGCGTATATTAAATTTAAGGTCTAACAAATTAATATTATATTCCTTCGAAAAGTCTTCTGATGAAATATAAATTGGATATTGATTTGGATGATTCATTGAAAGAAATAGCAATACCTTTTTAAAATCTTTCTCCGAGTCTAATGACCCCTTTAAATTGGCAAACGGTAATTTTAATATGTTATTCAAAAACCTAAATTTGATATCTTCATCCTCTATGTTATGCTTCTCGAAAAAAGTAATCGTCTTTTTTGTGATTTCTTCAATTCTTTTACTTTCTTCGTCCAAAATTGATTGTCGATCTAAATCATAAAGTTTTAGCATTCGTGAATATTCTGATTTCCCTTTCTGAGTTATTCTGTATTCTTTATTTTCTTTTCTAATTACTTCTCTCTTCAGGAGCTCATTTAAATTCTTAGATAAGCTTGATTGGTTAATTCTGAGTGGATCATCAATAAAATCTGACCATTTGCAAAATGTATTATTATATACCATCCAAAGTATCCAATGATCATAATTCCTATCATTTGTTATTGCGTCTGGAGGAAAATTTAATTTTCTCTCTCCCTCTTTTTCGCTCGATAATTTATTATATCTCTCGGCACCCTTTACTGTAATTTTATATACTCCTCTTTCTACTTTCTCAATACAATCTTCAACCATTAAAGATTTCAAATAATAAGATAATGTAGATTGGGGAATACCTAGTGGATCATCTTTAAAATTAGACCATTCAACAACATCATTATTTTGAAGCATCCAAAGAATAAGATGTTCAGTATTTGTACGTTCAAATCCTGTATCTCTGAAAAGTTCTTCAGGTGGATAATTAATTTCTTGAGTACGACTCATAAAATTCACACTAAAGTCTTCTAATTAATATATACGAATAACATTATTTATAGTTTGTACATCAAAAGTTCAACTATAGTTATGAATCAACATATGAACCCGAACTAATATTGAACTTATAATTGATAAATACGTTTTATGTTGTTTATTTTAGCGTCGAACTCAGATAATATCTGAAGCTGAAGAACTTGTTGAGAATATGCACTTACTTAATCTATAACCGTAAATCTGAAGAATTAGCTAAAAGTAAAAATTCTCTAAAACTAAAAAAAAATCAAAGACAAGTTAAATCTTTTTTTTTAATAATACTACATTGAAAAGACTCTTAAATTAGAATTGAGAAAATTAATGAGATTT
>JBHLLI010000131.1:0-10861 GCA_048885765.1 Candidatus Hermodarchaeota archaeon
ATAGCTCGTTCTTCAGTAGAAGGATTTGATGAAGAATTAATTGGAGCAATAATGGCTATTCTTGATCAAACCATAACTAAAATAAAAAGATACGCCGAAACTTCATTTGGTTTAGGGACTTTCGATACAAACGACTTTCAATTATTTTATATGGAGTTAGGAAATCAAGTTCCTGCAATTTTTGTTTTAGTTGCAAATCATTATTCAAATATAGATCAATTTATTCCATATGCATATATTGTAGCGGAAAAAATTTCATCAATTTTAAGTAATCATGAAATTTCCTTAAATATACCAAGATTGACAGAGGAAGGAGAAATAATTCTACCTGCTGAACAAGATCATAAAAAAAACGTTAAAAAAATTACTATTGTGGGATCGGAAGCTGTAGGAAAATCAAAATTAGCACAAATGTATTGTGGGATGAATTTTAATGAAAATGGGGCATATAAACCGACATTAGGGATCTCAATTACTGAAAGGGAATTAAGAATCTCAACTGAATTTAATTTATATTTATATCTTCTTGATTTAAGTGGCTTGAAAAGTTTAGTAAAAGTCCGTAAATTCTATTACAAATATTCAAACGCTGTTTTGATAGTATTTGATTATACCAATATAGATTCATTCAATAATATTTCAGGATGGATTGAAGAATCACGACATTTTTCAGAAAATGAAGAGATTCCCATTGTTTTGATTGGAAATAAAATTGATAAAATTGAAAACCGTTTGGATATTAAATCTCAAGCTTCTAAATTAGCTGATCAATATAATATTCCATTTTTTGAAACCTCTGCATTGACGGGAGAAGGGATTGATGAATTGTTTACTTTTCTTATTTCTACACTATTTTAGCATTTTAGCATTAAGAAACATATAAATTAACTCAATCTACTATTTATAAGTTAAGATAATAATACTAAAAAGGAGATTAAATTGTCTATAAATGTATTGATCGCTGATGATTCTCAATATCTGAGAAAAAGTATATCAGATATTCTTAAACAACATGATTTAATAAACATTATTGATCATGCAAAGGATGGTATTGAAGCAGTTAATTTGGTAAAGAAGTATAGTCCTGACGTTTTAGTTTTAGATTTAGTAATGCCGAAAATGAATGGTTTAGATGCTTTCAAGTTAATTATGGAAAGGCATCCAACTCCCACTGTAATTTTATCAGCGATAAGCCCTAAAAATCTAGATTCCTCAATTCAAGCATTACTTATGGGCGCTTTTGATTATATCATAAAGCCTGGTGGTCTTGGTGCTAAAGATTTACCAAGATTCCGTGAAGAATTACTCGCTAAAGTATTGTTAGCATCTCAGTCTCAAATTAAGAAAATTTTTAAAATTGAAGACAATCTTTTAAGCAAGCGTAGATCTCTTCGCCAAGAAATGGTAGATCGAATTTTTGATTTTGGACAATATATAAACCAATTAAAACCAATTGAAGAAATTGAAGAAAAGCGGGAAACTGACTCTTTTGAAATAATGAAAGTGAAAGCAATTCTAAAGAAGAAAATTGAACCGAAGATTGCAGATATTACTTCTAATAAACCTGAGTCGAAAACGACTAAACCCTTAGAAGTAATTAAACCAAAAAAACAAAAATTAACTTCTGAAGTCGCGAAAAAGAAAATAGAATCAATAAGTATTCCTGATCTTTCTCCTGTTTCTGGAGTAGCTTTGACTTCTAACATTATAGTGATGGGTGCTAGTGTTGGAGGCCCAAGAACAATTACTACAATATTGAAAGAAATTCCTAGAAATTTTAACACTCCAATTTTGGTGGTACAACATTTATCTTCTCATTTTACAGAGGCCTTTGCTGATAATTTAAATATAGAATGCGAATTAAAGGTCAAAGTAGCTAAAAATGGAGATTATTTGCAAGGAGGGCATGTTTATATTGCTCCGGGGGATATGCATATGGAAATTACAGTAGATAACAAAAGTCCCTCATTAAGAATTTTTAAAGGGACACCTGTAAATTTTTGTATGCCTTCTATTGATGTTCTATTCATTTCTGCGGCTAAAATATTTAGAAATCATACAATGGGGATACTTCTAACAGGTATGGGCTCTGATGGTGTTAACGGCTTAGGTGCAATCAAACGAGTAGGCGGAAAAACTATTGCTGAAGCAGAAGAAACGTGCATATTATATGCAATGCCTAAATTTGCAGCAGAAAAAGGTTACGCGGATTTTATTTTGCCAAATTATGAAATTAAAGATAAAATAACCACTTTTGTTAAAAGTTAATCTAAAGTTAACTTTAATCTATCTTAAACTCCTACCAAGATATTCCTTTAAAAAACTTGATGTCTTGGATTAATCTCTGAGATTCGTGTTGTGGAACTTCCATATATGCATAGAATTCATTCTGCCAAAATGCTCTTCCAGAACTAGTGGAACGTATCTCCTCAGCAAATTTTATAGAATGCCTTACAGGAATCAAGATTTCCATGATTGCTTGATATTCTTTATCCTGATCTACTGTTTTAATTTTGGCAGAATATTTTGTAAGTAATGTGATAATATTTTTGATATAATCAGGAGGAAGCTGAATGATAGTATGATATATCGGCTCTAAAAGTACCAAATCAGCTTCATCTAATCCTTTCTTTATTGCTTCATAAAACATTGTTGATAATTCAGTAAAAACATTTTCATCTGGAACATTTTGAAGATTTAAATCCTCAACTGTAATTTTAATTTCTGCGAGTTTTTCACTACAAAGTGGACCATTTAAGTGGATTTTTTCGATGATTTCAAGAATCATATTTTTATATAATTCTTTTAATTCTAACTCTCCTTTGTAAATCAATAGATTTTGATCTGAATCACTCATCCAGAAGTTTTCGATCTCTTCCTTGGTAAGAGAGGTTTTTTCATTCATGATCTCTTTTAACTTTTCAAAGGGTTTTATTGTTTTGTAATCAATATTACGAAAAAATTTTACTGTATTATCATTTAATCGTTCAATTTTCAATTTAAGAGTGCTTTTACTATTGGGGGAATTTACTGAGATTAAAGAAGATTTATTCCGACAAGATTCTTTGAAAACTGCTCTAGGTTCAGAAATAGAAACATTTACTCCTCGTTTCCCAATTTCATTTGCAGTAACTTCTAAATGCAGTGGCCCTGCACCCGATAACAGAAATTCACCATTTTCTTCATTTATATCAAAATTCAAATTAGGATCTTCAATTAAAAGGTTTTCAATTAATTCTTTCATCTTATCAAGGTCGCGTAGCATTTCTGGTTCGATGGACACAGTTACTACTGGTGTAGTAACATATTTTACACTTTCAAATGGTACCATATCACCAATATTATTACTATCTATTATTGTTTCACCGCTTTTTATCATTTTAATCCCTTCTATTGCCACAATATTTCCTACAGGAACCCTTTCCACTTGTTCTCTTCTTTGGCCCATAAAAATAGCTATTCTTTGAATTTTCTCATAATTATTCTCATTTAAAAGAAAAATATCTTTTTTATTTGTACAATTTCCAGAGAAAATCCTTCCCGTCGAGATTAATCCATGCTTATCCGCTTGAACTTTACTTAAGCATACTATTAATGGTCCATTGGGATTGCAATTGATCATGGCTTTTCCTAATTCAGAATTACTATCTCCATCCCAAATTTTTTCAATTCTATATTTTTGTGCTTCGCTTGGATTTGGTAAATGATCTACAACCATCTCTAATATAGCTTTATGAATAGGAAAATAATACGCTAAATCAGCGTAAGTATCTTTTGAATATGTATCTTTATTATATCTCTCTCTAATGTCTTTAAATTTTAAATCACTTTTTTCAAGAATATTTAATGTAAAACCCCATTTATGAAGTGCTGAGCCAAAAGCTACATTTCCTGCTAAAGGAGAGACTTTCCACCTTTTATTAAAAGGATGATCCGCATATCTTTCTATAAGAGTATTGAATGATTTAATTATTCGTATGTATTTCTCCTTTATTTGTTCATCTGAGAGTTTTAATTCTCTTATTAGACGATCTACTTTATTTATAAATAATACCGGTTGAACACCCTCTTGCAAAGCCTGTTTAATTACAGTTTCAGATTGAGTAATTACTTCTTCAACTGCATCGACGACCACTACAACACCGTCAACTAACCTTAATGCACGGGTTACTTTTCCACTGAAATCCAAATGACCCGGCGTATCCACTAAATTAATAAGAAATGGGTCATGGTCTTCAAGAGATTTCTCATAATATAGAGATATGTTTGCTGATTTCATGGTGATGCCACGTCTTTGTTCTTCTTCAAGAAAGTCCAATGCACGTGCTTCACCAGCCAATTCTGGTGATAAAAATCCCGCTTCACTCAGTAATGAATCAGAAAGTGTAGTTTTTCCGTGATCTATATGTCCAACTAAACCAAAATTTCTAATATTCTTCGTTTTTTCCATTAAATTAAGTATTTCTACAATTTCCTTGCGTCGCGGCATTTGCTATTGAGCACCATTTCTAAGATATTATTTAGGATTATAAATAATTTGATTAAAATCTTAGGATTTTTTTCAATAGAATATTAGCGGGAAATGATTTCTTCGCTACTCAAGATCTTCTTCATTGATATTATATCTCAGTTGGGTCAGAAAGCTCACTTAATAGAAATCATTTTCCCATTTAAATTAAGGTATGGTTTAATATAACTTATTATAATTCAACTTCACCATCAATGCGCACTATCCTTCCATCAATGTGTAATCTTCCATCACAGAATAATTCAATTGCTTTAGGAAAAGCTTTATGCTCCCAGACCAGAATCCTATTAGCAAGAGTTTCTTTTGTATCAGTGTCATAAACAGGTACTGCATGTTGAATGATAATTGGACCATGATCCTCATGAATATCAACAAAATGGACAGTTACACCTGAGATTTTGACTCCATATGCAATAGCATCTTCATGAGCATGCATTCCTTTGAAGCTTGGTAATAAAGCAGGATGAATATTCATAATTTTTCCTTTAAAATGCTTTATAAACATTTCACTAACAAAACGCATATAACCTACAAGCGCAATAAGCTCGCATTCGTATTGATCAAACACTTTTATCATTTTTTGGTCAAATTCCTCTCTTGAACCTTCATGTTTGTCGGATTCAATTAAAACATGAGGTATTCCATGATTTTTGGCTCGTTCCATACAATATGCTCCTGGCTTATTACAAATTAAGACTTCTACTGTAGCTTTGTCCCTTAGTATTCCTTTTTCACAAGCATCTACTATTGCTTCAAAGTTTGAACCAGAACCAGATGCAATAGCACCTAATTTTAATTTTCCCATAATGAAATCTAGGGCATTTTTTCAAAAAAATATATCTTATTAATGAAGAATTATCAAGAAAGATAGAATCTTAAGAAATAATTTTTAGTGATTTTATAATGATAATGTTTTTATTTCTGATAAATTTATATTTATCATAGAAATTTAAGAATTTTTCATTCTCAAAATTATTCTCTTCTCAAAATAAGCTATAATGTAAGAGAATGTTAGACTATTTATCAAAAATACGCAATTACAATCAACAAACCATAATTATAAATTAAAGAAATTTTAAATGTTCCATATCAGTACACGATAATATTGAAAATAATCATTAATCAAAAAATTGAGATATACAATTCTTAATTTTAAGTATTTATCAAACCATTAAGATTTCGAATAAAAAAAGAAATTATTCAATACAATGAAGATTTATGAGTTTTGAAAGTGAATTAAGACGAATTAAGGACGAAATTGTCGATAATCTTCCTCCTGAAATTAAAGTCCAAAAAATTGAGTTTGAAGGTCCAGAAATTGCCGTTTATTCTGAAAATTCAGATGTTGATGCAATAGAAAGTTCAACAATTTTAAAAGATTTAGCAAAAACTATGCGAAAACGTGTAGTTTTCAGGTGGAATGTAGATAAACGCAAGGATCCAGCTGAAACCGAGAGCTATATTAGAAATCTAGTTAATGATGACGCAGAGATTACTGATATTGAATTTGATCATACAAAGGGTGAAGTTATAATAGAATCGGGTAAACCTGGATTAGTTATTGGGAAAAAAGGCGTTAATCTAAAAGAGATTAGGACAAATACCTTTTGGCAACCAAAAACAATCCGAACCCCACCTCTAAATTCAAGAACGATACAATTAATAAGATCGATGCTTTCAAAGGAACGACAAACACAAAAGGATATCTTGTTAGAAATTGGTAAGAGAATCCATAGACCTGTGATATTTAAAGATTTGAATATAAGGTTAAGTGCACTAGGTGGTTTTAGAGAAGTTGGTAGATCTTGTATATTAATGCAAACAAGAGATAGCAATGTATTATTAGATGTTGGTTTGAATGTAGGAAATCCAAATGAGAAATTTCCATTCTTCGAAATACCTGAATTTTCAATACGAGATCTTGATGCTGTTATAATATCACACGCACATTTAGATCACTGTGGCCTTGTTCCTTTTTTGTATAAATATGGATATAGGGGCCCCGTTTACAGTACATTGCCCACTCGTAATCTATCTACCATGTTACAGCTTGATTTTATTCAAATTTGTGAAAAAGAGGGATCGCCTTCGCCATATTCAAAAAGAGATGTGAAATCAACCGTACTTCACACAATTCCTCTTTCTTGGGGAAAAGTTACAGATATTGCTCCAGATATTAAATTAACACTCCATAATTCTGGCCATATTCTGGGTTCATCAATGATACACTTACATTTCGGAAAAGGGGATTATAATTTTGTTTATACAGGAGATTTTAAATTTCAAAGAACACGATTATTAGAAAAAGCAGCCGTTAAATTCCCAAGAGTAGAGAGTCTATTAATTGAATCCACCTATGGAGGACCTCAAGATCGAATTCCTAGCAGACAAGAGTCTGAAAGAGAGCTTAAACAAATATTGAATTCAACTCTTAAGAGAGGTGGTAAGATATTAATTCCTGTATTGGCAGTAGGGCGAGCACAGGAATTACTTATTGTTTTAGAAGAATACATATCAAAAGGGTTTATTGATAAGGTGCCAATATTTATTGATGGCTTAATTAGTGAAGCAACAGCAATACATACTGCTAATCCAGATTTTCTAAGTAGTGATCTAAGAGAAAAAATATTGCATCAAGGTAAAAATCCCTTTCTTAGTGATTATTTCGAAACTGTTTCTGCAAACGAAGAAAGACTCGATATAATTAAAGGGGGGCCCTGTATTATATTAGCTACAAGCGGAATGCTCATAGGAGGACCATCAGTACAATATCTTAAAGAATTAGCCAATGATCCTAAAAATTCTTTGATATTTGTTTCATATCAAGTTTCAGGAACATTAGGAAATAGAATTCAGCGAGGGTTTAAAGAATTCACTTATATTGATGCCAAAGGTCGAACACAATTAGTTAAACTTAATATGAAAACTTTTACGCTTGAAGGTTTTAGTGGTCATTCGTCTCGTAGTCAAATCTCCCAATTCTTAAGAAGAATTCAACCAAGACCCAAAAAAGTACTTGTATGTCATGGTGAGGAATCCAAAGCTATAAGTCTATCAACAATGATACATAAAAAACTTCGTAAGAGTACTGCAGCCCCTAAAAATCTTGAAACTGTTTTACTTAAATAGAATATTTAATCTATTTTTTTATCGTATAAGTATTCTCTAATGATCTTTCTTAAATATCAATATTTTGAGCAAAATTTTGTTTGGATTATTTAATTTCATTTCAGCATTATTGTTTTTTTTTTTCTTTTGCTTTAATAAGAGGAAAAAATAATTTTTTTAAACATTATTAATTAATCTTTTTATACTTTTATCGAGCTTAGTGGTAATTTTTGAACATTAAAGAATTTAAATTAAGAAATCATTTGATAACAATATTTAAACGTATTATTCAGGTCATTGCTTTCTTTGTAATTAATTATGTACTTCTGGAATTGATTTTCTCAATTAATTTAATTGGGTTAGAGAGTATTTTAAGAGTATTCCCTGTTTTAAATTCTCCAAGAAATGCTCTTTCAAATGGTTCTGGAATTATGGAAATGATTTTTTATCTCTTTACAGTAGGCATAATACCTATTTTTTTAATAGGAATATTTATTTTACTTATTTTGTTTACTGGTAGATTTTTTTGTGGATGGATCTGCCCTATTGGAACAATTCAAGATGCTTGTGCTGCAATTCCTACAAAAAAAAGGACTATTAAGGCTACTGGAGGCATTATAAACCATAAATCTTTATTGAAAATCAAATATGTTATTGTAATTTTTGTAATTTTTCTTGTAGTTCCTTTAGCAGTAACAGCAACAATAAATCCCGCATTTTATATAGATTATCGAGCGAATCTAGGAGATTTTGGAGATAAACCACTATCCTATTTTTCTTTATCTGAATTTATTTTTGTGTTTTTTCCTGAGTTGATTGGACAGATTATTACAGAAAGAAGTATTGCGCCCATTTTTGCTAATCCTTTGGTATTTATCATTTCAATTTTTTACATAGCTCTTTTAGTTTTATCAGTCTGGTATCCAAGGTTATATTGTAGATACTTTTGTCCATTTGCGGCAGCTTCTTCTATTGTTAGTAAATATTCCTTCCTGAAATTGTCAAGGAGTCCAGTTAAGTGCATAGGAAGGACTGAATGTGGAGTTTGTGAAAGAGTTTGCCCAAAACAAATAAGATTATTGGATGAACCATTTGAATTCTTTACTGGAAATGGTGAATGTAACTTTTGCCTAAAATGTAAAGAGAAATGTCCATATAAGGCTATAGAGGTCAAAATTGGTTAATAGGAATTCGAATTATTCTTATCACTTCCAACAAAAAATCTTCATGTTTTTGTAATTTCTTAGAAAAATCTTTATAATACCCTTTCTAATCTTATATCAATAGTTCTCAGCATATCAATTTTTAAAAAAATGGACAAGCGTACAATAGAACTTTTACAGACTCGAATGAAAAGAGATGTGAATGTCGGAATCCATGGTATATTGGATTCTGAAGCCATTAGATATCATGATGAAGAGAGCGAGGAAATTCGACCTCCATTCTTTAGAGATGTAGATAGAATTGTCCATTCGAAAGCTTATGCTCGTTATATTGATAAATCTCAGGTTTTTTTTGATATTAATAATGCAAATATTACCCATCGCTCACTACATGTCCATATAGTTTCAAGAATTGCTCGTCAAATAGGTAGAGTTTTAAGATTAAATACTGATTTAATAGAAGCAATTGCATTAGGTCACGATGTTGGCCATGCCCCTTTTGGGCATCTAGGTGAAGATATACTTAATGAAATTAGTAAGGAATATAATATGGGTACATTTAGTCATAATGCCCAAGGAATTAGATGGCTTTCTTATCTTGAAAAGAGAAATCCAGAGCAACCCGCTAACGGACTTAATTTATCATTACAAGTCCTCGATGGGATCTTATGTCATGATGGAGAAGTCAACGAACAACAACTAAAACCTCGCAAAAGAAATGGCAAGACTTGGGAAAATCATTTTAAAGAATATGAAGACTGCTTTAACGAAAATAAAATTAAACGAGTTCCAATGAGCTATGAAGGAATTGTTACTCGTTTCAGTGATACTATAAGCTATATTGGAAGAGATATTGAAGATGCGATTTTGTTAAAACTTATAACTCGAAAAGAAATTCCTGAATCCTGTACTAAGGTTCTTGGAGATACAAATGCTAAAATTATTGACACCTTAATAACTGATCTACTTAGCTTCAGTTTAGATAATGACGTCATAGGATATTCGGATGAGATTTTCGAAGCTTTAAAACAATTGAAATCATTCAACTATGAAAATATTTACATAAGAAGAGACCTGTTTAAGAAAAATTCTTCTGACAAAACTTTTCTTGATAATTTAAAAGAAAGATTTTTATTAATTTTTAAGAGATCCTTACAAGATTTGCAAGAAGAATCCTTCAAAGCTCCAATTTTTCGAGATCATATCGAATATATTGATAATAAAAATTATGAAACTTATTTTAAACGACTCAAAAAAGATAATCAATTAACACTTATAGTCCGAGATTATATCGCAGGTATGTCTGACAAATACTTTAATGAAATCTATGAAAAATTTCGAAAAAATAAGTAGATAACAATTACGAGTTTATAAGGTCATGAGACCTAATTTATTGGATGCTTTCTTTAGTATATTGCGAGTTTAATAAAACTCCTGATCTGAGAGTATACAGGAAGTTTTCGTCGATCCTTGGATTGAAGCCTTCGTAACCAACGCTGCGGAAGATGCGGGACTTGATCGTACAGCACAAATACTCCTTAGCGGTCTAGCTGAAAGCGCTCGTGAGACTTTCATGAGTGGTATTTCTTTAAGCTTAAGGATAGGTTCTAGTATTAACACCCAGACCAATATTCAGATGGCTAATAATCTCAACCAAGAGACCCAGACCACACAGACTCAAGCTCAGCAAGCTGCCGCTATAAGACAAGCAAAGCAGGAAGTTATAGGGTTCACGGTTGAAGCCTTATCCACCCTTCTTATGTTTACCGGTATTATGGTAGGAGGGCTTGGAGGGACTCTCGGAACCACGATTGGAAACATTATGATTGTGGGCGGAGATATGGTAGATAATATCTATGATCTAAAGAAGGCAGTTAAAGAGCTTCTTACATCCAGACAACTTAAGAATCTACAGACTAATATCGAATCTCATATTTCTGATGTCCAATTGCAAAAAGTTCAAGAATATATAGAGCAAGAGATTATTCCTAAGACGAGCACTTTATCAGTAGAGCAAAAGCAGAAGCAAGTTAAACAAAAACTAGTAGAATCTACCTTCGAT
>JBHLLI010000132.1:0-10721 GCA_048885765.1 Candidatus Hermodarchaeota archaeon
GGAACCTATCATCAATATCAACCTCTAACAAAACAAGGAAATCATAAAATTGGTAGTGATTTCAATGATGATCCACTGTGGTTAGTGTTAAGTGTTGCTGCTTATCTAAAAGAAACGGGGGATATAAATATTTTAGAGGAACAACTACCATATGATAACAACCCGGGAACTGAACAACCTCTGATTGAACATTTAAGAAGTAGTATACAATATGTTTATGAACGGTTAGGCCCACATGGATTACCTCTAATAGGACGCGCAGATTGGAATGATTGTTTGAATCTAAATTGCTTCTCTGAAATTCCTGATCAATCTTTCCAAACAGTTAAAAATAAGGAAGGTAAAGTAGCTGAATCAATGTTTATTGCCGCAATGTTTGTTATGGCAACAATAGAGTTTGCTAAAATCCTTGATCAAATGGGATTTATTGATCAGTCTAAAAAATATCTTGAATGGGCAGAAAAAATGAAATCCACAATTCTGAAATATGGTTGGGATGGAGAGTGGTTTATTCGAGCTTACGATGATTTTGGAAATAAGGTTGGTTCTCATGAATGTGAAGAAGGTCAAATTTATATTGAACCACAAGGATTTTGCGTTTTTGCTGGAGTGGGGATAAATGAAGGATTAGCAGAAAAGGCACTCCATTCTGTGAAGAATAGATTAGTAACTCCTTATGGTATTATGCTACTTCAGCCCCCATATACTAAATATTATTTAAATCTAGGTGAAATATCTTCTTACCATCCAGGATATAAAGAAAATGGTTCAATTTTTTGTCATACTAATCCTTGGATTATGATCGCCGAGACAATGGTAGGAAACGGTGATAGAGCTTATGAGTACTACACTCTTATTAATCCATCAGTACGGGAGGCTATTAGTGAAGTTCATCGTTGTGAACCTTATGTTTATGCCCAGACGATCGCTGGAAAAGATGCTCCTACTTTTGGAGAAGCTAAAAACTCTTGGTTAACAGGAACTGCCCCTTGGAATTATATAGCAATAACAAATTATATCCTTGGTATACGACCAGTTTATAATGGTTTATACATTTCACCTATAATACCCAAAAACTGGTCTGGATTTGAAGCAACACGTATATTTCGTGGTGTAAAATATAAAATTTCTGTTAATAGAGTTGGTAATGGTAATAAATCAGTAATTTTTTTAAATAATAAACAAATTGAAGGGAATATCATACCGTTGCCGCCTCAAGGGATTAAAGAGTTAATCATAAAAGTTAAAATCTCATGAAATTTAAACCCGTAGTTAAGAATTTGTTAAAATTTTCTATTCTATTAATAAGAAGATGAGATAATATGAGAAAAATTACATTTCCTGAAGGTTTTATATGGGGAGCAGCAACATCTAGCTATCAGGTTGAGGGTGCTTGGAATGAAGACAGTAAGGGAGAAAGTGTATGGGATGCTATATGTCATAAAAAAGGGGTAATAAATAATGATGATACTGGTGATATAGCATGTGATCATTACCATAGATATAAGCAAGATATCAAACTGATGAAGAAAATGAAGCTACAAGCTTATCGATTTTCTGTTTCATGGCCACGTATTTTTCCAACTGGTAAAGAAAAGATCAATCATAAAGGGGTCGAATTTTACGATAATCTAATTAATGAATTAATTGCTAACGATATAGAACCATATATCACACTTTACCATTGGGATTTACCTCTATCTTTGCAAAAAGCTGGCGGTTGGGAAAACCAAAGCACAATCGATGCTTTTGTTGAATATGCAAGATTCATGTTTGATAAATTCGGAGATCGAGTAAAGAGATGGATTACTTTTAATGAACCTTTGGTTTTTGCTGTATGGTTTCCAATTCGTGGTCTTTATGGTAAGAAGGATATTGTAGGACTAATGCAATCAACACATCTTATAAATTTAGCACATGCAAAAACTTTAGAAGTTTATCGTAATTCTGATAATTCTGATGGACAAATTGGCATAGCTCTCAATTTAAATTCAATATATCCTAAGTCTAATTCATCATTGGATGAGGAGGCTGCTATTATAATTGATGGATTTATGAATCGGTGGTTTTTAGATCCCATATTTAAGGGTAGTTATCCCAGCGATACATTAGAACTTCTTAATAAACATTTTAATTTTCCACAATTTCCAGATGATGATCTACAACTACTTAAAGATAATCCATTAGATTTTTTAGGTATTAACAACTACTCTTGTACTCGTGCGACATTAGAGAAACCTATTAAAGAACCAGCCGATTTTTATAATTTGCTTATGCCAAGTAGACCAGAAAAAGGGGTGGAAGTAACAGATATGGGTTGGGAGATCTACCCTGAAGGATTATATGATCTTCTAAATCGGGTAAATAAGGATTATGGATATCCTCTTATTTACGTAACTGAAAATGGTATGGCAGGTAAGGATGAAATTGTTGTTGATAAAGTAGTACAAGATGATGATCGTTTAAGTTATCTCCAACGTTATCTCGAAGCTGCTAATAGAGCCATTAATAAGGATGTAAACTTAAAAGGCTATTTTGTCTGGTCATTCTTGGACAATTTCGAATGGTTGTGGGGTTATTCAAAACGATTTGGAATAATTAGAGTTGAATTTGAAACCCAAGAAAGAATGTGGAAGAAAAGTGCCTATTGGTATCGAGATGTAATAGAAAAAAATAGCTTTTATTTCTAAAATTAATACTCACAAATAGTATTATAATTACATTGAAGCATTAGAGAGTTTTAAACCAAGTAGATCTGTTAAAGAATACTATTAAAATAATAAGTTAAAGAATTCTCTAAGATTAAACAATCTTAAAACAAAGTAAAACCGCAGGAAGGACATTTTTTCTTGTCACCAACCATAATTTTACTACAATTAGGGCAAATTGTAACGGAAGACTTTCTTCCCTTCTTTTTACTTTTACGTTTTGATTCCTTAGTTTCTAAACTAGGTGAAATGAAAACGGTCATGGGATCTTCTGTATGTATGACTTTTGGCCCCGCCTTAGCTTCTAATTCATGTAAATATTCAACTATATTCTTCTTTTTCATTTTATTTAATTCGGCAATTGAAAGAATCTTTCCCATGTGGACGTCTTTTACGTAATCTTTGTCAAATTTTAAAATATTAAAACAATTATGACATCGAAAAGCGTTAATAAGCCCTATATTAGAGGTTTCTGCCCACTGGGCCCAACAAACTTTATGTGCTATAGTATCACAAGAAGGGCATTTTACAAGTTGATGATCATCTCGCTGAAAGCAAATAGAACAAGTTCCAATTTCATTAATAGGTTTGGGATCATCTGCTAAATTCAGGTAAAATGGTTCATTGTCAGGGAGAATCATCCTTAACCTTTGTTTTACAAAGGAAGGCTCTGACACATATTTTTTTTCTGACAGAGCATTTAGAATAGGTCCTAACTCTTTAAAGTTCTTTATCCCATATAATTCTCCGCTAGATAAATTAATTAATTTTAATAATTTTTGAGCTTGATCAGAATAGGGTGAGCCTAAAATAACAGTGTCTATAAAAAAAGGCATATCTTTAACTTTCTTAATAAGTTCTTCCAAAGCAGGAAGATATTCATCTGGTATTTCATAAGCTCCCTCATCTAACAAAATTACGAGTCTGAAAATCTTTTCCGAGATTTTTTTATAAACTTCTATAATAAAAGTAATTGCTATAAAAATACCTCCTGCAATATTAGGAGTTACAATTTCCTTGTTTAGTGACTTTAAAGTATTTAAAATGATTTCTGGATCGAAGGTAAAATTATCCAAATAATTAGGACCATCTTTTAAAAATAAAATAAGATTGAAGCGATCAGATGGATCGATTATCTGTTTGTTTTTCATGAACTCTGCGATAGCATCATACACATTTTTTAATTTTGTAATCTCTGGAGTAAATCCATAAAAAATTAGACAATCTTCGCTTTTTTTAATTTCCATGCTATCACTTAAGCATTATTATCTCATACCATTGGTACTTAATATTAGAATCGTGTTAAAATTAATAAGTTTAAGGGATTAGCAAATTGTAATTAAGTAAAAAATAAATTTGTGCTTATTATTTGAAAATAAGCCCTTTAAATTAAATGACCTTTAAAATTCTTAGAATAAATTTTTTATAAAAATATACTTTCTACAATGTAAGTTAATTTAAAATATCGAAGGATATTATTAAACATTTATACATCTACAAATATTTTACGCTAATGTAGGAGATCATAGCTTAATCTTTTCAAAAATGAGGTAAAATCATGCAGATTTATCGATTAAAAATTAATAAAAACGTATGTATTGGCTGTAATGACTGTGTTGTGAGCTGTCCTTTAAACTTCCAACAATTAAAAGAAAAAGGTTATTTAACTAAGGAAAATGCTGTAGTCTTAGTCAAAAACGGGATGGCCTATGACATATATGTTGAGGGTAGAGACGTGAATTGTGATGGATGTGGTGTTTGCTTAAAATATTGTCCCGTTAATGCGATTGAATTACACTTAGTTGAAAATAAATGAGGTATAAATTATGTCATTTCCTAAAATCACAAGATCTATTAGTAAAGATATTGAACATGTAAAAGTCCAATTCTTAAAAGAAAGTTTAGAACTGGTTCTAGATAGGAATCGCTGCATTGGATGTGGAACTTGTGCTCGTGTGTGTCCAAAAGATGCAATTTCACGTGGTCCAGTTGCAGCTGCTCGACGTTTTCCTAATATGGAAGATATTATTCCAGAGATTTACGATCCTGAGGCCTGTGTCTTCTGCGGTTGCTGTACATACCATTGTCCTTTTAGTGCTTTGACTCTCAAAAAAGATGGAGAGGTAATTGAATTAGATGATATTCAAATTGTTAAGGAAAAAGTAGTTCCTAAACTTGAATTTGAAGCAAAAAAAATTAAGGATAATGTTGGAATTGAAAGAGTAGCAAAAGTTTATGCTAGTGGTGAGATTAGTATTGTTGACGAAGAATGCGCGGGTGGCTGTCAGGCTTGCGCAGATGTGTGTCCAAGCGGTGCTATAACAGTTCCAGAAAAATCAGATAAAGGATGGGAGACTGTACCTAATGTAGTCGTAGACAAAGACGTTTGTATCTATTGTGGAAGCTGCGATAACGCTTGTCCTACTGGTGCTGTTAAATTAAAAATAACAGATATTAAAACCTCAGGAGAATTTAGCGAATTATTTTGGGAACCTCTCGTAGAACGCTTTAAAACTTTAAGGTGGAGTGAACAGAAGGAGGAGAAATAAGATGAGTATTAATAATTTAATATTGATAACCTGTCGTACAATTAATCAAGGTATTGCCCTTGAAGGGGGTAAAAATACCAAAGAAAATATCAGGGCAGCAGGAATTTGCGCTTTTGACAAAGAAGATTTTAAGAAATTAAACTGCCTTGTTGGCACACCAGTTAAAGTTATTACTGATTATGGAGAGGTTATGGTTTATTCAACAATTTCTGAAGAAGGTCCTCATCCAGGGATTATCTTTATACCGATGGGTCCATGGGCAAATCAAGTAGTAAATCCTGATTCTCAATCATGTGGTACACCTACGTATAAAGGAATGAAAGCAAGAGTAGAAGTTGTACCAAGTGGGAGAGTGCTCGATGCTGTAAATTTAATAAAATTATTGAAGGAGGCTTAAAAATGGCTGCTAAAAATGTAAGAACGGTTCGTGATGTTATCTGCCCGTTTTGCGGGACTTTATGTGATGATCTTGAAGTAGATATTGATACAAAAGAGGAGAAGGTTATAGAAGTACGTAATGGTTGTCAAATAGGAACCAAGAAGTATTTCAGTTCTAATCCTAGCGAACATCGGTATGACAGACCACTCATTAAAGAAGATGGTTCTTTTAAAGAGGTAACTTGGGATAAAGCAATTGATAAAGCTGCAGAGATTTTAGTCAATACAAAAAGACCATTACTTTATGGATTTTCCAGTACTGAGTGCGAAGCTCAAGGAATGGGTGTGGAATTGGCAGAGATTTTAGGGGGGATTCTGGATAATACCGCATCAGTTTGTCATGGTCCCTCATTATTGGCAATTCAAGATGTAGGTGCTCCTACTTCTACCTTGGGAGAATATAAAAATAGAGCGGATTTGGTAGTGTTTTGGGGTAGCAATCCCGTTCATGCTCATCCAAGACATCTAGGAAGATATAGCGATTTTGTTCGCGGATATTTTAGAAAGGACGGTACACATGACAGAACTTTAGTTGTTGTTGACCCTAGAAATACAAATACAGCTCAATTGGCAGATATCCATATACAAATAAATCCAAATGAAGATTATGAGTTAATTAATGCAATTAGA
The DNA here is from genome assembly GCA_048885765.1 of Candidatus Hermodarchaeota archaeon. Taxonomy (GTDB): domain Archaea; phylum Asgardarchaeota; class Lokiarchaeia; order Sigyniarchaeales; family SOKP01; genus Loki-b32. The sequence goes on from JBHLLI010000132.1 coordinate 6,326, forward strand.
GCAACTTTAAGGGGTGTTGAGTTAGATGGAGATGAAATCTCTGGAGTACCAAAAAATAAAATAATAGAATTAGTCAACGCTTTAAAATCATGTAAGTTTGGGGTGATATTTTTTGGTATGGGACTCACTCAAACCTTATCTCATCACAGAAATATTGATGCTGCTATTTGTCTTGTAAGGGAATTAAATGATCACACAAAATTTTTATTAACTCCGATGAGAGGGCATTATAATGTTGCGGGGGCAAACCAAGTATTTTCATGGCAAACGGGTTATTCATATTCTATAGATTTTTCGAAAGGGTATCCTCGTTATAATCCTGGAGAATTTTCTGCAGTTGATGTTCTCCTTAGGGATGAAATTGATGCTTCTTTAATAGTTGCTTCAGACCCAGCAAGTAATTTTCCAGCAGCTTCAGTGAGAAATATGTTTAAACATCCTCTAATAGCTATAGAACCACATCATACTCCAACTTCTGTAAATGCTGATATTATTTTACCTCCCGCAATTGCCGGAATTGAGTGTGAAGGGACAGCTTATCGTATGGATAGTGTACCTTTACGATTAAGAAAAGTCAAAGAAGCACCTGGTGAATGTTTAACTGATAGAGAAATCTTAGAGAAATTAGTAGAGGCTGTAAAAAATAAAAAAGGTGAATAAACTTATGGCAGAAGTTAAATTAAAACTTAAAAAAGATCCTGATTTTCCATTAGAAGCTGAATCTATAACTCCAGATAATTTTGCTGGAAAATCAGCAGCTGAAATAAAGAAACTTATTGTATATCATGGAAATGAAGAACGAAAGTTAGGAGATTTCTTTGATGTATCAGGAAACGGTGGAGAAGTAAATGAAACAAAAATTATAATTGATGGAGACCTCTCAGATGTTAAAAGAATTGGAGAGAAAATGACTGGGGGAGAAATTGCAGTAAATGGTAATGTAGGGATGCATGTTGGAAATAATATGTCTGGAGGAAAAATATTAGTGAATGGTGATGCTGGTGACTGGGCTGGTGCTATGTTAAAGGGTGGTGAATTAGAGATAACAGGAAATGCGGGAAATTATGTCGGAGCTGCTTACAGAGGATTTTGGAAAGGAATGCAGAATGGAGTAATAAAAGTTAAAGGGAAAATTGGTGATGAGGCATTATCATGGGTTAATGGTTCAAAACCAGCAAAAAAGTTTCCAACATTAATATGTGGTGGAGCTGGATCCTTCTTAGGAATACATGGTCATGGTGGGACGATAATTGTAGAGGGAGATTGTAATAGATGTATTGGAGCAGACCAAGTACGAGGTACTATTGTAGTTAAAGGTAAAATAGCAAGGATTCTTCCTTCTTATAAGAAACTGGGTGAAGTAAAAGAAATTGAATTGATGAACGGTGAGATTATTAAAGGTAAATTTGTCGAGTATAGTGGAGACCACTCAGTTGAGAAAAATCATTCTAAGATTGATAAAAAGACTGGAAAAATTTCAAACAGTTCAAATGGCAGATTATTTGTTATGGCATAACTATCTTTTTTTAACCCATTAATTTTTATAACAAATAATCTATGTTAATGATATGAAAACGAGAAATAAGGTAGGAATTACATTTTTAATTATCGGTGGAATTATGATGATCGTTAGTTCCACCCTTGGAAGTATTGGAGTCTATGAATTTATTGCCAGCTGGATTACCGAAAATATTCCAACAGATTTGGCTTGGGTAGAGCCAATAGTATACATTTTCCTTGAAGTTTTAAGATGGATTGCTAATTTAGGAGGTGGCGCAGTTATAATTGGAGCGATAGTTATATCACTTGGAAGTTATAGATTTGGAAAATGGCTTGTTAGTATAGGATTAGCCTTTGGAACACTAACTTTGATTATTTGGATTATTACACAAGTTGTACCTATTAGAAATTTTATCACCGATCCAGTCATTCTGGGTTATATTGATAGAATCGCTAGTCTTGTTGAAGTTAATACTCTTTTTCAAATTTGTGGAGTGACTGTTGCTATTATTGGCAAGAATTTTGCGAAGAAACCTAAAAAACCCAAAGAAGAGATTGAAGAAGCAGAGATTACTGAAGAAGCTATAGAAGCAGAAGCAGAATCCCCAGTACCTTTTCAGAATATATTTTGCCCAAATTGTGGAGCATCTAATCCATTCAATGCCGAATTCTGTAGTGAATGTGGGCAAAGTATTGAGAGACCTTAGAAAAAGTTAGAGAAAATATTTTTTTACTTATTTTTATATTTATTTTTATTATTAATAAAGAGAAATCATTAAATACAGAGATATAATTCATAATGATTATGAAGGCGAATAATTTTAAGATTAAATCATATGATGAGTCTCTTGGATTAACTCCAATTGTAGGTTTATACAATCAAATGGTAAACTATCTAAATCCAGAATCAACTTTTCAATTAAGTGAAGAATTGGCGCATATGATGTTAGGTAGAGATGTTGTTTTATCAAGAGATTTTTTAACTTTTGAAAATGAACAAGGAGAAATTGTTGCTTTTACAGGATTAGCCATTACACCTCTTTTTAAAGATACCCATCTTGCGGTAGCTGCGGCAAAACCTGAGTATTTTGATTCAACCCTACCTAAAGTATTAGTTGATGCCACACTGGATCTTAAAGAAAAACTTAATATCCCAGAAATTATATATCAAACTGGTGGAGATTTACACGCACCTTTTGATAATATATTAAAAGATTTAGGATATAATCCCGTTAATTACACATGGTCTATGTGTCTAGATAATTTCGATTTATTTTCAAAACCGGAAACTCCAAAAGGTATTAAAATTCAAATACTTAAGGAAATAGACGATTATACTGGAGCAGTTAATGTATTGAATAAAGCATTTGCAGACTCCTTTAAATATAAACCATTAACTAAGACTAAATGGAAAAAAATGACAGAAAGCTTCAAAAAGAACCATATTGTTGAACATTGCGTTGCTTATGATAAAGAGAAATTAATTGGGATGTGTGATACAATCTTAAATCCTGAACAAGATCAAAGTGGATCAATTGGAAATTTTGGAGTTCTTCCCAGTTATCAACATCGTAAAATTGGAAGCGCGATCCTAGCAACTGGAATTGAAAGCCTTCGTAATAAAGGCTGTACATATATTAAGTTAGGAGTAGATACCAAAAATGAAAACGCTCTTAATCTTTACAAAAAATTTGGATTCTATGTAAAAAAGAATTTAACACAAAAAATATATCAAATAAAGTGATTGAATTTCTATATACCTATATTTCATAGGTAAAATTCTTTTTTACTACTATATATTTAAAAAATTGTAAATACAAATTAGAATAGTTTAAATAATCAGTAAAAATGGTTTTTCTTGTTTAGAAGAAAAGTAAAAATTTCCCGAATAAAAAAAGGGAAAAAAGAAGAGATAGAAGATGTCATATTATATGAGACTCCTATTGACATTTATATAAATTCTAAGCCTTTAGCCAATATTATCTGTTTAGCAAAAGATCTAAAAGAGCTTTCTATTGGATTTCTATTTTCAATTGGTATAATTGATTCATTGGATGATATTAAAGAAGTCAAAGTAAACGAACTAGAAAATACAGTTTTAATAGATTTAGATGAAAAAATAGATTTTAACTTGGAAAATCTTGATATAAATCCAGTTAGTCGTGTAATCGATACAACTTGTGGTATTCCCTCTCCATGGCGAAAAGTAATCAAAGAAAGTTTAGAGAAATCGAAAATAAAGGAGGCAATTAAGGCAAATGAATCTATGATTGTGAAAGCTAACATGATTTTCTCTGCTATAAAACAAATGCAGATAAATACGCCTCTTTTTCGTGAAACAGGAGGTTGTCATGGAGCAGCAATATTTGATATTAATGGAGAACTCTTATCTGTTAAAGAAGATATTGGTAGACACAATGCTATTGATAAAGTTATTGGAGAAATGTTGTTAAACCGACATGACTTTGAGAATGTTTTTTTAACCTCAACTGGTCGGTTAACAGGAGATTCGGTCTTAAAAGCAATAAGGGCTAAAATTCCAATTGTTGCTTCTCTCTCCGCAGCAGTAGAATCCGGAGTTAGATTAGCTTTTGGCTATGGGATCACTTTAATTGGATTTGTTCGCGGGGCTAGAATGAATATATATTCTCATCCAAATAGAATTGCACTTTAAATTTTTAACTCAAATTTTCCATATTCCTTCCTCATAGATGATTTTATCATCCCCTATAATTTTAGACCCTGGTTTTTTCATATCTTTTAAAATATCCCAATGAATAGCACTTTCATTTTTTGAGCCTAATTCTTTAAATCCATCTCCAAGAGCAAGATGAATTGTACCTCCCATCTTTTCATCAAAAAGTATATTTTTTGTAAATTCAGTTATTCCATAGTT
>JBHLLI010000133.1:0-10709 GCA_048885765.1 Candidatus Hermodarchaeota archaeon
TTAAACTCCCTAAAATCGCAAGGCTCACAGATTTTATCGAGAGTTTGCTGAATTAATTCCCTTCGAGCTTTTAGCACAGCTTCACTTTTATGAGACATATACAAAAACCAAGAAGTCTAAACTATATAAAAAATATGAGAGTTAGAGTAAAATAAAATTTAAAAAAAAATAGAAATTAATTATTTAACGATTCAATTTTCGTTATGATTTCCGATATTTCTCCTTGTAGATAACTTGCCTGAACTTCAGAAATCTTTCCTTTTTCAAGTAAACAGTCGATTTTGTGTAGTGTCCATTCCAATTTCCATTGAGCACACCTTAATAAACAATCAATCTCCTTACCCTCAGAGATCCTGAAAATTGCGATTTCTAACAACTTGGAAGCACACCAAATCTTTCTGCCTAGATACTTTCGCACACAGCAAGGTAGTTCTTCTTCAATGTAATCATTCAAGTTAAGTAATTCCACTTCCAGATATGCGATATCATAGGCTAATTCAGAGCCAGTAGATGCCCCCATTAATATGACTATATTATTCCTTATGCTGTGTAAAGTTGTGATTATGTAATCTGCTGTTTCATCAGGAATCCAATTCTTTCTATTCAATAATTCAGTTTTTATTTCAGTAATTCTTAAATAAATCTTCGCAATAAAGTCATAGCATAAACCGTGAGTAATCTTATTAGTTTGAATCAAATCAAACGCTTCCCCTAGATTTTCTTGAGCCTTTGTGAGTTTATGAATTAAACATCTCTTCCATTTGAAATCTAAAGTATTCTCAATATAGTCCTTTAGTTCCTCTATTTGCCAATCCACATAATCATACATATCCCATAGGACATTTTTAAAAGTTCCAGAAATTATTGAAGCTAAAGAATCGTTAGGTCTATCATTATCCGCATCAGAAACTTCAATGAAAACTTCAGAAAATCCTTTCTTAAATAGCCAGTGGTTTTCTATAGTCAACTTATAAGTATCTCCAATATGGGATTGATAAAGTGGTTCAACAATTTCGTTGCTTACTGTTATTCTTATTGTATCTATACCACTATAATCGATAGCCTCAAAAGTAAAATTAATTGTAAAAACACTTGGAGATATAACAAGATTATAAAGTTCAGGAGCATCAATGTCATCATCGTAAATCTCAACTTTATGGATTATTTCTGTAGTTAGGGAATCTAAGATAATCGTTCTATCATCATCATTATCGGTCGCTGAAATTTGGATTGTATAATTACCCAAATAAGGAGGGAGCTCCCAGACTCCGTACTCTTCTGGTGGGAGTATTAGAACATAATCATCTAATCCTTCTGTCGAATTGTATATAAATGTTATTTGAATATTACTCAATCCAATATCATTATCTCCTAAACCATTATCTGTATCATAAATACTCCATTCAAAATAACCTGGATCTGAATCCATTCCGCCACCAATATATTTAAAATCAATTATTGGAGAAATCGTATCATCATCATTTATTATGACAGCATTTGTTTCTGAACCCTGAAGTGGAATATAGTTGTTATTTTGTACTTCAACATATATAGTGTGGAGCCCCAATTCAATAGGTACTGTATATTCTCCGAATTGGTTTCCAACCAATTCACCATCTATTTGAATTTTGATGCTTTCATGATCAATTCCCGTTTCAGGATCAACAGCAGAGACATTCCATAATCCTGAATTTCCATCTGAATAATCACCATCTTTATATTCTATATTGATTATCGGTGGTGTTATATCTTCTGGTTCTACAAGAAGAAATATTGATAGGCTTATGATTTCTCCATACACTAAATTGGTTTCTATATCTACCCTCTTAGTAATATCCTTCCAACCGAAATCTTCTTCCCAATGAAGAAGTCTCACATTGTATTCGTTTCCATAAATAGCGCTCTCGATATATGGTAATCCTAATGTGATATTACCTTCATATAAAGCTGTAAGCCTAATTTCATAACATTGTCCTATTATTCTAAATCCTGAAGGTGGTTCTGGTTCTATATTACCGCTTTTAATTGTTATGAATCCTGAATTTATAACCTCCTCAAATAAAATCACTAAACCACTTATGGGATCAATTACCTCAACATTTTTTCCAGTTAACGTTAAAATTTCCACTACTCTTACAATTTTTTTTACTTCAGAATAATACTTATTGCCTTTTTTATCACTACCACATAATTGAATGGAATGAATCCCTTCAGTAGGGAATGGGATAATAGTATTTTTTGATAGTATTATCTTTTCTTGATTATCTAAAGAATATTCTATCTTTTCTAATTCAATGCTATACAGAGGTTCATAATCTATCAGTAGGCCTTCTTTTAAATTATCTCCAAGATTATAATTTGGATCCCATTCATAACCAAAAGAATCAATATACCATATCCCATAGGTATGAACGCTTCCAGTTCTAAAGTCTATTTCTCGCATATCATTCGCATTTTGATAAAATAATGCATTTTCAAACACTAACTTATTGTTAACATAGATATCATAGGTCTGACTGTTAAAATCAGGAATAATTCTTATATGGAACCAGGTGTCATGAATGAAATTTTCATAAACAACGGTTGAACTAGAGTAACCACTATATCGAATTTTACCATCATTATTTAAATCAATTGCTATTACAATGGGAAGATTATTTGATGAATCCCAAATTCCCATCGCTAAGCTTGTATCATGATTTTTTTGTCCTTGACCTTCAATATCTTTGCTTGACTTTCTAACCCAAAATTCAAATCCTCCTATTACATCTGAATCGAAATTATTAATCATTATAGCGTTTCCATTGCTATTATCCATTAATTGTATTACATTACCATGACCATCTCCTATATCTGCAATAGATACTTCGCACCCCCTATTTGACCAATCTATATCAACAAAATCTATATTTAAACCTGAAGTTCCCACTTCCTCATCTTCAAAATTGTAAGTTGAATAATGCCCTGGTCTTTGTTCTAGAACTACGTTAATTGGATATTTAATTGAAAAATATCTCATTTCTGATTCAAAATATTGATTTAGAGTATTTTTTCCAGTTACCTGAATCTTATGCACACCATCAGTTTCAGGTGCTGGAATAATTTTGCGAGGGCCGTTAAAACTAATCTCAGCAGCACCATCTAAAGAATATGAGTAATTTGAAAGGCATTCTTCCGAAATAACACTGAGAAATATACCCTGTTTTGTATTATCACCCAAATTATACCCCAAATCCCATGATAACCCTATTGCATCAATATAAAATCTATAATTTTCATCAATTAATGATGAACCAAAACTAAACCTGTTTATGTTAATAGGATTACCATTAAAAGAATATCCATTACCTACATTAAAGGATACATCATCTAACCACAAATGCCAATCTGAACTACAATTAAATTCAATTCGATAGTGATACCATTGATTAGTATTATAATTTGTTAATACATGGTTTACACCATCATTATACTCAACTTGGCCGTTGGAATTCCACTCTAAGATTAATGCGTTTGGAGAATTTTCACCAGATAAAACAAATTTGTGATAGTTAGACATAGTTTCAAAATTTATCCAAAATTCAATAGAACCAGCCTTTATTGGAGAGAAATTTTTCCCCAATAATACAATTTCTGAATGAGAATTATCATATAATTCTGCTACTTTTTTATGGCCGTTTTGTTCTGAGATTATTCGAATTGTCCCTCCCGTGTCAACAACGTCCATACCTTTAGGCATTGTATCATGAGCATCATTTTCAAAACTAAATGTTCCAGGATAATTACCTGAATTACCAAATAAATTATAAGTTATATTTTTAGGACTATTTATATATATATCCTTAATCATAAGCGAGTCAATATATTCACAAATAGGTTCATTTATTATATAATTCTTAATCATAATTTGACGCGATAAGATGTTAGAAACAGGTTCAGTTGGTATTGAAATATTAAATATACATTCCCTTAATTCATTGGGCATGAGGATTATTATTTGATTATCACCATCAAACTCTTCTGGATACAGCGTCTTGTCGACGTTCTTAGAAGGGACAGATGGGAAGCTAAATTCAATTATTTCAGGGATATTGCCGCAGTTTCTTATATCAATAGGATTAAATGGTTGATCGGGTGTAATTTCACAATGAGTATCCATTATTCTAATCTTATTAATAATTATATAATCAGTCGATCCAAAACCTAGATCAAATTTTAGTAAATCAAAAGTCACATCCTTATCAATTAAAACGCCAGTGTATTGATCATAAATAATGATATTTCCTCTAGGTTTAAAAGGTATCTCATGTTCCAAATACCCATTCTTGAGAAGTTGCAGATTAATTTCATTTGTTGTATTTGTTTTATAGTTAATACTAATGTAGTCACCAGTCTTTAGATTGATAGTGCCAGTATTTATTTCACTAACGACATAGGAAGATTCCCAAGAAAAAATCTCATTTGATAAAGTAATAGTGAAATTGCTGTTAAAACTTATCCTTAAAGGAATGATTTCATTATAGATAAGATAGTTGTTGTCATGTCTTTTAATATCAAGATTAAGATAGTAAATTCCTCCCATTTGCCATGGATCAATATCTTCAAAATCTAATTCTACTGGTTCTTTTAATCGTTGAGTGATTATTGGAAGAAAATCTTTAATTTTAATATCTTGAACGATGAAGTAATTAGTATCTTCTAACTGCCCACTAAACATTAACTGATCAAATGATAATTCTTCGTTTACATTAATTTCTATTAATTTTTCTTCCAGATTTTGGTCTCCTTCTGGGTGTACTACATACTCTTTAACGATATTATTATTCTTAAGCAATTTTAACATAATTTCATTTGAAGTAGATGCCTTACATTTAATGTATATACGGTTATTAGGGCCAATTTTAATTGGGTCATATATCGGACTAACGAGATTTAGGATTTCAGACATATTAGTTTGCATATAAGCATATCCATTTCCTTGGTAACATTTAGAAAAATATTCTGTAAACTTCGGTCTCAAGGATTTATCGGCATACTCTTTAGCTTTAAATCCAATTAAGTGGGATCCTGATAATGGTAGATCTTTTATTTCGAGTAAATATTGAGGAAAGCAAGGATCAAATGGAATTGAAAAAGTATAACCAGTATTTCCATCAGAAAAAATGACAGTTTTTACCGGTTCTCCTATTTTTGAAGGTTTATTTTCCCAAGTGAGTGTTTCTTCTAAAAATTTTCCACATTTATAGAAATTAATTGTATTTGCCTGCCCATAAATACCTGTAACAAAAAGAAATAAATCTGGATCTTTCGGTCTGTGATCCTTTAAATAGGGAATTAGACTTTGGTCATTTCTTATAAACGTCAAAATTTCATAGTTCACTAAACGACCTGTCGATAATACATCCCAATCTGCATATGTGCCATGTTTGTCAGTCATGATATCATCACTTGGATAATGTGTATATGCAATCATATTTCCATGATAGCCTAATAGACTCCAATCATTTTCGCTAAAATCTTCATGAAATCTTAATTTATCATTAAATGATATTTCGTAATTTACCAAGGGATTATTAGTCCCTTTTAAATCTAGGTTAAATCTTGCCGAATTTAAGTCTGCTATTGGATCAATTTGTAAGATTTCTTCTTGTAGATTGGTCAGAATATTTGTTTTCAATGGTAGATTGGCATATTCTGAACTATAAAAAGCAATATCATCTAAAGTATAATTCCAATTATAATTTCTTCCCTGATAATATCCCTGAGACCATGAAAAATCAAGTCCACTAATATAGATGTCCCCTACACCATCACCCATGGTGCTAAAGATTAATCTATCGAACTTGTATCCACCTCTCTCAACAGGTAAATTAGTTGCTATTCTTATCCCATTAAGCCATAAATTATAACAATTGTAATCTAATCCGCAATGGGGTATTATTGTAGCAAGCCGGAAATCAATTCTCACATGATACCATTGATTAGGATAAAAACAAGATTCCTTGTTGAGCCCTGGACCTTTAATATTATATTTAAAAGTCTCCCACCAAGCGTAGGTTCCAAAATTAAAATACAAGTTTTCATGGTAATCAGATGCTGGTCTGATAAGTAATACACTTAGACCATTTTCTCCAGTATTATAGACCCAAAATTCAATGGTACCAAAACTCCTTCTTTCTTCAAGCCTATTTTCTATACCTGCATATGTCCAACCTGCGAGTGCATCGTGTAAATGAATGAATCTTCCGTGATCATTCTCATTAATATAACATGAACTTTCAGGAGTACTTCCATATGGAGGATCCCAACGACCTTCAAGCCTACATTTGTCTATCCATTCTGATCCGGATGGAACAGTTCCAATATTTTCTTCAAGAAAATCATATCGTACCCTTTGTCTTAACTTATTTGACATTTTTGCCGCATCATTATACCTATATTCCTCTAAGGCTTTTTCATATTTCTGTACAAGCCCTTCATGATCAATTGGTTTATGAAGTTCGGTGGTTTGAGTATAGAACTCTGCTATGCTTAAAGGTAAAACTGGAAGGTTGAGCCATACTTTATCTTCAGAATCATAAATATGGGTTCTTATCCACACATTATTTTCATTAGGTATATCTGCATCAATCTCTATTTGTTGTTTCATGATTAGATTAGGTGCAGTATCAGTTAAAGTACGAGTAAACGATAAGGTTTCACCTTGTCCAGGCAAAAGTCCTTGGGACCAGGCTCCTTGATACTGTGAATATCCGCTCCCACCGGCTTCAAACCTTGCTCTAAAGTAAGCTTTTGTGTTTCCATCGTTATGTACCTTCATTTGCAATCCCACCTCATCACCTACTCGTAAACTACCATATTTCTTAAAAATGTCCTGAGGGAAAACATAATATGTTTGCTTTATTCCTCCCTCTTCTTCGATAATTTCAATACTTGGTCTAATTTCTTTGATCTGATCATTTTGTCCCGTCAGCCAATCGTAAATTAAGATTCCTATTGCTGCTAAGATTCCGATAAAGAATCCCCACCCTGAATGACCCGTGGCGATGAGAATTGCGGGGATTAAAACAGATAATCCCGCTTTAATCGAAATTTCAAGTACTTCAAACCAAAATTGTTCTGACAGCCCATATTTGTTATATGCATCTATAATATCAACAGCAATTAAGGCAATATCAACAATTATCCCAACAACTGCAATTAATTTTGGGACCCATTTGGATAAGAAAGAAAAAGTCTTTGTTAAGGCAAATTTCGTGTTAGCAGCTAAAAGAAGTATTCCATTTACAATTAGTAATGCTCCTAGAGCCGTTGTGCTTACAGCGGCAGTTATACGAGCGACGAATTCTATTTCCCGATTTTTGAATTTACCCTCTCCAAAGGCCCTAAGTAAGTTATACGTTTCCATAATCCCAAAAATGAATTGAACTCCTCCTATGACAATAAGCGCTGATCCGGCAATTTGACATTTTAGCTTATTTTTACTTTCTTCTTTCTTCATCCAACACGCCAGCAAGCCCGCTATATCCGCGCTAACGGGATCCCCTGCTTTAGGATCAAATAAATTTACTCTCATACCTTCCTGGGTTTTTATAAGGTTGGAGACCCATTGTCTGAATTCTATTAATTTTTCTAGTTCTAAATCATCCCAAAAACGATAAAATGCTTCCCATTCTAAATTTAAAGTTTTTGTTTTAATCCTTCCCAAAATATCAGTTAAGTCATCGAATTTTCTTAAGTTCTCGCCTATAACGTCATCTGGGGAGAAGAAAGAGTGATACATTTGATAATTACCTTCTTTAAAGACCATTCTAAACTCTTGCAACGTATACTTATTCAGCCGTTGCAGTATGTTTGTATATGCACTACTGATCTCAGGAGACAGGGTAATTATTTTTGTCAACATTGATTTTGTCTCTTCGATCCTTAGCGAAATTCCCATTAAATAACTATATAACAGTTCTGCGTTAACACGGGAATACGAATTAAAAATCAACGCACTCGCTTCAACTTCCCATTGGCGGTCATCAAAGAATTCTTTAACAATATGTTTGGAATCATCAAATATTATATTTGGATTACAGCTTATTTTTTCTATGTATGTCTGATTCAAATACGTTATTTTGTCATGTAAGTTTGATTCACGTGAAACAGGTATTGCTATTAAAGGTATTTCCTTTCCTTGCACTTGAGAAACTTTTAGAATTTTAGAATTTTGAAAAGATTTCAATTCAAGAGAAATAGGAAATCCCAGAATGTTAGCTCTCTTCTGAACTAATTCATTCTCACCATCTGTATAATTATTCCACCCAATAGAATAACAAATTTTATTTTCCGACCTATAGATTTCATCAATTAATTCAGATTGGTCCTCATTTATAAGATGACTAATTGTAGAAAAACTAAAAAATGAAGAATAGTTGCCTAAATGAATAGTTTCAAAACTCGGTCTTAGATTGTTGATTTTGATATTTATTTTATTTAAGAAATCAAAGTTATCAACTAATCCTGCTACATATAGCACTTCATTTTCTTGGTCAATAAAAGGGATAGATTCTCGATCCTCTAAAGTTTTTTCAGCCAATGCATAATAATCTACTGTACCTTTTCCAATAACATCATTTTCAACCCCATAGTCGCTAGGTTCTCCTAATTGTGGATTTTGAGTCAATGCCCAAAATATTTGATGTTCAATTAAAGTGTCTGGGGTAGACAAAATATAATTAATATCGCCTATCTCACGGACACCCAATGCTTGCACGTTAATATCTTGATCAAAATCATAAAAATGCAGAGCCTGCATCTGGCCTGTTCCATTAGGTGTTGCTACTAACCAGATGAAATCAAATCGAAGGTCAATTATATTATCCTCCTTTGCTAAATGTCCTTTAGGAAAAACTATGTCAAATTCATAAGTCTCTTCGCTTGGTTTAGCATAAATAAACGTATATTCCGCATTTGGATTAGTGGGATGTGGGATTGCATCTCCGTTGCCTGAAAAATCTCCAGCTTTTAAGGAAAAAGTTTCTGTAGCACTGGAATCATCTTTCCAATAGGCAGCAAGTTCATTTCTTAGAATACTTTGATTTCCAAATAGACGTATTACAGGTTGGATTAAGACTTCTTTTCCGCCTCCTCGTTGATAACCATCCATCCAAATCCTATTTTTATAAGTACTATAGTCTGGATCTGGTTTTTCTATTACAAGATTTAGTAAGGTATTCTTAGATGGATTATGAGGAATAATAATTTGATGTATTAAATCTTTATCTAGACGTAGGGAAGCTAAAGGCGAAGTATCTAAGCAATCAGGCAACCCATCCTGATCGGTATCATCACTTAATGGATCCATACCACTATTGTATTCTTCAATATCTTTTAATCCATCAGCATCAGAATCCCGCTGGTTAAATTTATCCATAACCAAGATTTTCTTATTATCAATAAAAAACTCAATTAAAGTTAATTCTTTTTCAGGATATTCAAAATATATTGTATGAAATCCAGGCTCGAGTATCCCATACGGAGTTGATTTTTTCTCAGAATTTAATCTAATATGTTTGAGTGTGATATCATCATCATCAACTTGAATCCCATTCACTTGGCCTTCCTTTGCAACAATTGATAAATAATTAACCTTATTATAGGTTTCAGGGAGATAAAACCGGAAATAACCCGAATTAGTTCCTATTGTATTATTCATAAATGATAATTCGTCTGCCTTTTCAAAAAAACCCCAAATATTTGGAATTGTTGGGTCTAATTCCTCATAAAAGTAAGATTTCTGGAGTTCCTCGACATCATCAATTAGATCTTCATCCCAATCTAAATTGACAACGACTTGGTAATTTATAGTCCCATTTCCCTTAAATCTTAGGGTATGTTCTTTAGGTCTCATATTAAGGTCGAATCTTATATGCGAGCCATCTTCAACAAAATAGCATAAAAAGGCACTATCAACATATGGATAATCAATTGGATCATAAATGTTGTTAATCACTTTTCCATCTACTTCTAAATATAGCCAATTATATGAAAAATTAGGTTGTACCAATATAGAAATAGGTCCTCCAGCAAAAATATTAGTTATATATGGGACTTCTAAATTAACAGTGATATTATCTTTTATAAGAATTAAAGGTTCTATAGTTATCCAGTTATAACTCCCTTTTTCTATATCTTTTTCTTGAATTTCAAGGGCGTGGGAAGTAAATTCCTCTCCATAATCTAAAGGAAAAATATTTATGCCATAACTAACTTCATATTCATCCCCATCAAGGATAAAACTTGTAAAATCAGTCCCATTTATATCTACTAATATATAACACTCTTCTTTTGCATTAAAAAGATACTCAGTTTGATCTACATCATCCAAATAAAGAAAATTATTATAATCTGGGTTGTATGGATTCCAATTGTTTTTTCTCTCATTTTTAACATTTCTATGTGCATAATTAAAGAGTTTATTAAAAATCCATGTATATCCAGAAAATAGGATAATAATTAATAATAGAAATGATTTCAAATAGATCTGATACTTATTCTTCCATTTCTTCAATAATTTCACCTAAAATTTTATAATTTTTTTCATTGAAACATTTGACACAAAATTTACTAATTTTGGTTTAATTTATGATTTAAATTTCGCTCTCAATTTTTTACAAAATTGGCTATAGAATTATATGATAATTCCCTATTTTAATATTTGT
>JBHLLI010000134.1:0-10621 GCA_048885765.1 Candidatus Hermodarchaeota archaeon
GTAATAATTAAATTTTATTTATAATGATCTATATATCATAAAGAATAAATCTGAGTATCAATTTTAATTTATATATTTACAGTTCATATTAAATATTAATCGAGTTATAAGGGATCATTATGACTGAAGACAACAATAATGTTTTAAAAGAAGAATCTAAACCAGAAGAATCTGGAGATACAAAAGCAAATCCTATAGAAGAACAAGAAAATGCTGAAATAGAGACAGCGCCACAAGAAGTGAAGAAATTAGAAGAAAAAGAGCATTATGAGTTGGATTATTTTTCAAAAGAGGATCTGGTTAAAGAAAAAGAAGAACTTGAAAAGCAATTAACTGATCTTAAAGAGAAAATTGAAAAACTACAAAAAGAAAAAGATGAGTCAAAAAATAAATATATGCATCTCCAAGCAGAATTTGAAAATGCTCAAAAGAGATGGGACAAAAACCGGCAAAACTTAAGAATTGAATACACAGCTTCAGTCCTAAAAAATTTCTTACCTTTATATGATTCTTTTAAAAAAGCGATGGAGACCGCAGATGAAGCGGAGAAAAATCATTTAAATGGGTTTTTTAACCAATTCATGAGTGTTTTTAAGTCCTATGGAGCTGAACCAATACAAGTGCGAATTAATGATCAATTTGATTATAGTCTCCATGAAGCTTTAACTTCAGTTGAAAAAGAAGATATACCAGAAAACAGCATACTTGAAATAGTTCAGGATGGTTTTAAATATGGAAAAGAAATTATTCGTTATACAAAGGTGATAATTTCACGAAAACCAAAACCTCCTGAACCGGAACCGGAACCGGAACCTGAGGAAAAAGAAGAAGAAGCAAAGAGTGAAGAAAAAGAATCGGAAGAGGAATATGTTGAAGATATAGATAAAGAAGGAAAAAAGAAAAGAGAAAAGAAGCATAAAAAGTCAAAAAATGAGTAAGAATTTAGATTTCTTTAACACTCAACAAACTTTTCTTTTTTTTGTATTTCTTTTTTAAGATTTTTAAGAATATTAATACGTTCCCTAAAAAACTCAAATTTGGATTCATTATATAATTCAGAATATCTATTTATGAGTCTATCTACCTTTTCACTTATATTAGGTTCCACATTTGTTTTACTTTTTTTCCAATATTTAAAGAATAGGGTATAATTTTTTCCAATTGTGTAACTTGAAAAATTATATAATGTTGTTATTTTTTTTGAAGCTCAAATATCGTGGTGTTAAATTGCAATAATGCTGATAAGATTCTCCAAATTTATCTTTTAAATACTTTTCCTCTGTAAGAACATTGAAATGGTTAATACTAATCCATAATATAGCTAATAATAAAGTGAAAAAAGAACGCCCCATTAATCCAAGACCTATTAAACCAATGCTTCTACCCAATGATCCTGGATTTCTACTAATGCTAAATATCCCCTCTATAATAAGCTTATCAGAATTAAGTCCAGTTGCCCGTACAACAGATTTTATAGTAGTTAAATATAAAACAAAAATAACTGAGCTAAAAAAAATAATGATTGTACCAAAAATAAAAAATGCAAGATGGCTATAAAAATAGATATATAGATTAAAAAAAGGCCAAGTGTTATACCAAGCACTATAACATGCTAAAACTACAAATAAGTCATGATAGAGTAAACATAATACTGAAGTACACAAAGACCGTTTCTGATAATTCCTATATTCATGTCTGATTTTAAATGCTAAATATAAACTTAATAAAAAAAAAACTGGTGTAACAGTATATACTAAAATAAGATTAATCTTATAAACCATATCTAGAGGGATTTCAGGTTAGAGTTTAATATCTTCTAATAATTACGGCTTTATTTAAATATTTAATTGGAATTTAATAAATTTGACTTACAAGATTTTTTACATATTAAAGGGAGAAACTGTCTAAATTTTTGCCCATTAATTATCAAAACCATTAAGTTTAATATTTAATTAATTTATAGATCATCAATAAATAGAGGGTTTCCCTTTTAAATGAATATTCGAGGTACTAGAAAACTTACCCACAGTTGGAAAAGAATCTTACTAATTACGCCCAATTCTCTTAAAGTTGGTCTAAATTTTTATCAGACTCGTTTTGATGCACCTCCGTTGAATTTAGCCTATATTGCTAGCTACCTAACTGATTTGAATGTGGAAGTTGAAATTATCGATGCTAAAGTAAATAGATTAAGTGATAAACAATTAAAGAGGAAAATTAAGAAATTTAAACCAGATATTGTAGGGATCTCGGTCACTTTTACAACAGTGGTTAACATTTGTTATGACATCGCAAAAATTGTGAAAGAAATTGATCATAAATGCATTGTCGTCTTTGGAGGTCAGCATCCTACAGCTGTGCCAGATGATACATTGAAAGTTAATGAGGTTGATATAGTTGTTAGAGGGGAAGGAGAGTTAACATTTAGAGAATTGATCAAAAAAGGAACTCCAGAAAATGTTAAAGGAATTTCATATAAATCTAATGGACTTATTATACATAATCCCGACCGAGATTTAATAAAAGACCTTGGAACGCTTCGACTTCCTGCTCGGCATCTTATTAAAAAAAATAAGTATAAAATGTTCTCAGTGAGATTCGATACGCTAGAAACTTCAAGAGGATGTCCACACAGGTGTAAATTTTGCTACACTCCGGTTTTTAACAAAGGTTTATGGAGAACTCGACCGGTTGAAAACATTATAACTGAATTAAAAGTTATTTCACAAAATAGAAAAATTTCTGATATTTTTATTATAGATGATAATTTAACTGCCAATCCCCATAGGATCGAGAAATTAAGTGAGAGAATAATTGAATGCAAAAAGAAAAAGGAAATTAATGACTTCTTTTTTACCGCACAAATGAGAGTAGATGCAATTGTCAAATCTCCCCAAATGATCAAAAAAATGGCAGAAGCGGGATTATGCGCGGTATTCATAGGAATTGAGAGTCCAAAAAAGAAAGTATTGGATGAGATTGGTAAAAAAATCTCTTTCAATATGGCGTTAAAAGCAATTGAAATACTTCACAAGTACAATATAATAATTGCTTCAAATATGATAATTGGATTTGATTTATACGCAACAGAAGAAGATATTAAAGAAGAAATAAAATTTATGAAAAAAGTAGATGTTGATGAATTAAGTTTTAATCTATTAGGCCCCTTTCCAGGCACACCAATATTAAAAGAATTCCAAGAAAAAAATTTGATAGTTACAAAAGATTGGTCTAAATATACTTATCATAATCCTGTATTTGAGACTTATCAATTAAACCAAAAAAAATTACGAGAGCTTCTAATTTATGCTTATAAGGAAATTAGTTATCTTAATAATGGCATAAGAAAAATTCAAAGACTTCTTAAATTACGTGGATGGCTATTTGTATTAAATCTATCTAGAATTTACCTGCTCGTTCAATCTGCAATAAAAAGGAAAATCCTATTAAATAATTATTCAAAAGAACTGAATTAAAATGAATTTCTCCTTTAGAGACTAGACTTATTTTAGTAAAGCTAAAATAAAGCTGTATTTTACGCCTAATGATATTTATTTTACTGTTTTTCTGATTACTTTACAATACCGTGGTGTTGAAGAATAATATTCTAGATAAGCATCACCAAAGGTATTTTCTAAATGTTTTTCCTCGGTAAGAATATAGAAATGATTAATAACAATCCAAATTATTCCTATTAATAAAGTGAAATATGATCGACCCATTATTCCAATCCCTATTAAACCTATGATTCTACCCAATGATCCCGGATTTCTACTTAAACTATATATCCCATCGGTAACTATTGCATCAGGATTACGCCCGATCGCTCGTTTAAAAGACTTCATTCTAAAACAATAAAAGGCATAAATAAGAAAGCCAGAAATCGAAGGAAAGAACCCAATAATTGCAAAGATAATATGAATATACAAATGTTGGTTAAGCTTTATAATAGGCCAAATATTCATCCAAGCTGTATAACATGCAAAACCTACAAATAATTCATGATATAAAAAGGCTATTACTGAAGTAAACCTAGATCGTTTCTGATAATCCCTATATTCCTTTTTCGTTTTATATAACAAAAATATGCCCATTAAAAAAAAAACTATTGCAATAAAATATACTAAATAAAGATTTAGGAGATCCATTTGTTGTAGAATTTCAAGTCTATGAGTATAATCTTCTATATGTCAAAGCTTTATTTAAATCTTTAAGAACTTTTTATTGAACATAACCTAAAAGATTAATAACTTTAATTTGCTTTTTAAAATAAAAACCTATAAAAATAGAAGAAAAATGGCTGAAGAACCCCAACTACCCTCAATACCAAGTATTACCGACGACTGGGACCGTAAAAAAAGAGTCGTTGAAAAAAAATATAGTATTGTTAAATGTGGAGAATGTAATGAGAAAGTTACACGTTCATTCAAACCTGGAGATTTCGTTTTTAAGAAATTGACAGATGAAGAATGTGAAAAATGTCATAAGACTCAATCTCTAACAATTGTAGAAATTTATTCCGAATGGATTGATCCAAAAAAAGATAAAAAATAGAGTCTCACTTTGTATTTAAATCTATTGATGGTCTTTTTTTGTGGAAATTCGTCTTATCCTGATAAGCTTTTGCTAAAGCTAATACTTGATCCTCCCTGTATAGATTTCCTGTAAATGTAATGCTTGTTGGAATTCCATTACCAGTAAAACCATTTGGTACAACAACCGCAGGATGACCTGTTAAGTTCGTAAGGAGTAAACTCTTATAAAATGAAGGTGCAACATATACATCGATATTATGGAATAATTTTTTCATCTCTTGCATCAAAATTGTTCGCGCACGATTTGCTTTAATATATTCTACTGCTGGAATCAATCTTGATTGTCTGAATTCATTTGGCCAAGCATCTTTTACCTGTCGAATCAGTTCATCATCTCGATTACTCAGTGTTAAGTCATCAAAAGCCGTAGCTGCCTCAGCAGACAATATGATAGAAAGCGCTTCAACAGGGAATTCCGGTAATTCAATAGGTAAAAGATTTATTCCAAGTGATTGTAGGACTGTAAGTACCTGATCATCATGATCTTTATAATCTCTGTCTTCTTCAAACGCAGTTTTGATATAGCCGACTCGTAAATCTAACACATTAAGTGAATAATCCCAATTAAAAGGAATATCCATTATTGTTTGATCTTTATCATCTGGCCCTTTTATAATATCAAATACTATAGCGCAATCCTCAACAGTTCGGCATATTGGCCCTATCTTATCCATAGACCAACTCAACGCCATAGCTCCAAACCGACTCACCCTTCCAAATGATGGTCTAAGACCTGTTGTACCACATTTAGTTGAAGGAGAAATTATAGAACCATATGTCTCAGTTCCTATTGCGAAACCAACTAATCCTGCTGCCACAGCCGCAGCAGATCCAGCTGATGATCCACTTGAACCTTCCTCGATATTCCATGGAGATTTTGTTTGTCCTCCAAACCATACATCACCCCAAGCTAAAGCACCTAAGGTCATTTTTCCTAACATTATAGCTCCTGCATCTTCCAACTTTTTAATAACTGTAGCAGTTTCATCAATAATCTGCTCTTTAAATGGTGTCGCTCCCCAAGTTGTGGGAACCTCTGGATACGCAAACAGATCTTTTACTCCATATGGGATTCCATGCAAATTGCTTCTATAGTATCCTCTTTTAATCTCTTTATCTGCTCTTTTTGCTTGAGCAAGAGCTAACTCTTCAGTTATAGTAATGACACATTGAAGAATTGGATCATATTTTTTTAAGCGATTAAGATACATTTTCGTGAGATCAAGTGAAGTAATTCTTTGTTCTCTTACTAAATGTGATAAATCTTTAATTGGCCAAAATGAAAGTTCTTCGAGGTTTTCTGGGACTTGTAAGTCAGGAATAGGACTTATTTTAATTGGATTTTGTATACTAAGAAACTTCATATCAGGGAATATTGGATTAAAATATAATGCTGGGGGGATATTATTCTCAATTTTTAATTCTCTAAGCTTTAAATAATTCTCAAGATTTTCATTAACACCTTCTAATAACAAATCCCTCTCTTCGGGTGTGAATTGTAATCCAGCAACGATTTCTGCTTTAGAAATATCTTCCTTTGAAATTTTAAAATCCTTTTCTTCTTTTTCTTCAGTCATTTTCTAATCATGTCCTTCAAATTTACTTATTTATGACGTTCTCCATCTATTAATTACAATATAACAACACGCAAAAAATATTCCAAATCCTAATAAGAAACTCAAAATTATCAAGTATCCTATAGGACCGCGGATGCTAATATCTAGAAAAGGGTATATGTAATCACCTGTGAAGATACCATGTATCAAAGAGAATATTAAATAACCTATCGGATATATAATCCAATATGGTAAATAGCTCCATTTATATCGTACTTTATTTTGTGTTAATACCCAATCGATAATAAATGCAATTGGAGTAATATAATGCAAGATGAGATTGCTAAATGCTGCCCATCCAGAAGGTAAATATCCTGCCTGTAGTAAAATTGCAAAGAAAAAGAAAGTTGTCGTTATATATAGAGTAAAAGCTCCTTTCAATCGACCATTTAGTTTTTCAAGAGATTCTGGTTTATCATACCAAAAAATTGCTAATGTAAACCATATAGTTACCATCATGTTTGTTTGCATTGTGTAATATCTAAAACCGTTTACCCAAATAAGAGGATCTCCAGAAGATATCGAATTGATAATCCAACCGGTTATAATTGTAAACCAGCTTAGTGCAGCACATATTATCCGATATATCAAAATGTATTTTTTTGATATTGTCCAATCATTCATTTTGAATTCTCTATTAAATTCATTTAATTAGGTATATAGGTGGAAGTAGAATTAAAACTATTTTATTTTTCCAAACCTAACATTTTAATTATTAGATCTGCCATAGAATAAGGATCTAAAGATTTTTGAATAGCTTTATCAATATATTCTCCAATTTTTTTATCAGAACTTAGTAATTCTTCGACTTTTTTTGTTAATTTATGTTTTAAAATCTGTAAAGTCTCATTTGAAATTCTATTTTTCAAATAATTTGAAATGACTCCGGATTCGTGTAAGAATGTTTTATGTTTATTTATTAATTCAAGTAGCTCATTAAAATTCTCTCCGGTTTTAGAGTTTACTTTAGTAATTTCTGGTGTCCAAAGTTCTATTTTTGCATACTTTTTACGTATATCGTTTGAATCGTATTTGTAATTTTTTCTGAATTCTAACATTTGCTTTATTTCAGCGATTTTTTTGTCTGCTCCTTGCAAGTCCATTTTATTTACTACAAATATATCTGTGATTTCCATAATTCCTGATTTTATAGCTTGAATATCGTCTCCTAAGCCTGGAACTAATAAAACTACAACTGTCTGGGCAGATTTGAAAATATCAACTTCAGATTGACCAACTCCAACCGTTTCAACAATAATTATATCACATCCATAAGCATCAAGGATTTTGATTGAATCTTCTGTTGCTCGAGCAAGACCGCCCAACTGACCTCTATTAGCCATGCTTCTTATAAAAACATTATTAAGGGAAAAATTTTGTTTCATACGAATACGATCTCCTAAGAGAGCTCCACCCGTCAACGGAGAGGTAGGATCGACACAGATTATTCCTACTTTTTTACCTTGATCAACATAGAATTTGGTTAGGGTCGAAATAAAAGTTGATTTACCAGTACCTGGTGCCCCTGTAATACCAAGTATATATGCATTCCCCGTGTGTTCATAAATCGAATTGACTATCTCTTCAGCAGCATCTATATCATTCTCAACAAAAGTAATTAAACGAGCAACTGCTCTTGGACTACCATTCAATAATTGAGAAATAAAATTAGAATAATCCATTCTATTAATTATCTTTTCAAGTTATTTTTAACAAATTCAACTATTGTTTTTAAATCGGTACCTGGCCCATAGAATCCTTTTAATCCATGAGATTTTAAAAATTCTTTATCCTCGTCAGGTATTATTCCTCCAACTGCCACTAAAACATCGTTTATTCCATTTTCCTTCAACTTATCCATGATTAAGGGACATAGGGCATTATGAGCCCCAGATAACATACTTAACATCACCGCATCGGGATCTTCTTGTATGACTGTATTTACTACATCATCTGGTGTCTGATGTATACCGGTATAAATTACTTCCATACCAGCGTCTCTCAATGCTCTGGCTAATACTTTCGCACCCCTATCGTGCCCGTCTAAGCCAGGCTTGCAGACTAAAACCTTAATCTTTCTTTCTTCATTCATTTTCGATTTTCTCCTTAAAATATTGAATCCTCATGATACGTTCCGAATACTTCCTTTAATGCATTTATAATTTCTCCTATGGAAGTATATTCTCTAACAGCATCTATAATAAAAGGCATTAAATTTTCTTTACCTCGAGCTGCTTCCTTTAATCTCTCAATTTTTTCTTTTACTTTATCATTATCTCTTCTTTCTTTTAATTCGTTAAGTTTTCTGACTTGGTCTTGTGCTATTTCTTCATCAATTTTTAATAAAGGCACTGAACATGGTTCTCTTTTTCCAAATTCATTTACTGCTACAAATGTTCTTTCACGATTTTCGATTTCTTGCTGATATTTATAAGAAGCATTAGCAATTTCTTTTTGGAAGAAATTAGCTTTTATAGCGGGAACTACTCCACCAAGATCTTCAATTCTCTTAAAATAATTTTCAGCTTCTTCTTCCATCTTGTTCGTAAGCCATTCAACATAATAAGACCCTGCTAAAGGATCAACCGCATCTGTTACTCCTGACTCGTGTGCTATTATTTGTTGAGTTCTTAATGCTATTTTTACGGCGTTTTCAGTAGGTAAACATAGAGCTTCGTCAAATGAATTAGTGTGTAATGACTGAGTTCCTCCAAGAATAGAAGCTAAAGCTTGGAGGGTGACTCTTGCTATGTTATTTTCTGGTTCTTGAGCTGCTAATGATACACCTGCAGTTTGTGTATGGAAGCGTAATCGCATTGATTCAGGTTTTTTTGCTCCATATCTATTTTTCATATGTCTAGCCCATATTCGCCTAGCCGCTCTATATTTACAAATTTCTTCAAAGAAGTTATTGTGAGAATTAAAGAAAAAGGATAAACGAGGTGCAAAATCATCGATATCTAACCCTCTTTCAAGAGCAGCTTCTACATAAGCAAAACCATCAGCTAATGTAAATGCTAATTCTTGTACAGCTGTGGATCCCGCTTCCCTAATATGATATCCACTAATACTTATCGTATACCACTGAGGGACATGCTTAGTACAATACTCTATAGTATCCACAATTATTCTCATCGAAGGCTCAGGTGGAAAAATCCACGATTTCTGAGCAATATACTCTTTTAATATATCATTTTGAATAGTTCCTCTTAATTCTTCTGGAGTATGACCTTGCTTTTCAGCAGTTACAATATATAGTGCTAGTAATATGGAAGCTGGGCCATTAATCGTCATAGAAGTACTAATTTTTGATAGATCAATTCCATCAAATAATGTTTCCATATCTTCTAGAGAATCAATAGCAACACCCTCTTTTCCGATTTCTCCGAGGGCTTTTGGATCAGTTGCTTCAATCCCATAAATAGTATGTAAACTAAACGCTACACTTAATCCAGTATTTCCATGGTCAATCAAAAATTTATATCTTTTATTAGTTTGGTCAGCATTTCCAAATCCAGCAAACTGTCTCATTGTCCAGAGTTGCCCTCGATACATATTCGGATATGCTCCTCGAGTGAAAGGATATTGACCAGGAAATCCTAAGTCAAGTGCATAATTAAAATCTTTAATATCATTAGGAGTATATAATCTATTAATTTCAATTTCCGATATGTTCCTAAAACTTTGTTTTCTTTCCTTTTTAAGTGAAATGGATTTCTCCCATTCGTCCATTTCTTGCTTAATTTTATCATATTCTGTCATAATTTTAATCCTTAAAATTTACATAGGTTTGATTTATAATTCCAAAAATGATGATTCTTCAATTAGATAAGATTTCAAAATTATTTTAAGTTTATTTTATTCCATTATGAAAATTAGCTAAAATTTCGCTAAAAATAAAATTAAATAATATTCCATTACAAATGGCAAAATGCGTTCTAATAGTACAAATATTTGGTAATTCATGCAGACTTAAATTAAAACTTCTTCATGATTTAATCAATAGATATTTTTGTATAATAAATCAACTAAATAGAATATTTAAAATGGTATTAAAAAAATGGTGCAATTAGCTTTTGAAATTGAAATTTTATTGATTTTGATAATAGCAGCAGCTCTAACTCTTATATTTAAAAATCGCTATAAATTAAAGCGTAATTCCTTAGCATTTAAAATAATCTTATATATAATGATCTCTTGTGTTTCCTTTGCAATAGTAATGATTATTGGAGTAGGATATTTGAATAATGAGTTTATATCAATGTTGATCATAACAGTTCCAATTGTTTTCTATCTTATTTATGTACTATATTATGCTATAAAAATTGTTCGACGACAAGAAAATACTATTAAAGAAATTCTTGATTCAAGTACTCAAGCATCAGTAAACGTAGCTAATATAGCTACAGA
>JBHLLI010000135.1:0-10580 GCA_048885765.1 Candidatus Hermodarchaeota archaeon
GTTATGGTTTGATCAAGAATAGCCATTATTGCTCCAATTAATTCTTCATCAAATCCTTCTACTGAAGAACGAGCTATTATTAATCCATCTAAATCTACAACTAAAGCCGCTAACAAATTATTTACTTCATGTAGTAATTTATTTAATAGCTCATCAATTAAGTTTACATTTGACATTTTTCAACCTTATAAATTCAAATTATATTTTATATTTAAAATCTCGAACAATCTACTTAAAATGTTAATATTTGGAATAAGGCAAATTGTTCCATTTATATTCAAATCTGAAACCATTAATTTTGTATTAATTATTATTATATAATCTACTATTTGGGAATATTTTGCGATAATACTATTTAATATCGCATTTAATGTATCAATTGCAACTTTTGGTACATTTGGGACAAGTTTGATTGATAATAAATCTGCTAAAGCACTAGCATAATGACCACTTAGGATATTTCCGATTTCTGTTATGATACTATAAGAAAATTCATCCAAATCATTGGTGCTTTTTATTAATTCCTCAGAAATTTTATCGGAATTGTTTAATAAATTTACTAGGTTAAAAATTGATTCTTTAGGAAATATTTGTACAATGGAAAGATCAGAATTAACAGGGATTTTTGAAAATATCACAACAACCTCATCGTTAGGGCTATCAAACACGTCAGGAATTTTCCAAAAAGTATCAATATTTGCAGAAGTTAGTGAGACTTCTACTTTTTTATTCAGTAATGCCGAAAGAGCTGTAATCGCATGTCCAGAGCCAATATTACCAAGTTCTTTCAATAAATCTAACTGCTCTTCCGTCAATTCAACCTTAATAGTATTATCTATAACCTTATCATTCATTCTAATAATCCCTCTTTTTTTTGTGATATTCCAGAATTAAATATGATCTTTTTATAATCTTTTTCTTTTGTAAATTTGACATATACAGCAAAATCTTTTGTGTCAAATATTATCCCCCTCCCTTGCGATCCTCCTGTATCTTCTCCAATAATAAAAATATTAGACTTTTCTAATTCTTGTTTTATAGCTTTAATGTTATCAAACCCCATAAAATTTTCATCTAAATCAAAAATTTTTGAACCTCCTACTATTATTGCCATCATATTTTCTTTAACCGCACCATAATTAAGAAGTTCTTTTACTAGCAGCTTTAAAGAAAGGTCAGCATATTTATGAGGATATTCTATTTTTTTATTTAGTTTTGCTTTAGGAAGTAAAATGTGGGACATCCCACATACTCTATTTTTGAAATCAATAAGAATTAAGGCAATACATGAACCTAATCCGTAAATTGATATTTTTGGAAAAATATCGGTGGATTTATTTTTACAATTTGTAATAAAATAATGGCCGATGGGTAAAAAAATTTCTCCATATCTTTCCATTTCCTCAACGCGGCCATAGTATTTTATCATAATCACCTGAAGTTTATAAAAATTAAATTATTAATCGGGTATGTTATTTTTCATCTTTTTAGCAAAATTCATCATATGGTCTTTAATTTCATAGTTTGGAACAATTAAATTGGCAGCTCCTCTCTTTACCGCTGCTTTAGGCATACCATAAACTACACATGTTTGTTCTGACTCAGCAATTGTTTTGCCTCCCTCTTTTTTAATAGCTTCTAATCCTGCAGCGCCATCATCTCCTAAACCAGTTAATAAAATTCCAAGTATTTGATTTTTGTATACTTTTGCTGCTGAGAAAAACAATACATCAACAGAGGGTATGCAAAAATTTACAGGTTCACCTTTAAATATCTTAATAAAAGGGATATTGTTCTTTCGGACAACTTTCATATGTTTTCCTCCAGGACTTAGATAAGCAATTCCAGGTTGGATTTCTTCTCCATTTTCAGGGATTTTAATTTCAATTTTGCAGACTTGATTCAGTGATTTTGAAAGTTCTTTCATGAAGTATGGATCTAAATGCTGTACTATTAGAATGGGACTATCAAAATTCTCAGGGATTTCCTTTAATATTGATTTTAAAGTTCTAGGGCCTCCAGTACTAGTACCAATAACTATTGCATTGAATATTTTACTAGTCCTTTTTATTTCTGCTTTTTTTGGAATCTCAACTATTTGTGATTTTGATTTAACACTTAATTGATATTGACCACTATATGATTCTAAAGGAGGCAGTGCAGAAACTGACTTTTTAATTAAAAGATTACGTTTTTCATAAGTTTTTTTAATTTTTCCAGCATATATTGTACTGGAAACTAGTTTTTCTTTATATTTTGGAAATTCGTCTTCCCACAAACCTAGAGGTTTGGTTATAAAATCAAAAGCCCCCATTAATAAAGTCTGAACTGAGGGTTCTAAAGTCTCAGGGTTTTTGGCAGAAAATATAATAGTAGGGACAGGATAATGTTCTGAAAGGAATTTAAATACTGTTATTCCGTCAATGTCAGGCATCCCCAGATCTAGTATTAACACATCTGGATTTAAATTTCCAATTTTTTCAATGGCTTCTCTCCCATTTCTTGCGACATCTACAACATCAATTTCCTCGTTTGATATTAACATTTCAGTTATCAATTTCCTTTGAAATGCTGAATCTTCTGCAACAAGGACTTTGATTGAAATATTATTCACCCTTCTTTCATGTATATTCGATTATATGTATCTATCAATTTTAAATTACTTTTTGAATTAAGTAATGTTTCAGTTTTACCTAAAATTAGCAAACCGCCTGAGTTTAACCGACTAGATATAACTTTTAAAAATTCTTCTCGTACTTTTCTGTTAATATAGATTAAGAGATAACGGCAAAATATAATATCGTAATTAAAAGAGGTTTTATGACCTTTAGTTACATCTTCTTCTATATATTCAACGCAATTTTTAATTTCCTCCTTTATTGAGTATGAAAATCCAAAATTGGTTTCATTTTTAGTAAAATATTTCTTTTCATAAAATGATGACACATTTTTTGTATGGTCTTCATTGTAAATACCTAATTTAGCTTTTCTAATTGCATCAGCATCAATATCAGATGCGATAATTCTAAAAGATGGAAAACCAGGGATCTGATTTTTTAGATTATCTAAAATCATTGCAATTGAATAAGGCTCTTCACCATTAGCACAAGGGCATGACCATATATTAAGAGATTTTGTTTTTTTAGAGGGATTCCAAATTTTTTTATATATTGAAGTATGAGAAATATATCGATTGATTAATGAGTTGCTTCTTGTTTTCGGATCCCATCTATTCCTAGAATTTATTGCTCTTTTCGTATATTGCCTTTCAGGATTAGGAGTAAAATCACTTAATATTTCTTTTTTTGATAAATATAAAGAATATAAAATTATTTCCTCAAGTTGCTTAAACACTTCCCAGTTCCTAAAAAAAATTGAATAATTTATGTTAAAGCAATCTAGAAATTTTTCTGTTTCAGAAGGAGTTTGTGATAAATAGTTATAATATGATTCAAGCGTATTACAATTAACTCTTATCATTCTGGATTTAATTCTTTTTTCGATAAAGTTTCTTTGATAATAATCTAAATTTAATCCAGTAGTACTCATTAATAAGTGAATTAGAAGGTTATAATAGTCTTCATCAATTTGAATATCATCAATTCTAATCACTTATATACACTTTATTTTTCTAATATTTTCTCAATTTCAGCAAAACGCTGTTCAATATGATTTAATGAATATTTTATATGCATTTGTATTTCCTTTATTTCAGTCAAAATCTTTTTAACACGAGATTTAACTGATCTTGGTACACTCAAACCATCATCTGTAATTACTTGTCCAGCTAAATTTGTTGTACTAGAAATATTATAATTAACTATGCCGTGTCTCGATTGACCTGGATAACTCAAATCTGCGCCATTTTCTTTGATTTCTTTATAAATTATATGGAATTCTGGTGGTTCAAGCCCTTGTTTTATTACTTCATATTTAAAATTATAAAATTTCTTCTTAGTTTTTAATTTCCCTGCAAAATTTGCAGCCATATACCGGTGAAATAATCTTGAATGATTTCCAGCCCATATCCAAATCAATTTTAACTCTTTATCTACAATTAAATATACCCCCCCAGCTTCAAACATTTTTTCAGGTCGAAGCTTTAGAGTTTCTCCATCAACCTTATAAATATAATCATAATAACTTGTTTTTAGCATGATTTATATTGACCTTTGTATTTTATAGAATTTTTTTTTGGTTTGGATATCGTTTGTTATATAAATTTAAAAAAAAAAATTTTAGATTGCTCAAGGCAATCGATTTATGAATAAAACCTTAAAAGCGCATCTAATAATTCTTGTAATGTTTCGAGGCTAGGTATAAACAGGAAAGTTCCAGTGATTTTGATGTCTGTTATGATAACGTTCGTGGTTATGACTAATGATAATTTCTTTAGTAAACCAATTTCTTCTTTCAATATTTTGAATAACTGGTTTCCAGTATCTACAGAAATGTCTGGAGGCTCGGTCATGAGCCGTAAACCTAATAGATCACCTATTGCACTTACATAATGACTTCCTAAGATATGTCCCAGCTCTGAAATTGCACTGTGATAAAGTTCTGGAAAATCTGATGCTAATTTAATCGTTTTTCTCATATCAATCTGTTTCTTATCTGGATCATCTACGATTATAGAAGTTATATCAATAGCATCCTTAATATTAAACAATGTTAATACTGTTGCTCTTGTTTTTCCAACGACATTGCTCCAAGCAACTAAAAGTTTTTCATTCTTTTTACTAATTTTGTTAGCATACTCATCTAACTCAACCATTTCAACAGAGGGTATATTTATGTCAACTCGCTTATTAATCATTTGAGCTAATGCATTAGCAGCATTTCCTGCACCAATATTACCGACTTCTTGTAAAGCATCCCTCTGTATTTCTGAGAGATTTATATCGGAAAGATCAAGTTTTTTCTGAGATTTTAGACTTTTAGTAGATATTTGATGTGCTATTCCTAGTTTTTCGAAAAAGGTTTTCAATGTCTCAAGATCAGGAATAAAGAAGAACATTCCTTTAAGTTTCAGATCAGCTACCTCTATTGATGTTTTAATTATTATGAAGAACTCAGCAATTGATTTCAACTCCTTAGATAGAAATTCTCCAATCTCTCCTGCCTTGCTCATTGCAAATTCTGGGATATCAATCATTAACTTGGTACCTAATAAATCTGCAAGTGCTGAAGCATAATGCCCTGCCATAATATTGCCCATTTCGACAACTGTTGAAACTGCAAAATCATCAAGATCATTTTTAGATTTAACTTTATTAGGATCAATTTTAGATTTTTTTCCCGCCAAATCTGCGATCATTTGCATCAAAGGTTGCTGTTCAAAAATGTTTAGAATAGTCGCTTGAGAGGGGTGTTCTATATGGCAGAAGATTCCACATACTTTCTCTTTTGGGCCACCAAATTGTTCGGGTAATTCTTCTAAAGGTATTATTCCTACATCAGTTAAAGTCACATCAATTTTCTTTTTAACTAAGCGAGATAGTGCTGTAACCGCATTTCCAGTCCCTATGTTGCCAATTTCCTTAAGCATATCTGCTTGTTCATTAGACAAGGATACAGTCTTGTTTAAATCCGTTCTAGGAATATTTTCTAAATTTTTTGGAACATAATTCTCTTGAGGAATTACAACTGTGGACTCAACTGTAGCTACAGTTTTTGGAGCCAGTTTAGGCTTTACTTTAGGACCTTCAATAACTTTTGGTTTTTTATATACCTTTTTCTCTACTTTTTTGCTTAGAGATTTAATATATGGCATAATTAACGCCTCTAGATCCAATAATATTAATGGATCATCTTGAAAAATACCTGTCAATTTGATTAATCCAAAATCAATATTAGTTTTTACAATTGTTCCTTGCTTTTTAAAAGCTGAAATAGGAATATCTTTAACTCCTAATACTGAATCAACTAATAATGCTATTTTTAAATCTTTAAATTCCAGCAATAGAATCCTTGATTTATCACTCAAACCATAATCTACGTCATTATCAACAATGTTATGTCTTAATGAAAGGATTGAATAAATTTCTCCTCTAATATTAATAATTCCTACAATATTTTTTTCTGTTAATGGAACGGGAACTATATTCTCTCCAGGTACATATATTTCTTTAACATGCTCCACTTCAATGAGATATTTTTCATCAAATATTTGAATTATTACAACATTTATAGTTTCTCCAAACTCAATTCCTTCTGTTTTACTTTTTATCATCTTTCATACCTCTTGCATTTTATTTTAACATAATTCCTTTCCAAATTAATTCTACTTCGGGTTCTTCTTCACTAACTTCAGTAAAAAAATCTAATTGTTTAAATATCGAAATTTGACCGCCATTTGAATGCTTAAAGACATAATTCAGTAAGTCATCTGTACTAGTAAAATTAAATCCTGCTACTTTTAATTCAGAATCATTTAAGATTATTAGGTCTTCTTTATTGAAAGGACAATTTTCTTCAATCCATTCAACCCATAATTCTGGTTCTATTTCTTTATTGACAATTTCAATAGGAACATCAAGGGGTATATTACGGAAAGACTTTCCTGCTGCAAAAATGATCCTATCAGGAATAAAATTTTGATTTTTTGCATATTCACTTAAAAAATTTATTGCTTCCTTATAATCTTTCAAATCAAATACCTCGTAGCATAAAACGAGAATTATTTCCTTATCGTAAGTTTCAATAATAAAATCTAATATTCGATCCGGAGTAGGATCAAGATTAATTTTTACTGTTCTTAGATTGATATCTATCATATATTTAATATATTGATAAAAACGCCACTTTACCGCCAATGTATTATTTTCTTCTTTACTAATGAATAATTGAAATAAGAGTTTTAATTGTTCATTAGTTAGTTTGGATAAATCAGCATTTTTTCCTGGGTCATTACCTAATTGAACGAAATCACCAGTAGTAGATGATTTAGAATCTTTACTTTTCTTAGTTGGTTTCAATGTAATGTCTTTTAAAAAGATTTCAAGTTCATTTTTGGTAAATTGTGGAAGAATCTGTTCGATAAGATACAAAACATATTCTTTTGATTTATCTTCCATTGTTTCATAATATTGTAATTTCATATTATTTCCTCCGTTTTTTTAATAAATTTTGTTTTTTATTTATCCAATAAAAAATGATTCCAATTCTGATTGTGATACATTCTTTCCACTTACACTTTTAAGATAATACATAATCTCCTTTTCTTGATACGGTAGGATTGAATCGATTTTGAAAGAAATTTTGTGTTCGCCATTATTTTTAGATTTATTAATTTTATGCTCTGTGTTTGAAGAAATTAGTTCAAATGAACTTGGAAATGCATCTGTAATATCAACATTATTAAGTTTAATATTTGAACCATTTCTTGCTACAATAAAAATAGCAAACTCGTCATTACTTCTTCCAGGATAAATTTGTTTTCCAATCATTAATTTACGTCGTATATGAGAAATTTTTAATGAAGTTGTATCTTTGCTTTGGAGATCATTCGTTAGAATGTAATGTCCACTTGGTCCTTCCACACCAGATTTTTCATACATTGGATAATACGCATAGACTTTAGCATTAAAATCGTAATCTTTTTGGTAATCAGGACTAATTGCTCTAAGAGGATATTTCAATTCTAAGTAATCTTCTGGATTTATAATTGATTTTCCATTATTAGTTTCTAAATTTATACTAATCTCAAAAGTATGCTCATGTGAGTGATCTTCATCTTCTGGAATTGAATTTATTTCAATACCAGTAATTTCTATTTTCCCAGATGAGTTATATAATGTAAAATCAGATGTGTTTTGGGGTGGTAAGAAATCTTCTGGAATGTTCTCAACTATTCTAAGTCCATTAATTGGGACTGTACCCTGATTGTTTATAATAATTTCAGAATTTAATGTTGCCTCTTCAAATGATTTAATTTCTTCCTCAGGTAATTTTTTCTTCACTACAATGTTAACAATTTTAAAGAAACTATCGTCAAATCTCGTAGTAATCATTGAATTGCTCTCTGTTCTATACTCCACAGAATAGTCGACTTTTCTCGAGAACATAGGTTCCTTTTCATCAATCACCTCAAAAACTTGTGTTTTATAAGTTCCACGAGGATTAATTACTGTAGCACTACCTGTTGTAAAATCTAGATCTAAGAAATTTTTTGATTTATTCTTATCATAGATAAGAATTGAATTGAATTTCAATTTGAAATCACTGTGGTTTTCAAAAATTAATGAACATTCCCAATGATTTGGAGCATCATTTCTCTCTGTTTTCTCAATGGCATGCATTGCATGAGAATAGGCTGAAAAATGGTTAATTTTGACTCCTGAAATTACTTTCGAAGTTAAATTATATGTTAATTCTACTTTTCCAGACTTTATATTTTCCTTCTTCTTTGGAAAAATGTGAGCTGTAATAAGAACAGTTGCTTTTTCTCCAGGATTTAGGCCATTTATATTACATTCTACTGAATTTTTAACTATTCTAAATTCAGTACTCTTGGTACATTCAAATTTCAGGTCATAAAAATTATTAACAAATAGTTTTTTAAATTTTATATTTTCTAATATCGAATTTGAGACATTTACAATATCAATTATGAATTTTACCTTATTTTCTTTTCCGAGCAATAATAAGTGTTGCTTTTTATTAACTCCTTTTGATTTAGTTTCTTCAGAAAATTCAGATTCTTCGTGAGTTATTTCTTCACTCAACGATTCAATTTTTTCATTAATGTTAATTAAATCTGGTAAATCATCAGAATTTACAATTTCATATTTTAATACTTTATTTGAGCTGGGCTCAAATATTCCTAGATTTATAGTGTTTTCTTTATTTTGATCATCAAATTGAGAACCAGAAAATTGTAAATTTGCATCCCAAATTCTATCTTTAATAGAATTATTAAATATTGATATATTTCCATTTCCAGATACTGCTTTTCGTGTACCATCATTGTGATAATCAAATTGCATAAATTCTTCATTTAATATCAATACTTCGGACATTGAACCTGTATAACTTGTTTCAATTTTTTTTTCTCTTTTACCTTTTTCTACCAGCTTTCCACCTTCCCTTATGGGGATACCAAGAAAATTGGGGCTAATTTTTGTTTTTAATTCATCATGGTCAATTTTTTTAAAACCCATCTTATTTTTCCTCCAAGTATTTCTTCATTTGTTATATCTGTTATTTGTAAAAAAAATTTTAATTATAAATTTAAATTTGATACTATATTTTCATTTAAAATAGATGAAATTATACTTAAAACATCGACAATTAGGCATATTGAACCGTCGCCTGTTATAGTTGATCCTAATATGTCCCGAGAATCTGAATAGTTAGATTTAAATGGTTTTACAACTACATCTAATTGCTGTAATTGCTTATCTGCTATAAAAACTGCTGAACTCTCCTCATCCTTCTGACACCATATTGCTATTTTTTTGTGGGAATTTTCTTTAGCTTTTTCCACCATGGTTAAATATTCATCTAAATGAACAATTGGCATCAATTTCGAATCAATTTTGTAAAATTGTTGGCCATCGACATATTCAACTTGATTTGGATTGAAAAAGTATATTTGTTTAATGTTTTCAGTAGGGATTGCAAATAAATCATTAGCAATTTGAATTAGTTGGGCTCTTAATATTGCTCTTGTAAACGGAACTATGAGAGTAAATTTAGTACCTACACCAGATTTAGATTGAATATCAAAATCACCGCCTATTTCTTTAATTTTTTCAGCTACAATTGCTAAACCCATACCTCTACCAGAAATAATATCTGCATCTGAAATTGTTGAGAATCCCGGCATTAAAATAAATTTATGTAATTCATCGTTTGAAAGGTTTTTCACCTCTTCCGATGTGTAGTACCCCTTTTTCACAACCTTTTCCCTGATTTTATCATAATTGATACCACCACCATCATCTTGAACTTCTATGAAAATTGAACCTGCTCTCCTAAAAGTTTTTATTTTCAACGTACCAATCTCATTTTTGCGTTTCTTAATTCGATCTTTTGGAGATTCGATTCCATGATAAATTGCGTTTCTAATTAACTGAACTAATGGTGTATTTATTTCTTCAAGGATTTTTCTATCAATCTCAACGTTTGTTCCTTCAAGAATTAATTTTATTTTTTTACCAGTTTCGTTTGCTACATCACGAACGAGTCTTTTATATTTTCTAAATATAGAATCCACTCGAACTAATTTTAGTCGAAAAAGAATTTCCTGGATATCAAGAAAAGGTTTATCCATTTTATCTATTAATCGTACTATACTTCTATCTTGCTTTTCCTTTAGAAGTTGACTGACGTGATTCTTCATTATTACTAATTCTCCAAAATAATTCATTAATTCCTCAAGATACTCAATGTTAACTTTTACACTCATAATTTTTATAGTATCTTCTGAGAAATTACCTACAATTTGAGATACTCTCTCCAATTCTTGGGCATCAATGTCTTCATCATCATATTCGTCTTCAAAAGAATCATAATTTGTGAGAGCAGATCTTTCATTTTCCCATTTTTCTCTAAGATTAATAATTGTAGTTATGAAT
>JBHLLI010000136.1:0-10545 GCA_048885765.1 Candidatus Hermodarchaeota archaeon
AATAAAGTTAACATTAAATTTAGATCAAAAATAAAAATAAAAATACTATTATTATATTATTATCTTATTAGATCAATATCATTCTATTTGTTTAAGTTGAAAAACCTTTGAGCGAAAACATCAGTGAACTCATCGATCTTTTAAGGCGAATGGAAGCCGTTAACTCAGACATTCAAGGTTCAGCAATAGTAAGCGTTCAAGGGCTTCCTATTTGTTCTGTTCTAGCTAGAGATGTAAATGATGGAATTGTGAGTGCAATGAGTGCTGCTATTCTTAGTGTTTCTGAACGCGCTGTAGAAGAACTTGCTCGGGGAGATCTAAAAAGGATTCTTATAGTGGGGGTTGATGTCATAATTATTTTATCAAAAGCTGGAGAAAATGCTATCCTGTGCACTCTAGCAAAAAGCGATGCTTCACTAGGAATGGTCTTTCTAAATATCCAAAGCGTTTCTAAAAAAATAGCTGAATTACTGGATTAAATACTATTAAATATTAGATTTTAACAGAAAATTTTAATTTCTTATGTATCTTTTGACTTGATAGTTAGATTATGATATCAAACCCACTTTTTATTGAATTTAAATCAGAATTATTAAAGATTAAAGACAAAAAGAAACTTGAGAATGCATATTATGAGAAGCTCTCAAAATGTCTTAAATCTGGTAAATATAAAACTTTCGAACTATTAATTGAAGCTTCAATTGATTTTGATATTTTTATTGATATAACTAAAATAACTGATCGTTTTGAGATAATTTCAAAATTATTATTGAAC
This sequence comes from Candidatus Hermodarchaeota archaeon, assembly GCA_048885765.1. Lineage (GTDB taxonomy): Archaea > Asgardarchaeota > Lokiarchaeia > Sigyniarchaeales > SOKP01 > Loki-b32. The sequence goes on from JBHLLI010000136.1 coordinate 776, forward strand.
TGTGTTGATAAAATTTCAACAGGTTATCAAACTTCAGCTTTAGGAGAGATAATAGATATTTTAAGGTTAAGTAATAAATATAACATTTTAGAAAGACAAATTAATGATTCAGAGAAAAGATTTCTTATCAACTTTAAGGAAAAAAATAAGTTATTTTTAGAAAATTTAAACGATTTATTTAAAAAACCATCTGATTCATTTATTTTATATATCTGTAAAGTTATACCGCAAGATTTTTACAATTACTTTATAAGTGGTCCCATTTCTTTCTTTCCAGATTATGATGGATTAATGGATTACATTAAAAACAGTTTTTTTAACCAATATACGGTTTATGGTCTTAATGTTAGAAATTTGAGCCCAGAAGATTATTCAAACAATGGAAGCAAATTTACTCCATTAGAGAAATTTCTTGACGATCTTCAAAATAAGTTAAAGGAAAATCAAGATAATGGTAATCGTTTTATTGAGATCAAAATAACTTATAAATATCAAATATATTACTATGATACGGAAGAGGAACATGAGCAATTAGTTGAAAAGATACATCTAGTATCTCCAAAAAACATTTTAAGATTTAAAACTAAAATTTTAGATAAAGAAAATTATAATTTTTATAGCTTATCAATGGTTATTCTAGGAGGATTAGGGCCACAAGGCTTAGGCTTTACTTATTCTACACCTAAAGGAGAAGTAATTGAAATTTGTTCTGATCAAAGTGAATCCGAAGCGATTATAATAAAATATAAGCAATATCTAAAAAGAAGATTTTTAGAAAAACTAGAAAAAGAGCTAAAGAATTATGGAGTTGATGATTCACTTAGAAATAAAATTATAAAGTTATTATCTGATGTACTTAATCAAAAAGAATTGATACACTACTACAAAAAGGAAGCAATTATCAAAAAAATCACAGGATTCCTAGAAAACATTGAAGAATTTCAACAAGATTTTAAATCAGAACTTCAAGACTTAATAAGTAAGATTTCAGCAGTTATTACTATTATTCTGAGAAGGATAGAACTTAGAGATCAATATATAACACGAATTAATCTCGTAGCTGAAAATAAAATAAAACCTGAAGACGTAGCAAAATTAACGAGCCTAAAAGGTAAATCTCATTACGATGTTCTTCGTGAGCGATTTTTTTTCCAATATATCGTTGATTGGTTTTATGATCTATATATTAACAAAAAAATTAAGACTGAAAAATAAAGATATAAATGAAATTTTTAAGATAAAGATATACTTATTTTCTTAATTCTTGAATCTGGTCAAAAATATTATCAAATCGATCTCTGATTGAACCATATAAACCTTCTTCTTCTGATACAACAGAGTTAATCGCAGTTTTTAATCCATAATGGCTTTCTGATATTAATACCCTGATTGGCAATGTAAGAATATCATTAATTATCATTAGAAATTGTTGAATTATGTTAATTATTTGGGGCACTTTTTCACGAGTTCTGTCAATAGCAGAGGTTTCTGAAGATATTAATCCATTATCCTGTTCTGCTTTCAATTCCTCCCAAACGTTTTCTTTTAATTCAGAAAAATCAATTCCAAGATTCTGTAAAGCCATTTGAGCGCCTTCAAAGATAAATGTTATTGAATCTTTACCTGTAAATTGTTTTACGTTATCAACCATTTCATTGGGTGCTAGCCCATCCAAAAAATTAACTAACAACTCATTATAGTCTCGAATAACATCAAGTGGAACAAATAAAAGTGTCATTTCTTTCAATTGTTTGAAGATATATCCAAAAATCTTCGCTAGCCACTCATTCTTTAGGATTTTTTCTAGCAATCCACCATATTCATTTAAAAGATGCATTCCTAAATATCCAATTATTCTAATCATATCATCTTCGTAATTCCTAAAGTAATCAAAGAAATGTTCAGGTTCCATGTTCAATTTGTCTTTAATAATATCTGATACTTTTTCTTTTATTGATTCTAATGGTTCATCAAGATATTCTTCTAATTTATCGATTGAGATCACATCTTGAATTTTATCAATTATATCAAGTTTAGTTTCCTGGATAATTTCTTCATCGTCAACGGTGTCTTTAAAATAAGTATTAATTATTTGTTTTTGTGAAATTCTAGAATCTAAAAGGGTTTTCCATTGTTTTAAGTCATAGATCTTACAAATAAATTGTAAGCAATCTCCTCCTTTCGTTATGCATGCTTGTTCAATTATTTGAATTCTGTAATCACTTCGTTTGACTTTTAATATATAATTCGCAACACTTTCTAGCATTCCACAAAGCCCACACGCTAATCCTTCTGTTTCTTTAGCTTTTAATTTATCAAATTTAAATGTATCTTCAAGATTTTGTCCATAACCAGCACAAATTGGGCACTTATTAATTTTTAGTATATAATCATTATACTTTGAATTTTGTTTATTTATCTCTTCATATGTATAATCATCTAGCTCAGTTCCAAAAACTACAACCCATAGAATTTCAAAGTAATCCAATACCTTTTTAGGATTACTAGGCATGAATTTAAAGATACTTGAATGTCTCTCGCAAGATTCTACTGCCGATCTTTTTCCAATCTCCCTGAGAATAATTAAGCTTTCTTCTTCATTATTAGTAATTTCGTTGACTTCGTTAAGAATTTCTCGATAGAGAGAAGTATAAAATAAGGCATTAGTAGATCTTCCAAATACTTTAGTAATTTTTTTCATTAACCATTGAAAAGCTCCCAAGATTATCCTCCCTTCTCCAATTTATATTTAAATAATTGAATACATGATTTATTTCCATAAGCTCGGGATTCAATTACCTCATATGGAATTAATAAAAGATGTATATTATTATTCGTTTCTGTACTGATAAGATTTATTAATTCAGAAACTAATCCTAATAATATTTCACATCCCGCTATTTCAACATCTTCATAGTGATACTTGCATAAAGCACAATTATAATCCCGTACTTTAACAATTCTTTCATTTTCATTGATTTCAATTGAAATTGCACTGTTTAATACTTTTTGGTAAATAGTGGTTATAACGTCCTTTAAATTCGATAATGTAACAACAGATGTAGGTTTCCAGTAATTATAATAAGTTTTAGCGATGTTTTGGCCCATTCTTCTAAATTTTTCTTTTGATTTTTTAATTCCATTTTTCTCCATTAATCGAGCTAAATGATAGACTGCATTCCGCATTTGATTCATCGTAGCTTCTGTTTCTATTAGCTCCTTTCTTGAAAATTTCATCTTTCTAATTTGCGAACTCAATTTAAATTAAATATGAAAAAAATTTCATCAAATAAAAAATTTTTAGTATATATAATTGATTATTTGTATGATTTTTAATATTATAATTGGTAAAATTCTTGGGTAATTTTCTTTAAAATCATTCAATTTTTCAACCCTATTTAGTTTTTAGATGATTTTAAATCAATTTTATAAAATTTGAATTGTCCATTAGATGTATTACTTATTATAATAATAGATTTAAATCGTTTTTATTACCACTTTTCTTCTGATATAAAATTCTGTCGATTCTACCAGATATTTATAATAAATAAAATCGATAATAAAATAAATAAATAAAAACTAGCAGTTTAACAAAATTAAATTAAGAGGATTTACATATTATCAACAATTTCCCTTAGAACTTCTTCTCCAGCAGCACCCACCATCATACCGTTTCTAACAAGTAATTGTCCTTGAACCTCTATTGGATGGTTTAAAAGCTCACCGTTGTTAAAAAACAAAAGTGTAGGTATGGCTGTGACACCAAATCTCTCGCCAAGAGGTCTGTTTTGATCAAGATCCTCTTTCAATAGCTTAATTAATCCTTCATCTTTTAATTTTTCTAAGATGGGGCTTAAAAACCTACACGGTCCACACCAAGTCGTAAATATATCTAGAATGACCTTCCCTTGTTTCAAATCTTCTGTGATATCTAAGCCAAATTTCTTTAGTTCTTCAATATTCGTCATTTTTTCTCAGTTTTTAAATAATTTGCTTTATAACATGTTTTTAAATATTATTATGGGAATAAATATTTAATTGCTTTTATTAATTTCAATTACCATTTAAAAACAGTTCATCTCTAGTCTCAATAAAACAAAAATTATTTAATGAGTTAATTTTTGGTAAAAAAAATATTATAAAAAAAATAATTTTAAAATTAACAATAAGTTATACTATATAATCAACAAAAAGGTAATTTCGAATGGCAACAATAGATTTTGATTTCAGAAACCAAATACTTGGTAATGACATTGGTACTACTCTAGCTTATTGTTATCAATGTGCAACTTGTAGTGGTGCATGCCCTGTTGCACAGGTAACGGAAGGAAGATATAATCCAAGACGTCTAATTTTAGATGCTTTACTGGGGCTGAAAGAGAAAATTTTTGGACCCAACAATGCATTCAATATATGGGGTTGTACTGTATGTGATACTTGCGATGAAGTATGTCCTCAAAAAGTCGAATTAACAGAGATTTTTACAATTCTTAAGAATATGAGCGTAGAGCGTGGGGAAGCCCCCAATCACTATACAGGTCAAGCATCAACAGTTTTGGAACATGGTAAAGCAATTCCTATGCAACCCGCCATAGAAAGGCGACGAACACAATTAGGATTACCAAATATTATGACTCCTGATGTTAATGAAGTGAAAAAATTGTTAGAAGCGACAAAATTACCTGAAAAGCTTCCTAAAACAGAGTAAATTTCACTAAGTTCTTTTTTACTAATTATTATTAATTTTCGTTATAAATTTATACATTTATTATATTATTGAAGTATAGCGAGAATTTAATGAATTTTTTAATAAAAGTTTGAGGGAAGAAAATTTGAGAAAACCGATAATTGGGGGAAATTGGAAAATGAATCGAGGAACCCCTAAAGAAGCAAAAGAAATGTTAGAAGATTTAATTCCATTAGTTAAAACCTTTAATTCTGTTGATATTATAATTTGTGCTCCTTTCACAGTTCTTACTACTGTGCATAATATCTTAAAGGATACGAACATTAAATCAGGAGCACAGAATATGTATTTTCAAGAGAAAGGCGCATATACCGGAGAAATTTCACCTATTTTTCTAAAAAATATTGGTGTTGAATACGTTATTCTTGGTCATAGTGAAAGAAGGGACATTTTTAATGAATCTAATGCTATGATTAATAAAAAACTTAAAATGGCTTTATCTATGGAATTAAAACCTATTGTGTGTATTGGTGAACACTTAGAAGAAAGGGAAGCAGGGAAAACAAAACCAGTAATTGAAATCCAATTAAATGAAACGTTTAAAAATCTCACAAAGGAAGATATAATAAAAGTAATAATAGCATATGAACCTATATGGGCAATAGGAACAGGAAAAACTGCTACCCCAGAGCAGGCGGAGGAGATTCATGTTTTTATAAGAGATCTATTAACTCGAAAATTTGATGAAGAGACTGCAAATTCTATAAGAATACAATATGGTGGATCTATTAAACCAGATAATGCTGAGGATTTGTTTAATAAAAAAAATATTGATGGTGGGTTGGTTGGGGGTGCTTCTCTTCAAGCAGAGTCATTATCCCAAATAATTAAAGCTGCTAATTCAACATATAATTAAATTTCTTTTTGAATATTGTAGTTATTTTACTCTAACTCCCAAATCAATTTACAATTTTTTTTAAATTTTAATTCGAAGATAATTTAACCAAGAACTTTATTAAAGGAAGTGGTAAGTTTTCCAGGAAATTCCCCAAAATAGCTTAGAGGATCAGCAAAAAGTAAATAAAAGAAGGGTTCAAATAATATATTTTCAACAGTAGTACCAATATCTGATTTTATTATACAGACTTGAACAGATTCATCAGAAAAAAAAGATTGCCTATAAATCCAATCCAATGGAGCAATTTCAGGTATATATCCAATATGCCTTAAAATTTCAGACACATTTTCCAATGAAAATTTCTTCCCGAATGTAACAATTGGAGAAAGATCAAATGAAGTAATACATATTCCCCATAACCCATAATCTCTCATTTCAATTAAAAAATCATTTGCTAAACGTTTCAGTTCATTTCGATTTTTAGATAGCTTTTTTCTTGCCTTAAAATCTGTTAAAATAGCTTTAATTTTTTTTTCTTCATTTTCGTGAATATTATCAGCTGAATCAAGTGGGATTTTAGAGTTTATAAAGTTTTTATAAATTAACTTTATCTTTTCTCGAACTGATTTATGTAATAAAAATGTTTCAGTTTGTGCAGTTATTAAAACATCTCCATGGTAAGTTAACTCTTTTTCATCAATTTCATTTGGATCTCTATCTTTTTTAGGTTTAAATTCAAGTATTTCTATTTTTTTATCTATATTTCTAGCAAATTCGAACAAAGCAGAGATTAAACCAGCAGTTAGATCAAATTTTGAAGAATCTTCCATATGATCCTGAATAATGGATTTATCTTTAGAAAAATCAAAAAATCTTAGAAATAACTTTATTCCTTCTGGAATAGGATTAATAATTGAATTATAATATGGGAATCCCGTAGTAGAGATAATACTAAATTCATATATCGTCATTGACTTTTGAAACTATATTCTTAATTTAAATAGATTTGCCGTTTTTTTACAAAATTTCAATATAATTAAAGTTATAATAATTTATTTAATTTTGAGTTAATAAAATAATAATGAAATTAAATAATATAATTTGATAATCTCAATAATATTTCTAAAAAATTATGATAGCAGGTTTACTAGGAAGAGCTTGAGTTGCTTTTTGTTCATTTGAGTCTTTCTCAAATTTTATTTCAACTTGAACATTGAATTTTTTTTCTAGTATTGGCTTTATTTCATTAAAAAATTGAAATTCTTCATCTGAAGATAATGTAAATTTTGCATATTTGCCAATGTTTTTAAGTATTTTATTAATATTTTGATTTATTAATTTCCCATGTATTTTTAATTCACTATCCTTCATCAAAATCTTCATAATTTCTCCTTGATCCATAGTATCTTCTATTAGAGACATGAATCTCCTATAAAATTTTAATTTCCAATGATCTGCTATAATTATATTAATTTTTTTTAATGACTCTATTTTCATTGCTAATTTTATTCTATTAATATCATCTATGATATTGTTGACTAAATTCCATTTATGATCAGATTCTTGTGTAATTAATTTTTTATTGTATAAAGGCCATGTTGTTTCACTTACATAACCCTTTCTGCCCATTATTTCCCATGTCTCTTCAGTCATATGAGGTGCTACCGGATGTAGCAGTAATATTAATTTTTCCTTACATTCTTCAAATATTTCTGTGTTTACTCCTTCACTTATATACTTATTTAACTCGGATGTAAATTGTATAATGTTATTAACTGCATTTCTTATTGATAATTTGTCCATATTCTCAGTTGTTTCTTTAATAGTCTTATTTAAGAAATATCTAATTAATGTGTCTCGGGCAGTAATAGAGGTTCTCATATCCTTAGGAATTTCAGTAAGTAGCTGAAACATATTTCTAATATATCGAAAAGCATAATCTACACCTTCATCTGACCATTCTAAACCTGATTCTGGGCTAGCACCAAATAAGATGAAAAATCTTGCTGCATCTGCTCCATATTTTTCAATTATATTTCCTGGATTTACAGTATTTCCGTAACTTTTACTCATCTTTACTGATTTTAGAATAAATTCTTTTTTTCCACATTTTCTACACTTCATTTGATCCAAATCAGCTTTCATAAGGAAAGTATTACAATTAGTACAAAATGGTTGAGCTTTGTTGATCATTCCTTGAGTAAGTAAGGATTGAAAAGGCTCATCAAATTTGTGGAGACCTAGATCGCGAGCTACTTTTGTAAAGAATCGAGCATATATTAAGTGCATTACGGCGTGTTCTACTCCTCCAATATACTGATCAATATTCCCCCAATAGTTAACATTCGAGCTCTTATATGGTATTTTTGAATGCATAGATGGAGGATCGCAATAAGCAAAGAAATACCAAGAGCTATCTATAAAAGTGTCCATTGTATCAGTTTCTCTTTTCGCTTTAATTCCACATGTTGGACATGTTGTATTGATAAAATTTTCGCTTGTCTCTAAAGGATTACCGGTTCCAGTAAATTTAACATCTTTAGGTAAAATAACAGGCAAATTTTCATAAGGTACTGGCACGATCCCACATTTTTCACAATAGATTACTGGGATCGGGCATCCCCAATAACGTTGACGAGAAATACCCCAATCTCTTAATTTATAGTTTATAGTAGCATATCCCATATCAAGTTTATCTAATTTTCTTGTTATTTCTTTAGTAGCTACTTGATTTTCAAGACCATTAAATTCTTCTGAGTTTACAAGTACTCCATCGCCCTCATAGGCACGGGTCATTTTTTTTATATCTAATTCATAACCATGTGGTTGTATTACTATTATAATGGGTATATTATACTCCTTAGCAAATTCAAAATCTCTTTGATCATGTGCAGGAACAGCCATTACAGCTCCAGCTCCATACTCATAAATAACAAAGTTCCCAATAAATATTGGAATTTCTTCATTATTCACTGGATTTATTGCTTTTTTTCCAATGTACATACCTTTTTTGACAATTTCAAAATCAGTTCTTTCAAATTTATCTTGATGCATTACTTCGTCATATAATTTCTTGAAGTCTTTTTCATATTCAGTATCTCTTACCCATTCATGAATCCAAGGATGTTCTGGAGCAAAAACCATAAATGTTGCGCCATAAAGAGTATCTGGTCTGGTTGTAAATATATCTATTGTTCTATCTTCACCTTTAATAGGAAATTTTATGATTGTACCCTCTGATCTTCCAATCCAATTTCGTTGCATTAATTTCACTTTTTCAGGCCAATCGACGAAGTTTAATCCATTGAGTAATTCTTCAGCATAATCTCTTATCTTTAGAAACCATTGTGTTAAAAATTTTTGATCAACATTAGAGTTGCATCTCCAACATGTTCCACCCTGAGCTTGTTCGTTTGCTAAAACTGTTGAGCATACTGAACACCAATTAACATAACTTTCTTGTCTATAAGCTAATCCCTTTTCTAACATTCTTAAAAAGAACCATTGATCCCACTTATAAAAGTTAGGATCGTGGCTATATATTTCCCTTGTCCAATCATATGAAAGTCCAATTCTTTTTTGTTGGTTTTTCATTGTTTTTATGTTTTTATTAGTCCATGATTCTGGATTAGCTCCGTGATCTATTGCAGCATTTTCAGCAGGCATACCAAAAGAATCGTAACCCATAGGATAGAGTACGTTGTACCCATTCATTCTCTTAAATCTAGCATAACAATCTCCTATAGTATAATTCCTGAGATGTCCCATATGTAATTTACCAGAGGGATAAGGATACATCTCTAATACATAATATTTTTTCTTCTTTTGATCTTCTTTAACTTCGAATATTTTATCTTTTTCCCATTTTTGTTGCCATTTCTTTTCTATCTTCTGAGGGTTATATTCAACCATAAAACTATAACACTTCTATTTAAATCGAGAATATGTTCAATATTTAATTTTTAAATAGTTTATTTAATAAATTTTTTACTCAGTTACTTATAGAAGTTGAATCTTGATAGTTCATAAATAACATTAAGAAAGGCAATTATAAATTTTTTAAACTGAAGTAATAAAACTTAATTTTATTAATTTATTAGTGAAATTAGTGACTATTGAAAAAATTAGAGTATCTATTGGAAGTGCTTCTGTTTTAGGTTTAGGATTGTTGCCTCAATTTAAAAG
>JBHLLI010000137.1:0-10534 GCA_048885765.1 Candidatus Hermodarchaeota archaeon
ACTGGCTTAAGCTTTTTTTGTAAACTAAGTTGGAATTTTGAAATACGTGTAGAATCAATATCACTTAATAAATCAGGATTCGAAGACATTATATGAAGATTCGCATCTGCTGCTTGAGAAATATCAAGTCTTGCATCGATTCTCCATTGGGGGTACTCTTCAAGAAACTCTTCGGAGCTATATTGAAATCGAATCAAACGCATTTGCTCATCTCCCCATACTACATCAACCAACCTTGCTCCTATTTGGTATGCCTTTTTTGTAATTACATGTATTAATGGAGCCGCTTCAAATCTTATTCCATCATAATTAGTTGTAGCTCCTCCAATTAGAAGTCTCTGCCCTGGCTGAAGATTCAATCCAACTTTTAGTATCACATCAGCATATTTTTCTAAATTTTTCTCAAACTCTGACGACATTGTCTTTCAAATTACCATTTAATCTAAATTACAATTATAAAGAATTTTATTAAATTAATACTCTTTTCTTCTCATTTTATAATATTCTTATTATTAATATAATATAATCAAATATTTTCATTTATCATTTAAAGGATTTATTTTCATGGTCTATGATTTGATTATTATTGGTGGCGGACCAGGAGGGGCTACTGCAGCAAAAATTGTAGCGGAACATGATTTAAACGTTTTATTACTTGAAGCAGGCAAGGAAGGACGGTATAAATGCTGTGCAGGGGGTATTCCAGTAACTAATGAGGAATTTACACCAATTCCCCGAAGAGTTGGTGAACGCGAAATTACTGGGGGAGTTATTGTCACTCCAAAAAAGGGACCTATGGTATTTGATACTACAGCAGAAAAAGATAAGGGTTTCTGTATGTTTCGTACAGATTTCGATAAGTATCTTATAAATATTGCGCAAGATGCAGGTACTGAAGTAATTTACCAATTTCGAGCAAAAGATATTGCAGTTAATAATTCAGGTGTTCTTGTGAAAGGTCCTGAAGAATATAGAAGTAAATGTGTAATTCTTGCAACTGGTCTTGGTGGAGCACGTCTCCAAAGAAGCCTTGGGATGGAAGTACCATCTATGATTAGTGGAATACAAGGAGAATTCGACATTCCCGAGTCCACAATTACTGAACAATTTGGTAACAGAGTTTGGGAATTCTTTGATCGTACAATAAGTGAACATGGTATCGCGTGGGCTTTTCCTAAGAGGGAGGCAGTAAGTATTGGTCTATTAGGCGAAAATGTAAAAAAAAAGGATTTTAAATCCTTTCTCCGGCATCCATTTATAAAGGATAAAATTGAGGGCAGAGAAATGAAGGTGTTTGGATGCCATAAGATATGGGCAGCGCCTATTCCTGATAGATTGATTAAGAAACCATACCGTGAGCGCGTCATGATTATCGGAGACGCATGTGGCACGGCAGATCCTATTTTATATGAAGGGATCTATCAAGCTCGATTATCAGGTAAATTTGCTGCTGAAATATTTTGTAAAGCCTATGAAGAAGAGGATTTTGGAGAAAAAAGTCTGTGTAGATACCACTCTCAACTTCTAAAAAATCTTTATGAAGAAGAGTTACGATATTCATATCGAATTCATACTCTTTTATATCATAGTGGACTTTTAGAAAATATTATTGATGCAGCATATTCAATGGCGCAAGAAGATCCTATGATGATGCAATCGGTAATTTCCTTATTTACAAGAAGCCAAACTAGAAAGCAGATTTGGAAAGCAATCTTATCTCAAAAAGGGAAGCTTATTAAATATTTAGGAATTTCAAATAGTTTACGGTTAATTCCAACACTTATTCGTGCTTTGAGGATTTAGTTTCTACTTTTTTTTAATTTTTTTTCTTTAAAATTTTAATCTGAATTCTCTTACTTTCCTTTAAGTTCGAACTTTCCCTAGAGTTACACAGTAAAAACTAAATAATGAATCAATTAGTTACTTAAAATAACAAAAAGCATAAAAAAACGGTAAATATCATGCAAGAACTTGAAATGGAAAATATGTATCAGAAAGCCTACATTCGAGTTAAAACATTTAAGGGTTTATTTACACACGACATTTCAAATTTGTTTCATACAATTAGTAACTCCCTAGAATTATGTCAAATGTTATTAAAAGACGGTATTGAAACAGAAGAAATTTTGGAATATTTTAAACTAATTGAAGAACAGATAAATCGAGGAAAAAAGTTAGTTAAAAATATTAGAAATCTCTCTGAATTAGAAGAATCTGAAATGCCCTTAGAACCTATAGATATTTTTGAAACTCTAAAAAATGCGGTTCATTATATCAGAACCAATTTTTCAAATAGAAGCGTAAATATTCAGATGAACTCTGAAACTGAAAGGATTTATGTACTCGCAAATGAATTGCTATTGGATGTCTTTGAAAATATTATGATGAATTCAATTATCTATAATAGAAATGAAAATGTCCAAATTGAAGTTTCAATAACAGAAGTAATGGAATCTGGGAGACAATTCATCCAGTTAGAATTTAAAGATAATGGGATTGGAATAGATGATACAAGAAAAAAAGAAATCCTCCAGGAAAATCCTAAAAAAAGCAAGAATTCTAGAGGTATGGGGCTTGGACTCTCACTTACTGCTAAATTAATTGACTTATACGAAGGTAGGATGTGGATTGAAGATCGAATAAAAGGAGATTCTTCTAAGGGTAGCAATTTTGTGATTTTAATTCCAAAGACAACTCATCCAGAATTATCTTTTTATGCTTTTTCAAAGGAACATAAAAACCAATTATAAAAGAAGGTGAATAATTATTAGCCAAATTAATAAAAAAGTGAAGAAGGATATTAAATGGTATTCCTATGTGGATCCCTATCTTGACACTAAATTAAAAGAATTCATGGAAGAATATAAAATTAAAAACCAAGCCAAGCTCATCAGAACTTTTGTCAATAACACTATTGATTACATTGATACTGTCTTTCAGAAAAAACCTTTAAATGGCCCTTCTACTTATGATGAAGAGTATTTCAATGATTATATCAAGAAGGCTATTGAAAGTTATGAATTAGATAATGGGTTTTATGAAGAATTTAAGCAAAAACTCTCTCCTCTTAAACTCGCAATATTAATGCTAGAAAATCACCCTAAAGATCCTGAAGCTTTGTTAGAAACGATAGATAGTATTCAAAAAGCTCTAAAAAATCTAGAAGATTCTGTAACACAACATTTTGAGAAGCCCAAATTAGTAAGGTTTGTAAAAAAAATTGATATTCTATATATAGAAGATAGTGATTTAGAACGAAGGACCATAGATACTTATTTTAAATCACAAGGAAAGAATATCAAAACAGTAGAAACTGCTGATGAGGGATTGTATCTATTGAAAACTCTGACTCCAAAAGTAATTTTGGTTGATATTAATCTGAAAACAAGTAATATCAACGGAGATGAATTTTGTAAAATTATAAAATCTCATGGAGAATATCGAAGTATTCCTGTAATTTTAATATCAGCCGTTGTAGCGAAAACAAGAAAACTTGAAATCTTAAAAAAAACAGGAGCAGATGAGATTATTTTTAAACCTATAGGAAATTTATCCGATTTACATATCCTGTTCAAGTATTTAAAACAATACTAAAATCAAATTCTTTTTTTTTATTTTTCCATATAATATAAGGCAAATAAATTTATGGAAAATTTATTATTATTCTCTTTATCTGTTTCTTGTTATAAAAAAGGGGTTAATTTATAATTGAATATTCATCTATGAAATTAACTTAATTATTTAGTTTATTATGAATTGGGACGGGATGATGCACTTTACTTCCCTACCAAATTGAATTGTATGTTTAACCTTATATTTCTTTCCTCTTTTGATGATGATTAATTCCCCGTGGTGACCACCAGCATAAATAAATTCATCGTCAGCACAGATAGATTCAAGAGAACAATTTGTATTAATAGCTAATGCTGGTTTGGAATTGATTATATCCCACGCTCCGATAATACCATCCCAGGCTGCGGAGTAACATATATTGCCACTCATGTACATCCCTTTAACCCTGTTATGCGTATTGGGGAATTCAGCCTTCTTTTCAACTTTTAATCCAACCTTATCGAAATAATAGCTAAAAACTCGCCCTGTAAGAGCAATGCAAAGGAAATCCCCACACATTATCATGTTCTGAATGGTGTATTTGGTCCATGGAAACGTTTCATTATGTATTTCACTTCGGTCTTCTTTATTTAAAGCAATAAAGCGTCCCCCTCCAGCCCCATAAAAAATAGCCTCATCATTAACTAATATCCCTGATATAGGATTTTTATTATATGAGATTTCATCAACTTTCTCGAAGTCTTCTTTAATATTCCATATCTCAACTATTCCTTTGGGGCTTCCTGTATAGAGGTACTCATCATCATTATCGATTGCTGTGACCTCCCAATTGGTTTTATGATCCTCTCGGTATATTATTTCAAGTTCTTTATAATGCTGCCATTGATTATCCTGGCACTTCCATATGTTAACTGTTCCTCCTGCTGAAGGGATACAGTAATATTCATCTATCTTTAAAACTCTTAAAACAGCTGTTGTATACTTATTAGTTTTTGGGATTAATTCTACAATTTGTGGTTTACTCTTTTCATCATTGATGGTAAAATGAATTAAACGCCCATCAGCAATACCCAATATTAGATCTATTAGATTTTCAGACATGCTAATAAATTATTTTCATTATAAATAAATTTAATTTTGATATCTATAATTGTTTCTAAAAGAGAAGTAAAAAGTTTTAGTTTAATCTGTTTAAAAGAGGGGAAAAAATTTGAATCATAATTAAATGGGTAATTATTATTGGTCTTGGAATATGGACTATCTTTTATGGAATCCCTTGGCTATTAAGTATTCTAATTTAAGCTTTCTCTATTTGAAAAGTTTTATCATTATTCTTTATCACTTGCAACTTCAGTCTTTTTTAGATGCGCAAGACTTAACATAAACCCGATAAATAAGGAAATCACACTGGCTAATTCATTTCCTAGATAACCAAAGGGAACAGTACGAAGCATTGGAAAAACTGCCCCTAGTGTGAAAAAAAGAGTATAATATCGTGTTCTGTCTCTAATGAAACTATATAGTGAACCCAAAAGCAATACTGTACCTCCTACTGAAGCTAATAGAATTGCAAATATCCTCACAGACATTGGATATCCATTTGAAATAACTCGAATGTCTGCTCCAAGTTCACCTACAAAGATCAAAGATGTAGGGAAAGGAGTGAAAATTAAACCAAAGAGTAAAGCTAATGTCATTACTATTACAAACACCAAGAAAACAGGGGAAATTTTATTTTTAAATATTAAGTATAGCTGACCCGCACCTAATAATCCTACTAATGAAGAAGCTGTTATATAGAATATACTAAAAAGGATAACATTGAATCCGAAAATATCAGGATTCATTAATAATTCCATTAAAGTAGATATTCCGAATAAGAATATAGCAATTGTCCATAAAAGTTGATGGATCTTACGTCTTTTAACAAGTTGATTCACTAATAATCCAGTAAACACAAAAGAAATGACCGATGTAAATAATGGAATAATATTCATATGAAAATCCTACTGATAATTTTAGATTAAATCAAAGTGATAAAACATACTTCATTAAAAAATATGACATTAAAGTTCCATAAATTTAATTTTTAAAAATAAATCTTTAAGCTTTTTTACCTATAATCTATGAAATTCATTGTTAAATTAGCGTAATTTAGAAGAAAAAGGATTGAATTAGTGTAGAAAATTAAAATTTTATTTAGGATTATATCCAGAGTAGTTTATTTTTAAGTCTGTAAATAATGGAATTAAAAATTCGTGATAAAAATTAGTAAAATGTAGCAAATTTCCTAAGTATAAATGGAGAAATTTAATTATTTCATAGTTGACCTTATCAATATCAATGAAACTATGATCTTTTTCAATTTTGATCTTGTTTAGATTCAATGGTGTTAGTTGTTCGAGGATTAAATACCGTATGAATTGAGTAAATGCATTCTCTACTAATTTTTCTTCTTCCTCACTTAATTCATAGATTTCATGAGATATTTTATTTCTTAATTCTCTGACATTATTTAACAAAACCTCTAGATTTTTAGATAAATTCAATTCTTCGATTTTTTGCGCGACTGTTTTGTTATCTGAATCTTCAACTTGAGAATCCAAATAACTTATAAGATTAGAAAAGAAATGAATCAAAAATTTGAATGAATCTACAGTTTTATTCTCTTTCCATTGGTTGTAGGACGTACTCCATTGAGCAAAGTTAACTTTATCCAAAGCTTCTTTAATACTCTTTTTAATATTATCAGTTTTTTCCAGGAAATAATCAGAATAGTCCATATAAGGCTTTACAAGTGGTTCATATTGATATTTATATATATTACCAAATTCCTTAATAGCACCCAACTTTTTTATTAGACTGGGATCTTCTACCAGTTCTTTAGTGCCTAATTCTGCAGCGAATTTAATCAAATATCTACAATCAGGACAGTAAGTAATAAAAGAACCTCGAAATGCAGTGAAGGGTTTAAGTGTGAGTTGACGCTTTCCATTTGGAAATTCTATCTCCGCCCCTTTACTTTCTGGTTGATCAAAACTTGTTTTTTCAAAGTGAAAAGATTCTGGAATGAATTTTAAACCGCAAACTGGGCACTTCACTTTCTCTCTTTTTTGGATCATACTGGTTCGCTGTGTATTATATTGTGTTAGAAAACTAAGTTACAAAATAATTACGCTTTATATTTTAGGTTTATTAAAAAAAAATGGAGTCTGTAATAAACTAATTAAAAATTGCTCCTTCTTTTCTTAGCAGATCAAAAAGTTCATCTCTTACGTTCAGAAAGGATACATTTTTCCAAGCCATCATTTTTGGGTAAATTGAAGTTATAAAGAAATCAGGGTCTAATTTGTAAGTCTCTTTTACAATATTAAATAATTCTGAATCAGGAACACCCAAAAATTCTTCACTTTTCCATAATGCTTTTAAATTACCCCAAATATATCTCTGTCTAAATTTTGCTGATTTTTCAGTTTGTAGTAATTCATTCATAACCTCTATAACCTTACTAACATCTCTTCTTAAAATATTGAAGATTCTAGTCATTTCTTCCTCTCTTTTTGACTTATTAGTAGGTTTTATAGAAATAACGGCTTTCTTTTTGCCCATATTTACGAAATATGCAACCACATGCAGAAGCTTACTCTTACTTAAACCCCAATGATTATCAATTGGAAATTGATATCCAAAAAGTGGTACGGCCTCAATAAGAGTGTTCTTTCTTTCTGTTCGTTTGGATTTACCGGTAAATACCCACAGATCCGTAGCCCAGAATAAAAATCCTTTGGTTCTTTCGCCACCTTTTACTTTCAAGGAACCTTGAGCAATTAGTCTATAATTTGTAAGAAATACATGTCCAGAATGTACTGAAATTGTAAGAGGCATTGTATCCATTTTATACTTACCAGATTCTTGCTGTTCTATCAATTCAACTTGTTTAACATTCCCGCTACAATCAAATAGTATTTCTTCACCCTCAACTAAGCAATATTTCTCAAGGATATATTTTTCCATTTCTATTCTTTTTTCAACTCCAGTCATTCTCACTAGTTTACTCATGAATGTTTCGTAAATTTCTTTCATAAAAAAATCAGGATTCAGTTTGAAAGCTTCTCCAACAATCTCAAAATATTCAGGCGTACTAAGTTGGTTTTTCTCGAAGTCAAATAAGTATTTCAAAATTCTTTTATTATTTGGTCTTGGACTTTCAAATTCAGTTTTAATCATATTCAATACTTGATTAGTACCAACCATTAACTCATTCATTATATTATATCCTCCTAATTCTGGCAAAATCTAAAATAAATCAGTTAAAATATTATTTAAATCTTTTATTGAGAATTGAAGGTGAAGTCTGAAACTTACTAGTAAAATTAGTGGAATAGCGGTAAACATATAACAAGAAAGTTTGAAATCTTCGAAGTTAATAATTTTTATAAAATTTAAATATGGTTTATTGATTAATATTATTAATTGGAGGTGCTCACTCTGGAAGAATTTCTAAGGCAATTGGGAAGTATAAATCCTGATATTCAAGGTTTGGCAGTAATAAATAATCATGGACTTCCCATATGTTCTGTTCTTGCAAGAGGCATTGATCAAGAAATTACATCCGCAATGAGCTCCGCAATTATAAATGTCTCTGAACGCGCTGTAGAAGAACTTAAACTTGGAGGTTTTAAACGTGTTCTTATAGAGGGGGTTGATGGTATAATTATTTTATCAAAAGCTGGAGAAAAAGCTATCCTCTGTACTCTAGCAAAAAGCGATGCTTCACTAGGAATGGTTTTTCTAAATATCCAAAGTATTTCAAATAAAATAGCTGATTTAATGGATCGTAATGAATTAGGTGATAATGTTGGAGGAGTTCCTTATCCTTATGTTTTCAAGCCCCCTTCTCCACCCGGTGATATAACAATAGCAGGACAGTCTCAAAAAAAAGAAATCCTAATAAAAAATGCGCCAAATTGTAAATTTTGTGGCAGTTTGCTCCCAGAAGGTCAAAAAATTTGCCATGTATGTGGAAATAAAGTTGATTAGAGATTTATGAAAATAAATTATAAACCCTCAATTATATCTTTAAAGTTAATTCTTGCTAAATCCTTTTGAACCAATAATCCAGTTGCATTATCAATTGAATTTGGCAATTTAAATATTCGATGAAGATCAAAGCTGCCATTTTTTGACGAAAAGTTAATATTGTCTGTTAAAAATTCACCTGAATCACACTTTAAAGAAAATATGAATTCTTTAAATTCTCTTTCTGGCAATTCTTTAACGGAGTTATTTTTGTCCTGGTTTAAAAGATAAAAATGGTGTCCTTTTGATCCACTGTATATTTTTATAAAATTTTCTCCTAAAGAAGTTAATTTATCTGACAAGATTTTAGCTTTTTTATTAGCATTATTTAAGCATTCAATACAATACCCTTCCGTTCCAATAATATGCTGATGAGGATCAGTATCTACATCAATAGCCGCTAAAAGTCGAGGTAGGGGTCTTCCATTTCCAAAATATTCTTCTACTGGCATAAGCATTGGAGCCAATGAATAATAAATTTTAATTGGATACTTACCTTTTTTTGCTAGATTGGTTAAAAAGAGTAGCAATTTAGATTCAGGTGTATGTTTTGCAGTTTGCGTTAACTTTCTATTTAATCCAACCCATTTTCCATTATTTAAGAGAATTCTTATATGTCGAGAAGAAATATAAGGTCTTATCCACGATGGAATTATAAAATCATTAAGATAGTATTTGAATGGTGTGTCTAAATCAGGTTTAAATTTAAAACAACTAATATTCGAAGGAATTATCAGATTTTTTTCGAAAATTGGAGCAATTAATATACACTCTTTCATATTAATTTGTTTTCTTTTTAATTCATAAAAATCAATCCAATCTTGATTAATGATTGATCTCTTAATTTCTACCATTTGTTTTGGATTTTCTGTGTTTAAACCATCTACTTCTGTTTCTTGTCCATTAGGCAATTTAAATTTTATTTGATGATAAAAAGAAGTCTTGTTAATCTGAGCTAGACGCGTTAAAGCTCGTGTTTCATACCATGTATTTTTTGTTCTCATTCTTTTATTATTCTTGTAAATGACTACAACTCCTTTATTAAGTTTATATCTAAAGAGCTCATATTTGAGAGGTGTCTCAATCTGTCCACTAAATTTTGATTTTATTTTGCTTATAGTCTCACATAATTGAAATTCTTTTATATTTTTAACCTGAGTATTCATTTGAGTCTGAATAACGAGCTTCATTGTAAAATTTCTCTAAAATAATTCAAAAATTAAAATTTAATAAAATCGCCTTTCTCAATCTTATTAATAATATATTCTGATAGAAAATCTAATCTGGAATGTGAAATGGCTTGGACATCTACATATTTTTTTATTTTAAGTGTCAATTCTAACTGTTCTCTTAATTTATCCCTTTTTAATATAGGATGTTCTCGAAGGAGATAATCTAATTTCCTAAAATCTTCTCGATTCATAGGTAACCTACAATAGTTATTAATATTATATTCCTCAATATCTTTAGGCATAAGTCCTAACCAATACATATTATTTACGGCAAGTTTAGATGTTTCATGAGCCGATTGAACACTTCCATAAGCATATGTCATTAAAATAGATAACCCATAAGGATCTGAATCTGCTAACCCAAATACAGGAATTTTTAGCTCAGATACTAATTTTTTTAGAAATTTTCGAGTATTATAATCAGGGGAACCACTAGCAGTTACTAAAATACATGGCACAGTGTCCCAAAATTTTTCTTCAGCTAATCTCATCATTACGGCATCCTTTTCTAAAACAAGAATAAATTCTGCATCTGATTCAATTATCTCTACATTATCTTGAAAAGAGGAGATATACCACCCTCTAGTTCCAATATTCTCAAGATCGATAATATCGCTCTTATCCCTTACTTTTAACCTTCCTAAGCAGTA
>JBHLLI010000138.1:0-10503 GCA_048885765.1 Candidatus Hermodarchaeota archaeon
GTAGTATAAATATGTATATTTATATTAGATACTTCAATAGAACTATATACTCCTACCGTAGTTCAATGAATAAATCTATAAATTAATTTTTTGATTAAACCTTACAATTAACACAATTTCATTATTAATATCAAAACTGAGTAAATTTTCTAAACGTGAGAAATATGCTTGAAAATCTTTTTACAGAATTTATTGATAAAGTGTATAAAATCTCTGAAGTTTATCGTTTCGAAGGGAGATTTAATGAGGCAATGTTATTTTTCGAATCTATAAAGCCAATATTAGACTTTGATAACGTAAAAAATGAGGATAAAGCTCGAATTCTTATACAATTTGCTAAAATTAGAATGGATCATAAGTTTCTCAAGGATTTTGATTATAGTGAGGAAATGAAGATGCTTCAAGATGCTCAGAAATTAGCAGAAGCATCAAATGCAAAAAACCTCCAAGCAGATGCTCTTGATCTTTATGGAAATTGTATTTATCGTGCAGGGATACTTGAGGGAGATTTTAAGGATGCATTGAAATATTACACAGAAGCTCTATCAATACGAACTCAGATACAGGATAAATTGGGAATTACTTGGTCTTATTTTCATTTAGGGATTTATCATGAAAACAGAAAAGATCCCGATGAAAAGGATCATCAAATATCATTTGATTATTATGAAAAAGGTTTAAAAATAGCATTGGAGGAAGATTTTAAACTTGAACAATCATATCTTTATCGACATCTCGCAGGTCATTATGCATATAATAGGGATGACATAGATAAAGGTCTCGAATATTTTAAAAAATCAGCAGAACTAAGAGAAGAAATTGGCTTTATTTTTTCATTACAATTTGCTTATTTTGCTATAGGTTTTATTTATTTCTTGAAAAAAGATTTAGTAAATGCTTTAGAGTATTTTAAGCAAACTTTTGTTGCTGCTGAAAAGGTGGAACGAATAAAACCCTTAATGGTTCTCATACATAGGCGTGGTAATGAAATTGTAGAAGAGATAGATGTGGATGCAGCTATTAATTACTATAGACTTATGATTGATGCTGCTAAACCAATTACCCTAGTAGATGGAATTGAAGAATTTGAAATTAAAATAAAAGATTTATCAAAAAAAGAATAAAAAATTAAATTTGTTTCTTATTTATTTATTCAAAAAGTTCAATTATAGCTTCTCCTGGAGTTGCTACTCTTTCTCGATATGTTAAAATTCCTTCAGGAACTTCCTCGGTCTTTACTAATCCACGTTGAATATCTTGCTCAGAGATATAACCTCTTTCACCAGCTTCAAATTGTTTTACGATATTCCCATCTTTATCTTTAATATCAACATTAGTTATAGTTGTTTGTAAGACATCAAAATAGACTCTATTGCCTTCTATTTTATTAACAGTCGCTTCGGTGATCAGAAGATCTCCACACCTTACCATTCCTCTCATTTGAACGCTGATATCAATAAGGTTACCGAATTTTCCATGTTCAAGAAAATCTTCAAATAATTTTGAGATAAATCCAAAACTTAATAATCCATGACCAATAACTCCCTTAAGTCCTGCCCTTTCAGCAACAATATCATTAGTATGGATAGGATTCGTATCTCCGGAGGCTTTCGCATATTGTTTTAATAAATCTCTTGTGATTCCATCAAATTCACTTCTCAATACTTGTCCAATCTTTAAATCTGAGATTTTAACCATTTTAATAACCTCCTTTACGAAAACCAGCTGAAATTGTAATATTGCAAACTGGTTCTCCATTTTGATTTTTAACATTCACTAAAAAGTCAGCTAGGAACAACATGTTTTTTTCTATTAATTTAGCATCAATGCATTTTCCTGTTACCATTAACTTATCTCCTGGTCTAACTTCAACACAGCCTTCCCAATTATAACGATTTCCTGCATGTATTAATTTTCCTAAATCAATTGCAAGCCCTCGTTCTTTACCATCTTGATTCAATTTAAACCCTAAAAGTAGCTTATATATAGCTTTTATCGTATAAAAATTAGCAAATGCATGACAAGCTACAACACCTTCCTCCTCTGAGCCGATATATTTAGGGTCGGTTATTCCGTAAACTTTAGCAAAATTAACCATATTTTTATATCTAATATTTACCGTCGTAGAGCCAGGGATATCCATACCTTTTATATTATCAATTAGAAATTGAGCATTTTTTTCATTTCTTCAATATCCATGTTGATTTCACTCTTGATTTTATTGATTTTAATTATTATATTAATTATATTTTAAGTTCAATTTAATTAAAACTTTAATTTTAGTCTTAAAATTTAACAAAATTATCATTAAGGAGTATTTAATTTACTTGAATAAACTTCTATATAATTTTAGTGTAAATTTTATTTTCCGGTTTAGTTGATTTAAAGTAATTTGAGATTCTAGAGGAGTTTTTAGTTCCGTTTAAAATAATACAAGATATCTTATTTTTATCTATTAGAGTTGTGGTATAAAGATCAATTGGTGTGGTTTTTTCTTTTAATAACTCACTTTCAGATAATGGCTCAGTTCTTTTCTGTAATTTCACAATATCTTTTAATTTTGAGGTAGAAATCTCTTTAATAACATTATTTTCGTTATCTAAAATCCCATCAACATCTTTAATTAAGAAACATTCGTTTAATTCAAGTTCTTTTGCGATAAATAGCGATATAGAATCAGAGGTCACATCCCAACTGTGTGGTAAATTATCATTTTCTTTTAAAAATTCATAGGGTAAAAATATGCAAAATATTTTTTCCATTTCTTTTAATTTTTCAAGATTTTCAATAGCTGGTAAGTTAGGAAATTTCTTATTTAACTCTAATCCATTATAATTCATAGAAATAATCCCCATCCAGTGTGCAATTTCTTCGGTAAACTTTAACTCACTATATATTTTGCGAATGAAGTTTGCAAATGAACCTCCTCCAGGAATTAAGATTATTTTATCTAACACTTTTTCTTCATACAATTGATTCAATTGGGCGATAGTAGAATTTAAATTTTCAAAATCGTCTAAAATTTTTCCTCCTATCTTAAATACAGCTATTTTTCTGCTCATTTTCTTAGATTTTTATTATTTAATTGGTTATATAATGCTCCGGCAACTGCAAAAGCAGAGGAGCTAATATTATCTGATATATTTGTTAATTCTTCAAAATTAATAATGTTAGTATATCCTAAATCTCTTAATGGTTTCATTATTAGAAAATCGGCTGATAATCCAGTAGTTACAAATTGAGGATTGTCAGCAAATTCCTTAAATCTTATCGTCAGATTCTTCATAAAAGCTCCAATTTCTCTTGTAATAATGTCTAGTTGTTTTTGGTAAATGAAATTGGCAATAAGGTCTAATTTTTCTTTTGAAATTGTTTCAATATCTGTACAAATGATTCTTGAAAGGCGAGCATAACAATCTTCTATGGATTTAGAACGATTATCAGCGGTATCATTAATGTATTCTGCCTCTGAAATATTATTTAAGATTCTATGAACATCAGAAATTAAAGCGAATTTTTCAAACGAAACACGTACTTTATTCCCTTTATAGGGAACATGATGAGTAATAGAAGGGATAGTAGCTCTTAAACCGCCCGTATAAACTAGTTCATGATTTACTAAACGAGAAACGTCATCCTTCCCTTCCGGTACTGCAATCGAATTTAAAATAGGAATAAAATCAATAGTGGTCGAGCCTGCATCAATTAAAATACAAGTTGGTTTAAATGCTCCCAAAAACAAAGCAGTTGAAGCCCAATTAGCGCCTGCAATTAAATAGTAATTAGATTTAGCCGTTTCATAGTTAATGAACTGAGATGTATTGGTAATGAAACTCAATTTCTCCTTATCAATAATCTTTCTGAGTGCTTCTAAAATTAGTAAAACCCCCTCTCTTTTAGTTTTGAATGCATCAGAAAGTTCTGCTGTAATGGTAACAGCAATATTATCAATCATTTCTAGATTAAAATTAGTTAATTTGAACAAATTTTCAAAAACTCTTATTAGCATCTCTGGTATATCTTTAATAGTTTTTTCCCAGAAAGGAAAGTATTCTATATAGGAATAAGACTCATTAATAGTATCATCTTTAAAGAGTAATAAAGCGGCTTTTGTATTTGCTCCTCCGATATCCAAACCTACGATGATTGTCATTCATTACCTCTGAATTTTTCTTTAATTATCCTAATTATTATATCAAGATTCTCTCCTGTAAGAGCATTGGTTAAGTAGACATCTTTTTGATCAAGGTTTAATTGATTTCTTAAATATTGTATTTCTGAATCTTTAGCTAAATCAATTTTATTAAAGATAACAAGAATTTCTATTTGTCGTTCTTTTGAAAAATTAAGTCTAATTTCATTATATAAATCAACTTGAGATTCAATATCATACCCACAAGCTGGTGTAGGGTCAAAGATAAATAGGATTAAATCAGAAATTAACCTCAAAGCCAAAATTGCCTGCAATTCAATCCTATTTCTTTTAATCATTGGACGATCCAATATACCTGGTGTATCTAGACACTGAATTTTAATTTTATCGAATCTTCTCTCGATTTCTAGATGCCCCATATTCAATTTTTTTGTTGTAAATGGATATTCTTTCACTTCAATTTTTTTGTTTGTAGAAATATTCTTCACTATACTGCTTTTACCTACATTTGGATATCCAGCAACCACTACACAAGGCATTGTATAATCAATAGAGGGTATTTCTCTTAAACGCCCTCTTATCTCATTTAGGTATTCTAGATTTGCGTTTTGCTTATTAATAATCGATGAGATTCTCCCGAAGGCGGCTCTTCGTAATTGATCTCCCTCTTTTGGTGCTTCAATTCTATTCAATTTTTTAATATATTCACGTTCGATATTTCTAAGCACTGGTAAAATACCATTGATTTTTCCGAGAGTGAGTTTTAATTTATCTATATCCACTAATATAGAGGCTAGTTCTCTGTAAAAATCAGGGAGTTCATCAATAATTGGAACCATTCTTATAACTTTTTGAATTCTATTGGTAAGTTCTTCAATAGCAACTTTTATCCTTTTAGATTCTTTCTTTTTTGCTTTAATTAATATTGGGGCATTCTGAGAGACTTGAGCTGAACTCTTCATCCCTCTTTTGAAAGCTATATCTAAAAACTCTTTTGAATTTGGAACGTGATAGAATTCATTAAATGGATTTTTCATTAAAACTCATTTTTTTGGGGTTAATAGAAAAGAATAGACTATGTTTTTTCTCGAATTGATACTATTTTCTTCTCAAGTTCATAAATTTCTTTTGAAAAATTTACTATCTCTTTAGGTATTGATTTATATAATTCTAGAAGATATTCATATCTTCCTAAAACTCTTGGGTATTTACCTAATTTTTCTTCTTTTTCAGCTTTATCTAAAAGTAAATCAATCCTTTCAAGTTTTTGTTTTATATCTGGAGAGATAGTTCTTTGTTCTGCCATTTTTAAGTCACCATATCGTGTTTTTTCTTGTATTATTTTTTCAGCTCTCTTTTGGAAATCTTCTTCAGATTTGGTCTTCACAAATGTATCTTGTTTTTCATATTTGACTAAATTTCTCAATTGGAATATACGTTTATTGATCATGCCAATTTTACCATGATATCCTAACTTTGAATAAATTTCGATTGCTTTTTCGAGTAAAGAAATTGCTGCCACGAAATTTCTATTATTAAACTCGTCTTTTGATCGACTTTCTAAGGATTCAGCCTCTTTTTCAAGCTCATCAAAAGGTCCGGGCATAGTAAATATCATATATTAATTAAGATATTAATAGTATTGCTTATCAAATAAGTTCATAATTTCAATTTTTTTAAAGATATTAAGAAATAAAAATTTAACAAAATTAGATTTTTTGAGTCATTAAAAAATTTAAAACGATAGTGAATATAATCTAAATTTAATATTAGTTTCTAAAGAATAAATTAAAATTAGCGTATATAGATTTTATTATGAAAAAATATAATGTAAGCATCTTGGGTGCTACTGGAATGGTTGGACAAAACTATATTAAATTATTATATAATCATCCATGGTTTAATATCGTTGATGTTGGAGCTTCTCCTAGATCTGCTGGAAAATCTTATAAACAGGCTGTCAGAGCTAAATGGCAGATGTCCACTTCAATTCCAGACAGTGTTAAAAACCTAGAAGTAAGAGATGTTCAAGATTTTGACAATATACCTAAAGATCTTGATATAGTATTTTCTGCTGTAAATATGCCCATAAAAGAAGAAATTAAAGAGTTAGAACTTAAGTATGCAAGCATAGGTTTTCCAGTAATTAGCAATAATTCAGTCCATCGTTCGACTCCTGATGTACCAATGATCATTGGTGAAATTAACCATGAACATGTAAATATGATACCAATCCAACAAAAAAATAGAGGTTTTCAAAAAGGTTTTATAGTTGTAAAACCAAATTGCTCACTTCAAAGTTATCTTACTCCTATATATGCTTTAGAAGAAGCAGGATTTAAAATAAGTAAATTAGTCATAACCACTTTACAGGCCGTTTCAGGCGCAGGGTATCCTGGTGTAGCATCTTTAGATATTATAGATAATATAGTGCCATATATAGAAGGAGAAGAGGAAAAGACAGAGAAAGAACCATTAAAAATATTTGGGTCTATAGGAAAAACTGGGATTGAAAATACAGACAGTATAGAAATTAGTGCCACTTGCACGCGAGTTCCGGTATCAGACGGCCATATTGCGAGTGTAAATATGAAATTTAAAGAAAATATACCCCCAAAAGAAGAAATAATAAAAATTTGGTCATCATTTAAATCAGTTCCTCAAGAATTAGATTTACCTTTTGCACCAACACAGCCAATAATATATTTAGACAATATAGATAGACCTCAGCCCAAAAAAGATAGAGATAATGATAAAGGTATGGCTGTTACTGTCGGTAGATTAAGAGAAGACAATGTTTTTGATTATAAATTCGTTTCTTTAAGTCATAATACTGTAAGAGGCGCGGCGGGTGGAGCTATTTTAAACGCAGAATTACTTATTTCAAAAGGATTTATAAAATAAATATGAAGTTAAAATTCATGTTTATCAATGAGTATTGGCAAGAATAGTCTTGCTAAGGCCATTGGACTCTTCTTTTTTAATAATAAATAAAGTGGAAATTCAGGAAAAACATTGAAAAACTTCTCGTTTTTCAAAATCTTAATCATTTTAAACTTAGGAAGTACAGAAACATTTGAATGGTTGACTAAGAAGTATTTTATAATATTAGTAAGTAGAAATTTGTCTAAAACAAATACACTAGTTATAAACCCAAATTCTTTCGATGATTTTTCATGGATTGAAGAGAGTAAATTTCTATTTTCTGATAACAGGTTTTCTTTATCAATATTTTGTACATTAGTTAAGGTACTTTCTTCAAAACTTAATAGAACAATATGATTAATTAATCTCTTAGATAAATACTTCTGATTTTTTTGCGTATTCTTATTTTTCTCTTGATCTGTTATAATACAGAGTATTTTAGAATTTAGACCTAAATTAGTATCAATATAATTGAAAATTAAATCTGGAATTGCCCAATGAGAGAGTTTTCTAAGATTTAAATTAAAACCAAATAATCGAATTAAAAATCTCATAAGTGTATTGTAAACTTTAGGACGGGGAACCATCTGCCAGTGATTTTCAAAACTTCGAAACCAAAATAAAACTTTTTGAAGTAAAAATGATACCTTATCTTTTTTCAATGGAACTGAAAGTTCGAAAAAGTCCGAAAGAAATGATATTATATCATTTTGCTTAATGAAATATGTGTTTTCTGTTTTTAATTGCTGTTGAATTAAATTTAAGTTATATGGTATATCTGACTTACTAAGTTTAAAGTTTAACTCTTCTGGAGTTAGGAATTTTAGTGTTAAAGCGGATTTACCAAACTTTGATACTTGTTTTTGTGCTTGAATTATTAGATTTATACTCCTTCCTTCTATGAGTATGGCAATATTGAATTCTGGGAAATGATTTTCGATAAACTTAAATACATCTTGGAGTTTAATTCTATCTAACAGTTTAAAACTCGTTCTGAGAAATTCAATAATTATAGGTTCTGGATATATTAAAAACAAATCTTGGCTAATAAGAGTTTGGACTAAATCCATAGCCCGCTCTAAAAATTCATATACTGAGAGATCCACTAGTCCTTCACAATAGTTATTTATCAGATCAACAGCCTTCTCTCTAAATAAACGGATTGATGATATTCGGACATTCTTTTCTTTTAATATCATTTTTTGTATTTTATCAAATAATTCATCAAAAGCTTCGATTTCTATTTTTTTAATTCGAAATTTATCAATTGGTAGGGATTCAACTGTCTCATGAATACCTGCCTTCGAAGTTTTATATAAGTATAAAGCCTGAAGTTTATTTTTTTTATCCTCTTCTATTATAATTATATCCAAGATATTTTGTTGGTCATTAATAAAGTTCGGATATAAGATCTCAAAGAATTGGTACAAAAGATTAGCATTTATAGAAATTGGTGTAAGAGGTATTCTGACATATTCCTTTACTTTCTCAGGCTCCTGTAGAATCTTTCTATTTGCATTAAAATCAAGAATTTTTTTCCAATTATCCTTTAAAGTTCTATTGATCAATTAATTAAAGCGCCTCCCAGAGATTTAATTTATTATTTAATTCTCCATTATACCAAAATCTATTTATAGCTGTAAATATATTTAGATTAGGAACCTCTTTCTTACCATAATATTTCAATATCAATTCTAAACAATTAAAAAAACTGGGAGCACAACCAGGCAACTTTAATATATTTTTATTTTGTTTTACTTTCACTTTTGGTTTTTTATTTGATTTAGACTCTTTTAAGAGTTTACCTTTTGCCTCTTGAAGGATATTTTTTTTAGATTCAATAATTATTTTATGAAATTCATAATTTTTAGTAGAATTTATAGCACAGTCTCCGAAAATTAAATAATTATTAGCTTTACTGGGTTCTGGTGGATTTTCCCCAATTAAGAAAGAGTTTTTCGGATTGTATTTTAAATCCTTTCCCATATATGTTTTCATAAAATTTAATAAATGATAAGCTTGTTTAAAGCATCCTGAACAATAATTACCGGAATTAATGGTAAAATTCTTAACTCTAATATCTTTAAGTTCTGAAACACACTGTTCGATGTTAGTCTGAACATCTTCAATTTTATTTCCTAAAATTTTAATATCGGAGAACTCAGGGGCTTCAATAATCCTTTTATTTGCTGCAATGATTAAGTCATTATTTTTTTCATCAAAATTCAATACTTTTAAGGTGACCTTATCAACAGCAATTAAATTATCTCCGATAATCATTAATTTAGTAGTCTTTATTCTAGAATCCTTATAAATATATGGCCCAGCTCCTTCCAGAGTAAAAAATAAATCATTAATAACCAAATTAGGGCGTTTAATTGCATAAGCATCTAAAATATTGGATATAAGATTTTGTTTATATTGGTCAATTGAAATATTTTCATTTACTCCTTTTTCCATTATTCGATATTTCGGAGGAATAATTGAGTACAAGTTTATTAAAGATAAATTCAAAGTAAATAAAGGATTTACATTAATTTGGTTAAGACATATAAATTTATCTGAATTAATAATTATGTTCGGAACAAAAAACTCATTCCCGTTTATCTCAACGGGAGAAAATGATACATTCTTAACAGATTTTAATTTATCTAGGTCAATTTCTTTTTTCTCGTAAATATCACTATTATCAAGAAATACTAAACTTGCTCCAAGATTTTTAAAATATTCTTCTAAATTTAATAAGTCGGAGATAACTTTAATTGGAATACCCCTGATCGGAAAACTGCCTATATATATTTTCTCTGCACCAGCTTCTTTGCATGACAGAATAAGTTCTTTTAACACATCAAAGTTTGTGTTTGTTGGAAAACCTCCTGGTAGAGTTAAATTAAATTTAATAAAAACTTGATCGTCTTGACCAATAAAATTACCTATCCCTCCAAGTTGTTCAATTCCCTTTAGAAGACTTTCCTTAGGGTTATCCCCTTTACTTATAATAACTTCTGGTCTCTTTGATCTTATTTGGCTTGACATAAAGAATGTAGTTTCGCAATTCATATATTAAATTAATAATATAAAATAATGAAAGAATTGAATTTTAAGTTAAGTAATGATTAAAATGTCAAAAATAAATCTTGTGGATAAAATAGACGAAATTCCTAAGCTTAGTTTAGGAATAGATATGGGACAGACTCTTTCGAAATTAGCATATTTAAAAGGAGAGCAATTAGTTCTAACTACTTTTCCGACACAAATAGAAGTCTCTTCCCTTAAAACGAATCTGAAATCAAAAGAAAAACAATTTACTACATTCAATTTTACAGGAGGGAAAAGCTATTATTTATTTAGAGAATATTCTAAAAAATGTACTTCAAATCTAATAAATGAATTTGAAGCAAATGTTTCAGGTGTTAAATTTCTAT
>JBHLLI010000139.1:0-10278 GCA_048885765.1 Candidatus Hermodarchaeota archaeon
TCAATCGGTCAATTCTTCAAAATTGACATGAAAAAATGCATTGAAGACTCAAAAAGTGAAATTTGCCAACTCTGTCTATCAGTGAGGCATAGAAATAATATTAAAGATTTTTTTAAAATTCAAAAGGAATGTCCTGTTCAATGTTTTTCAATTGATTCTCCTATCAAAGGAGATGTAATTATTAAAAAAAACATGCTCCATAAATGTGATCCACAAGGCTGCAAAGCATGTGTAAATATTTGCCCTACAGAATCATTTTTTATTCCTGAAAGTGCAGAAGATGTAATTAAATATGGAAAAATTGCCTGTAATGAAGAAGAATGCTTTTATTGTGGAGCATGTGAAAATTCTTGCCCTGATGAGTTAATAGTTGTTGATAGAAAAGAGGTAATAATAAAAAATCCTAAAAAGAAGGGAAATTATCCATGGATTCAAGGTTGGACGAAAAGTATTAAAGAAATACTTAGAAAAGCATTAATTCAAGGTAAACAACGATTACAAATCCCTTTAATTGAAGAAGAAGTGAAGAAAGTAAAAGAAACTATAGAAGAATCTGTGCCTCAGTTATCTAGAGAAGATAAAGAAAAATTGAATGAATTGAATGAAAAAATTCAAAAATTCCTTAGATCGCCAAAAATTAGATATTGGATAAAAGACAAGAAAATTGAAAAAATAGGTATAGAATTAAAAAAATTTCTTTCTCAGTGATAAAAATTAAAAATAAATTATTAACTGATAAGAAACCGAGGATTTTAGTGTTCCTACATGGGACTAGTATCATGCATAGGAAGGCTTTAGGGCTTCCAAGGAATGAAATAGTACAACAAATTATAGATGGTATTGATGATTCAATTTCTGACTTTGCTTCATATATTCCAATAGGTAATGTTGTTAAAAAATTAACTACATGGCAAAATCAAGGAGCTGAGATTTTGTATCTAAGTTCTCATAGCTCTCTTCAAAATGTTAAAAAAGATGAAATAGTTTTAAAAAAATATGATTTTCCAAAAGGACCGATTTTTTACCCAAAAGAAAAGGATTGGAATTTCGTAATTGAAGAAGCTAAACCAGATATAATAATTGAAGATGATTGTGAGAGTATAGGAGGTGAATATCAAATGACTTATCCAAACCTTAATAAAGAATGGAAAGCTAAATTAATTTCTATTGTTATTAAAGAATTTGGCGGGATTGATAATCTCCCTGATGATATTACCAAATTAAAGAAATGGCGTTCTTAATCCTTATATTTTTATTCGACTAAATGAGAAAATTCAGGCGTTCCTTAGCTCTCCAAAAATTAGATATTGGATAAAGGACGAGAAAACAAAAAAAAAATTAAAAGTGAAATGAATAAATTTCTGAAAAAAAGAATTGATTAAAAATAATGTCATTAGAAAAATTATCGGATTGGCCTAGTACTAAAGCACTAAAAAATTTCTTAATCATTTGTATAATAATTCTCCTCATTATTTATCCTATAATGACTTACTTATTTACAATCTCTTATCCCGTAAGTTTTATTGAAAGCCAACTCTCTTTTAGTGGACAACTGATAAAACAATTTAACACTAGCGCTAACATAGAATTGTATAGAATTGCTAACATACTAGATTACTTCTTTATGTTAAGTTATGGGGGTATTTTTTTTTGTATTGGATTAATAATTGCTCGTAAATTTAATCATAGAACAATTTGGAGAAGAATTAGTTTCATCCTTATCCCTCTTACAATTATAGCTCCTTTATGTGATGCAATCGAAAATATATTTATATTGCTAATGCTTACCGATCCTTTAGGTTTTCCAGATATCTGGGCAATAACTCATTCATGTTTTGCTCTTATAAAATACATTGTAATGTTTATTGGATTTGGTTGGCTAGGAATTGCATTGATTAAGTTATGGATAATTCGAAAACCTAAAAAATCACTGTAAATTTGAAATTCTTTTAAACCAGATAAATCCTTTCTCTTTAAATATTTTAAGTTATAAATATGTTAAGTTAACCATATGTAAATATCTCAAATTAGAGTAAAAGAAATTATGATTATAAAAACTAAAGTGAAATCTAATAAAAGAGATAATAATAAGACTATTATAGCGTGGATCCAAAAGCATAAAGATTTTGATCCTGATATTCAAGGAATTTTAAATTTCTTTAAAGACCAAATAACTTATACATTAATAACCAGAATCAATGTATATTATAAAATCACTTCTGATAATCCAGCAATAATGTTATCACTCATTTCCTCCATTCAAGATTTAATTGCTGAAAATTATTTTAGTATAGAAGAATCGTTAGAAGTTCAAGAATCAACTAATTTTCAATTATAAATAAAAAATGGGAGGGGAGGGATTTGAACCCCCGACCCCTTGGTCCCAAACCAAGAATCATACCAGTCTAGACCACCCTCCCTTACGTTGTGGTTTATTTCCTTAACTTTTAGGTGATATTATGTCCTATTTTAGAAATTAATTGAGTAATCTCATTTATAAGCTAGTATAGATAAAAAAAACTAATATTCTAAAAAAGTTTTGCCGTTCATAATTTAGGTTTTTATTTTTTATTGAAAAATCACCATCTATAAGCAAAAAATAAAACCCTAAAATAACATTATTTATGCTCAAATATTCCTTGATATACAACTGTTCTTTCTTCTTCCAGGTTTCTTATACCATTTTTCCATTTTATCCTAGGATCAGTATGGATTAAATTCCAAACTTCCGATGAAATTGATCGAAGAGTGTTCGAAGAACGGTTAGATCTCCTAATCTGGATTTCATTGAGAAATCTTATAGTATCATCTCTCCATAAAAGTTCTTTAAAACCACACTTACTAATAAGTTGGTGGAGTTCATCTGGAGTAGAGAGGAAACTGATATCAGGATTATCCGCCCAAAAAACCGGGAAATGTATAGGTTCGACTAAACCCGCACAAATTGTATGGATCACGAAACGTCCTCGTGGGCGGAGGATGCGGTAAATTTCAGAGATTAAACGCTTCTTGTTCTTGATATTCATTGAGACATATTGAATAAAGGTAATATCAAAACTATTATCATCAAAAGGCATGTTCAATGCATCTCCTTTTTGAATCTCTATATTACCAGCATATCCAAGCAACTCATTAATAAGATCTGCAGCATGACAAAATTCTTCACTAAGATCTATTCCTATCACGTTGCACCCGAAGTTTGAAACTAAAGTTCTAGCAGATCCCCCTAAACCGGATCCAACATCAAGTATTTTCATGTTCTTATCTATATTAACTTCTTGAGCAAGTTCTAAAGTTGCTTTTCTTCCCAAAAGATGGAGCTCTTCAATGGGAGCAAGAATCTCTTGAACTAAACTTGTATCTTCGATCCCTTTACTTTTTAACAATGAAATAATTTTAATACCAAGATTAAATTGCCCGTATTGATTATTTATAGCCTCTTCATAATCCAAATTAAATCCCTCATGTAAAAAATTTTGAAGTGAATAATTATTAACTGTTTTTATCCTAGTAAGTGAATTATGATTAAATAGTTATATTCATCAATATTGACACAAATCATAGATATGAGAATAAAAAGTCCAACAGGGTTTGCAACAAATTTCATATTATTCTTATAAATTCAATAGTAAAAAGAAACATTTTACTCAATATTATAATGGGAGTGTAAAGCAAAACTTCGCTCCTTTATTTCTTCCGTCAGATTCAACCCAAATCTTTCCTCCGTGTAATTCCACAATTTTTTTTGAGGTATATAATCCCATTCCTGTTCCTTCGATACCAATATCCCATCCTTTGCCATATCGTTCAATTTTTCCGAACTGTTTAAAAATCTTCTGTTGTTCCTCTTGAGATAACCCAATTCCATTATCTTGAACACAAACTATTACAAATTCTTTGGTTTTTTTAGCAGTTATTTTAATCTCTCCATAAGGAGGAGAATATTTAATCGCATTGATTATTAGATGTGAAAATACATCATAAATCTTCTCTTTTTCAAAATTAAGTATCATTTTGTCAGGTATATTAAGAGATAAGTAATGATTTCTTGTTTCTGCTAGACCGCGTAAATTGTTTATACAATATCTTAATAAAAATGATAAATCCTCTTGCTTCGGATTAAATTGAATCTGTCCTGATTCTAATAATGAAGTGTTTAGTAGTCTATTTATAAGCGTCTCGAGTTGTTCAGTTCCATGTTTTATCTCCCCCAATATTGAGAAGACTTCATCATCAAATTTTTCCTTATGTAAATCTAATAATAATTCAGTAAAACCTTTAATTGAAATAAGTGGAGTTTTTAATTCATGTGAAGTCCTTTCGAGTAATTCTGTTTTTAATTGGCTTATCTCTCGTAATTCTCGTTCTGCTTTTTTTCTCTCGGTTATGTCTCTAATAATAGCCATTATGTATTCTTTATTCTCTAATTTGAAACTACTTAGAGATATTTCTGCATCAAAAAGAGTATTATCCTTTTTAAGATGCTTCCAGTAAAATCTTTGAGACTCTCCTGAAATAGATTTTTCAATTAACTCATTAGCTTTCTCGGTTGAATCCTTTCCATCTGGCTGTTTCTGAGGGGAAATTTTCCATGGAGGGAGCCCAATTATCTCAGTTTTATCGTAATATCCGAATAATTTAACCGTCTTATCATTGCAATCTATGATTTTTTCATGATCTAATATTGCTATAGCATCACTTGCTCCTGTAAAAATCATACGATACAATTTTTCAGAATCCATCAATTTCTGCTCAGCTATCTTACGTTCGGTAACATCTTCATAAACTGCCACAATATTTCCAGAAGGTAATTTGTATACATAATTTTCTCTCCACCCTTTAATTCTCTCATCCTCATAAAGGGCGATAGGGTGGATTTCTGACATCCCTGTTCTCCAAACTCTCAGAAATACATCAAAAAGGCCAAATTTCTTTACACCTGGAAACATCTCAGTAACTTTTTTACCTATAAGATCTTCTTTGGATACATTATCAATTCTTTCACCTGCTAAATTAAAATCTTTAAAGATAAAATCTTCGCCATCATTAACAGCTTCATAGACCGCAACACCGCTATTCATATTATTAAAAAGTTCTCTATACTTTTCTTCCGATTCTTCTAAAAAATTTTCTGTTTCTTTTTTATCAGAAATTTCCACGAGAGTAGCTAAAATGGCGTCTTTTCCTTGATATTTAATTACCTTAGAATAAATATCCATCCATTTCAAGTTACCATCTTTGGTAAAAATTCTGTAAACTCGAGAAGGATCATCATTAATCATTCCTTGTTGCCTTCGACTTAATCGAGTTATAGCAAGCTCCTTATCATCAGGATGAACAACATTAAAGAATTCTTTCATTGACCAATTCTTAATCTCATCAGCAGAATAACCTAACATTTTAGTTATTGTTTTATTGATATATTCAATTTTCGAGTTCTGAATAATACAAATTCCCATAAAAGATTGTTCTGTTATCTCCTTAAATTGATTTTCAGATTCAATTAGTCTTAATTCAGTGATTTTTTGTTGAGAAATATCTCTCAATACACCAACAATTTTTACATTATCATTTATTTTTACTAAAGAACCTTTTGCTCGAACTGGAATATAATGCCCATCTTTATGTCTAACTCGATATTCTATAGATAATATTTCCTCACCTTTAGCTGCTTTTTCAAATGCTTGCATCAGCTTCTCCATATCTTCAACATGTATATAACTGAAAAATCGCTTACCAAGTACTTCTTCTGGCATATATCCAAAAATATCATACACTCTTGGGCTAATATAGGTGAAAGTTCCATCCAAATTAATTTCAGCAATAACGTCCAAAATATTGTTGATTAGATATTGATATTTTTCTAAGGGATCTTTTAAAAAACTATCAATTTTGAACAATATTGCCCAACCCGAGATAATATTCTTTACAAAATTGCATAAATTGGATCGTTATGAATAAGGTAGAAGTAAGTTTTTTATTTAATAGTTAGCATGAATGATATTCTTATAATAAATAAATTCCTCTTTTTTCATAAGTAAAATGAAAAAAAAAATTGGTTTAGTAAAAATCGGACAAGTAGATCAATCTATTTTAGACAAGTTAAAAATTAAATTAGAGCTTAGCTTTAAAGAATTTAAAATCTCTGTAGATTCTTTTAAAGAAATAATTCCTATTGAAAATTCAGATTATAATATAAATCGAGGACGATATAATGCCTTAAAATTATTGAAGAAAATCAATTTAAATATCCAGAATAAGCCTTACTTCCGATCATTAGGAATAATAGACCATGATATCTATTCAAATTCTTTCAATTTCTTATTAGGACGAGCAAATAAACCAAAACAAGACAATCCAAAGTACCCAGTTGGAGCTTTGATTTCAATAACAAGACTCAGAGAAATATTTTATGGGAGACCTGACGATGAGATTCTTTTCGAACAAAGAACCTTAAAAGAAGCTATACATGAACTAGGGCATACATTCGGTTTACCTCATTGTCGTAAATATTGCATCATGCGATTTTCAAACTTTATAACTGATACAGATAATAAGCCTTCTGCATTTTGTAATTCTTGTTTAGAAAGTTTAAGAAAATTTTTTAAAAAATTAAAAGGTGCTTTTTAAATATCTTTTTTCAAATATAGCATAGAGTTCCTCGCTAGTTCTTGAAATATGCTTATAATTTTTAACTAATTTAATTAAATCCACTGGAATTTTTTGCATACCAAAATAGGCACCAGCCATACTTCCCCCAATTGCTCCCACAGTATCACTGTCCCCCCCAGCAGTTGCAAGCTCGAAAATACATTCTTTAAAAGATGACAATTTTTTTAGGAAAATAAAAATTGAGCATATTACAGTACTTATTGTATAAGGATGAACGAAGGCTTGACCTAAATATTCTTCAATAAAATATGGAGACTTAACTCCAACTTGAGAAAATTTGATTAGCCCTGAATCGATTGGCATATCCAAATTCGATTTCAATTTTAATAAAATTTCAACAAATTCTTTCCATATCTCATCTTGAGAATTTGAAATAGAACTAGTCAACACATTAAAGAATTCATCAACAGAGAATCCCGTTTCGGGATTTTTATCAATAAGGTATGCTATAGCACTAGCAATAACAACTGCACCAGCTGAGGCAGCTGGATGAGAGTGAGTAATAATGCTTGATTTTATTGCAGTAGTTTTTAGACCTTTAGGATCTATAGAGTAAAATAGCCCAATCGGGGCAATCCTCATAGTTGTACCATTTCCTCCAGAATTTGAAGCGGCTTGCTCCCATGGAACTCCATATCTGAGTTTACGAATAGAAGAAATACACCCGTAACCAGGACCAATAGGAGGATCATCTAACCAATTTATAAATTCTCTGATAATATAGTCGAGTTTAAAACCATTACCTTTAATTATTGCATCAGCGAGATGCAATGTTAATTGAGTATCATCTGTATATGTTCTAAAGATATCTTTATTTTTCTGAAGAAAACTTTCAAAATTATCAAAGTATGAATATATTTTGGTCCGGAGCTTCCCTTCAAAAGGATGTCCCAGAGTATCTCCTATTGCTACACCTAATAAGCAACCTTGGAACTTATCTAATAAATTTATTTTCATACTACCTCATAATAAAATTTTTTCTTTAAATATGAATGCTATATGTATAATTCAAAACTATACATTAGACTACTATTAAAAAGTATTATATACGAAATTTACTAATAAATTCTTTAAATTATGGATTAAAAAGAATAACGAGGATTCTAATGACCAATATAGATAAATTGAAAAATGTAATAACTGCTATGATCACACCATTTAAACAAGATTTAGATTTAGATGAAGTAAAATATCGTGAATTTATTCGATTCCAAATTGATAATGGTTGTCAAATTTTAACGATGGGGACAACTGGAGAGAGTGCAACTATGTCTCATGATGAGCATCACGTCGCTA
Source organism: Candidatus Hermodarchaeota archaeon (assembly GCA_048885765.1). GTDB lineage: Archaea > Asgardarchaeota > Lokiarchaeia > Sigyniarchaeales > SOKP01 > Loki-b32. Next base: position 7,969 of record JBHLLI010000139.1, read on the forward strand.
TGGATATTGCTATCGATGAAGCAAGTAAAAGCAGTAAAGATCCGTTTGTTTTAGCAGGAACTGGTAGCAACTCAACAAAAGAAGCTATATCCTTATCTAAGTATGCTGAAAAAGCTGGAGCTGATGGAATATTAGTGGTAGTACCTTATTATAACAAACCAGTTCAACATTCTTTAATAGACCATTTTTCTGCCATAGCAGATTCCGTGTCTATTCCGATGATTTTATATAATGTTCCAAGTCGTACTGGTAGAAACCTAGAACCTGAAACAGTTTCTAAATTAGCTGCCACAAAAGATAATATAATAGGGATTAAATGTGCAAGTGGAAATATTGATCAGATTACTAAGATCATTAAAACAACTCCAGAGGACTTTATTGTCCTGAGTGGTGATGATAGCATGACATATCATATTATGGCTTTAGGTGGAAAGGGAGTAATAAGTGTCGCCTCTAATATTATTCCTTCAAAGATGGTGGAATTTACAGGTGCTATGCTAAGTAATAACTGGGAGAAAGCAAGAAATATGCAATTACAACTTTATGATTTATTCAAAGTTCTATTCATTGAAACTAATCCTGGTCCTGTAAAATTTGCTGCAAGTGTAATGAGATTAATGAATGTAAGGATGCGAATGCCTCTTACACCACCGTTAGAAATGAATCAAAATAAAATAATAGATGTATTAAGAGGATTAGCTTTAATTTAGAAGTAGGAGGTATATGTAATTTGATTAAATTGCTTATTTTAGGACCAACGGGAAACACTAGTAGGTTAATAGCTAAATTAGCTTTTGAGGATGATGAAATTGAGGTTGTAGCTGCGTGTGATATTTCTCATATTGATGAGGAATTAGGTTTTATTATAGGTGTGAATGATCCAAATAAAATCAGAATAACTGACATTAAAGACTTACAAAAAGTGATCAATGAAACTCGCCCAGATGTAGCAGTTGACTTTACTGTGGCAAAGGCTACCGAAATTAATTGTATAAAATGTGTCGAAAATGGAATACGATGTGTTATCGGTACAACAGCATTATCAAATGATTTTTTCATAAAGATGGAAGGCCATATAAAACGCTATAATGCTCCAGCAGTAATTTCATCTAATATGGCTACTGGTGTTAATGTACTCTTTAAAATGGTATCAATATTGACAAATTATTTAAGTGATTGGGATATTGAAGTGTTAGAAGCTCATCATCATCGTAAGCTCGATTCTCCGTCAGGAACAGCTTTTACTCTTGCTAGGAATATTAGCAATTCTTTAGGGGTAAAAATAGAAGATGTTGCTAAGTTTGGAAGAGGTAAAGGCCCAAATAAAAGACAAATAGGTGCTAAAAATGAAATAGGAATACATTCCATCAGAGCTGGTGATATTGTGGGAGATCACACCATTTTATATGCAGGATCAGGAGAACGTATTGAACTCAAACATCAAGCACATAGCAGAAATTGTTTTGCTTCTGGTGCTATAACAGCAATTAAGTTTATTATGAATGCAATAGAAAGAAAAATATATACAACTTATGAAGTATTAGGGTTGTAAAAATAAAATTAATAGTGGTTATTTTAATAGAAAATGTAAATCTGTTAATATAATTTATAGGAAGGAAGAAAATTTCCAACTCTAAAATAATAGTTCCTAATTATCTTTTGGAAGTCGAACAATAAATTTTGCTCCTTTATTTCTTCCTTCAGATTCGACTGAAATTTCTCCACCATGTAATTCAACGAGTTCTTTTGAAATAAATAGACCTAATCCAGCACCTTCAATGTCAACATCTAAATCCTTTCCATACCTTTCAATTTTACCGAATTTTTTGAATAGCACCTCTTTCTCCTCTTTTGTGATACCAACTCCGTTATCCATCACCTCAATATTAATATTCTTCTCTAAACCATAAAGCTTAATTGAAATCACTCCATCCCTAGGTGTATTCTTAATGGCATTGGATAATAAATTAATAATCACCTGCTCAAGCCTTAATTTATCTACCTCAAAGAATAACTCGTCTGGTAGTATACTATTTATTATTATATCCCTACTCTTAGCTAAATACATCATTTCTCTAATGCTATTTTCAATAATGCTGACTAAATTTTCTTTTTTCTTAATTATCTCTAATTTACCAGTATCTAACCTTGATGTGTTTAATAGATCATCTATCAAATTTTTAAGACGTACACTCCCCTCATATAAAATTTCTATAATACTCGAGACTCCATCATCACTTAATTCGTTTTTTTTCTGTAATAATATTTGAGAAAAACAATAAATTGATGTTAAAGTAGTTTTTAATTCGT
>JBHLLI010000140.1:0-6555 GCA_048885765.1 Candidatus Hermodarchaeota archaeon
TTTGGGTAAAAAGGAAAATATATCAGATACTGCTAAGGTTGCATCTCGATTTGTAAACATAATTGCAGCTCGCGTATACAAGCGGCAGGATATTTGGGATTTAGCTAAATATGCCGATGTCCCTGTAATAAATATGTTGGATGATTACGCACATCCCTGTCAAATTCTAGGAGATTTCCAAACAATTAAAGAGAAAAAGAATAGCTTAGAGAATATGAAACTTTCTTACTATGGCGATGCTTTTAATAATGTTACATATGATCTAATGAGAATATGTGCTATTTTTGGATGGAAGATGGATGTTGCTTGTCCTGACACTCCAGCTTATTCACCTGAACAAGCAGTATTAGATGAGGTTGCAGAATTATCTAGAAATACTGGTGCTGAAATAAGAGTAGTACATAATGCATTAGAAGCTGCTCGAGATTCTGATATTGTATATACTGATAGCTGGATGAGTTATGGAATACCACAAGATCAAGAGGAAGTAAGGAAAAAAGCATTTATGCCTTTTCAAGTTACAGCGTCAGTGATGAAAGCTGCAAAACCAGATGCAGTTTTTATGAATTGTTTGCCAGCTATGAGAGGATATGAACAAACCGCAGAAGTAATTGACGGTTCTCAATCAATAGTATTTGATGAGGCTGAAAATAGACTACATATCCAGAAGGCTATAATGCTCTTTTTAAGAGAAAAAATGTAATTAAATGGTTTAAATATCATAATTTTTACCTTACTTTATCAAAATTATTATATAGCTATTTATCATATTACAACAAAAACTCAAAAATTCATTTAAAAAATGAATTCTCGTAGAAAAGAATCCAATTATTATTACTATTTGAAGCTAGGAATTTTATGTTTTATTTCGATTAACTTAGTATCACTAAATTTTAATTTAGTTTATCGGTATGATAATAATCTTGAAAATATACCTTCAAAATTAAGTTTAGAAAGTCCAGATCATATTTCTTTGGCTTGGGAATGGTATAACACATGGGGGGCTTCGAAATATGATTCTAGCTATGATATTCAAAATGATTCAATGAATAATATTTATATACTTGGATCAATCGGTCTGGGTGACACACTAGTTCTTTTAAAATATAACCGTTCTGGAGATTTAATCCATCATAAATTTATTAATCATTCTTCCTATTCAGAAGCCTCAATTTCAATAGATTCAGAAAATAATTTGTTTATAGTAGTTGATACACATTTATTTAAATTAAATAACTCTGGAGATATTATCTGGCAAGAAAATTTAGGTTTAGACGGTTTTGATATTGAATTTAATGGTATTGTCATTGATAATTCAGATAATATTTATATTACTGGTAGAATAAGGAAATATACTACGTATTATGATAGTATAATTCTGATGAAATTGAATAATTCAGGAAAACAACAATGGAATTCAACTTGGAATGGTCTATATTCTAATATTGGTTATGATCTGGCAATAGATAGTTCAAATAATATTATAGTAACAGGTGTAACCAATAGTTATTATAATTCAGCTGATATGATGAATAATGCTGATGTACCTATTGTTGTATTTAATGGGACCGGAAATATATTATGGAATGTCACTTGGAGTTCACCATATGGTAGATTTGGCTGTTGTGATTTCCCACTTCAAAGATATCGATATGGATGTGGAAATGCTATTCATCTTGATTCTGATGATAACATATATATAACAGGGTTTATAGAGACTTATACATCACCATATATGGTCCCCTTACTTCTTTGTTATAATCATTCTAATAATGAATTTTGGTTTAAACAGGTACAAGTACGTGGAGAAGGTAACGATATTGTAATTGATCAAAATGACGATATTTTTGTTATATGCACTCGCTATATTAATAGTAATGATAATAACCTTTTACTTCTTAAATACAATGATATAGGGCAGCAATTATGGAATAGAACCTGGAGAATAAATGATCAAGAGGGGTATTTCAAGATGACTTTAATATCCTCAAATGAAATCTTCGCAGCAGGAGAAACTATTAATATGCCTAATTGGGATTGGGACATTATTTTAGTAAAATTTGGCATAGACAGTGATAACGATAGACTTTCTGATTATAATGAAAATACATTGTATTTTACAGATCCTCTAGATAACGACACAGATAATGAAGGTATTATTGATGGCTTGGAAGTTGAGGTTTATAATACAAGTCCAATTAAAAATGATACTGATGATGATTTAATTTCTGATTATGATGAAATTTTCACTTACTGTACAAATCCAAACAACGGGGATTCTGATGATGATATTCTTTCGGACTATGAAGAGATTTTCACGTATAAAACAAACCCAAATAGACGGGATTCTGATGGAGATGGATTTTCTGATTATGATGAATTATTTATTTATCACACAGATCCTATGAACCCATTTAATAATCTTTACTCTGATATCACGATAGGATTTATTTGCTTTAGTCCAGTTATAGTATCAATACTTCTTTTTTATTTAAGGAATAAGAAAACGGGTTCATCAAGATAGACTTGATGAAATAAGTTCTTTATTTTAATTTGGAAATTACATAAAAGTAAGTAATTTAATTGAGCTTAATAACAATTAAAGGTTTTAAAACTTCACTCTTCAAAAAGCAATTTTTTCCAATGATAAACGTTTCCTGAGCATTTGAATTAGTTGTTCATCTACACGAGCGAATTCAATACGTTCTGCTATAATTGCTTTTGAATATCTAAAATTCTCCCATTTAGTGATTTGAGTTTGTAATTCATCTTGCTCTTTTAAAATTTTCAACTTTAATAAATTAAGATTATATTTTTCAGATATTTGAAAAGCTTCAATTAAGCTTTGCTGAGCCTTGCTTAGATCTAAGGTGATTAATTCTAATTTAGCCTGTAGAAGGTATATTTCTGCTAATAACCAATATGAGTGAATTTTTTTCGCAATCTCTATTATTTTTTTTACATAAGTGTGTATAATATCGAGTATTTTTAGTTCATTAGTATCTCTTAGAGAAATTAAGTATACATCACAAAGTTCGAGCAAAGCATCAACATAAACTTCAAAACTTATAATCTCTTCATTTATTATTTGTTCTAATAAGTTTTTAGCAAGAGATAGATTACACACTTGCGGATCTTTTTTATGTATCAGGGCTTTGTTAAACTTAAATAATAAACTAACGATTTTTTTATTTTTTTCTTCTTTATATATTTGTTTTAAACGATTAAAATAGATATGAGCTTGTTTAAAATCACCCTCTTTAAGTGTTAAAAAAATTAAACTATCGAGAGCCCCACAAATACCAAAAATTGCTCCAATTTCTTTAAATATGGCTAAACTTCTTTCAAAATATCTTAAAGCTCGACTGGATTCTCCCTTTTGCATATATATATTTCCAAGAGTATTTAGAGAACTACTAAAATGTCGCTTATTATTAGTTTGTTTATATATCTTATAAATTTTCTTTATATATTTAGCACAATTATCTAACTCACCCTTTTCATAATATATATGAGCAAGATTGGTAAAACTGTATGCAGCGATATTTTGATTTTTCATTAGTTTTGCTATTTCAAGACTACGGTTAATATGAAATATTGCACGATTAAATTCACCTTGAGACCTATAATAGTACCCATATAGCATAAGACATTTGAAAATTATTTCGTTATTACCAGTTTCTTTTCCCAATTTAAGACTCTGTTCTAAATATTTAATTTGTAGAACCGGTTCTTCTTTATAATGATAGATTACACCTCTAACCCAAGCTATCCAAGCCTCCCTTTGTTTAATTTCTAATGAAGATTTATCAGTTAAAGTTTTTAGTAATCTATCACCTTGTTCAAGGAGATCTAGCCCCTCATCCAATCTCTCGAGCCAATATAAAGCTCTACTTTTAAGAATGAAAGCATCAACTATATGTAATTTTTTTCCAAGTTTTTGACTTTCTTGAGCTATTCGTTCAGCAAGACTAATAACTTTATTATGTCGTCCTAACATTACCATGGCTGAACTTTTAATGAGATTACATGAAAGTTGTTCAAATGGAGAAAGATCTCTCTTTTGTTCAAGATCAAATATGAACTGGAGAGCATCCTCATATTTACCTTGTTCATTAAGTTTTTCAGCAAATAATAAAGCTTTATTGATAGAACTCGCCATATCTCAAAAATAATAATAGATTTTGAAATCTAAAAGAATATTGGACTAATAAGAAATAAGTTTGAATTAATATAAAATAATTTTTCTTTTGAGGTTAGCTGTCTCAAATATCATTATGACTATTGACTCTTTGAATATAGCTCTTTTTTCAAATCAAATATAGCTTTTAAAGGTATTGAAGCGTCAATAAAAACGAATGCATTATCTGTATTTAGTTTTTGGTCTCTTGCTAGTTTCTCTAATTTTAATAGATATTCTAATCGAATATCTAAGAATTCTTTGAAATGTTCATGATCAAAATAGAGAATATTAAACCAAGGTTCATTTTCACCAGAAAGATACATTTCAAATATTTTTTTTGCACGTTCTATATCATCCAATTGATCTTCAAAAATATTTAATAAAGGAGTTAGGAGATCAAGTAATTTATGGTAATTATAGATATAATTTCTATAATTTTTAATTTTAGAAAGATAGAATTTTTGAAGTTCAGTGGGATCTTTAGTATGTCCTAATTCCTCCATATTAAGTAGTATATTTTCTCTATATTCTTCATTTATTCGATAGAATCTTGGTGGAATTTTTACTCCTTCACCTTTTTTCTTTTTCGCTATTCTTGATTTAACGAGACCATCTTTCTCCATCTGAATCATTACTCTAGACACAGTAGATTTACTTTGTTTTACTAGGTGGGAGATTTCTGTGACATTTAATTGATTATGTAATTTAAGAATCATCCAAATTTCGTAACGTAATTTATGTTTATCTATTAATTGTGTCCAATCTTGTTCAATTATTACATCTTTGTATAGATTTTGTTTGTTAGATAAATTATTGAAATTTTTTTCTTTATTTTTATTCATCTTTTCCTCCAATATAATCAAACAGTCATTCTTAATTAATAATTGTGAACATAAATAAAATAGTTCTAAAAATTTATGGATAAGACGGGTTATAATTTCTTAATATTTTCTAATTTTTTTACTATTAATATATAAACGATCAATACATTTAAATATGAGCCAACCCATTTATTAAAATGATAAGCCGTCCTATATTCTCATTAATATGGAACGGCTAAAGAATTATATAGTGAATATTTGTAAAAGAGGTAATAAAAATGAAGTTCCAAATAAAATATATATTTATATTTAATTCCATCTTAGCATTAATTTTTGGTCTAGGTTTCATGTTTATTCCTGACATCTTAATGACTATGATAGGTTTCTCTGCCGCATCTGATGGGCCTACTGCTTTTAGATTTTTTGGAATTGCCGTTTTTGGGATCAGTATTCTTACTTTTGCCGTTAGAAATGAAGAAACTTCCACCGCAAGGCGATCTATAATCCTTTTCCTGTTTATAGTTTATTTACTCATGGATATATTTCATTTCATTTTCTGTGATCTAACAAATCTAATGCTTTGGTTTGTCATAGTTATTCATACAATATTAGCGATAGCCTACGGTTATTTCTTATTTAAAAAATGATATAAAAAAATAGAAAACAGATGGAATTAAAACAGATAATTTATCAATTTAAAAGGAGGAGTGGAGGAATAATTTTAGATAATTCGTTTTTCAAAAAACCTCACCTAAACTAATTCTCATCCATTCTAAAGATTTTTTTTCTTCTTAAATTTGTGTTAAATTAAATTCAGGCTTTCATTGATAAAATTACGAGCGATGATATTTTATGGCAAACTTTTAATAAATATTATCAGACAAATCAGGAAATTCAACTAAAAGACATCCCAGTGCTAGAAAATCTCCTTATTGAATCATTTTTATCTGAGTCTGCTATCCAATAATAATCTTATACCTGAAACAAATTTTAAATAAAAAGCAAAATTGTTTTATTTTTCTATTGAATAAGTGAATAACCTTTTATGAAGACGCTAATAGTTGCTCTAGGTGGAAATGCACTAATTAAATTTGGAGAAGAAGGAACCACTGAAGAGCAATTTAGGAATCTTAGAGTGCCAATTGGTCAAATTGCAGAATTAGCAAAAGAATATAATATTGTCATCACTCACGGAAATGGTCCACAAGTAGGAAACCTTCTACTCCAGCAAGAAGCTACCGAATTTGTGTCAAAAAGACCATTACAGATATTAGTAGCAGAAACTCAAGGGCAAATAGGTTTTATGATTGAAAGTACGTTGGATGAAGAACTTATGAAAATAGGACTTGATGAAGAAAAGCTTTTCTTAACAGTTCTAACTTATGTAAAGGTTAATCAAGAAGATCCGGCTTTTAAAAACCCAACTAAACCAATCGGGCCTGCATATCCGGTTCGTACTAAACCAGGTCAAGTTAAGACTTCAAAAGGATGGCGTCAAGTTGTTCCTTCACCTAAACCCATAAAAATTTATCAATGGCGGGAAATTAAGAA
>JBHLLI010000140.1:6655-10260 GCA_048885765.1 Candidatus Hermodarchaeota archaeon
AAGACTTCAAAAGGATGGCGTCAAGTTGTTCCTTCACCTAAACCCATAAAAATTTATCAATGGCGGGAAATTAAGAAATTGATGGAATTAGGAAGTTGGATTGTAATTGCATGTGGTGGAGGAGGAATTCCTGTGATTAAAGAGAAAAAGAAGCTATACGGTGTGGAAGCGGTCATAGATAAAGACCTAGCTAGTTCTAAATTAGCTGAACAAATAGAAGCGGATATATTACTCATAGCTACTGATGTCGAGAAAGTATCACTTAATTATGGTACTTCAAAAGAAGTACGACTCGATAAATTATCGATATCTGAAGCTAAAAGATATTTAGAAGAAGGACATTTTCCAGCTGGAAGTATGGGTCCTAAAATTCAAGCGTTGATCAACTTTTTGGAATCAGGTGGAGAAAAAGCTATTATTACATCAATTGAAAAAATAAAAGAAGCTCTAGAAGGTAAGGCAGGAACTTATATTTATAAAGATAATTAATTTTAAGACTTTACAAATACTTTCTCAATAATATCAATTGCCCAATCGATATCATCCTTAGTAATGACTAGAGGTGGGGCAAATCTAATTGTTGTAGAATGAGTATCTTTTGCTAAAATCCCATTATCTTTGAGTTCTTCTACAATTTGTCTAGCGTCTTCCATAAATTCAACTGCAATTAATAATCCTTTTCCTCTAATTTCTTTTATAGGTATTTTAGTCTTTTTTTCAGCTATTTCCTTTAATCTTTTTATGAAGTATGCTCCCATTTCTTTTGCACGTTCAGCAAGATTCTCGCGTAAATGAATATCAATTGATTTCATTCCTATTGCAGCCGCTAATGGATTTCCTCCGAATGTTGAGCCATGGGTTCCCGGAGTTATAACATCAGGACCTATAATTTCTTTTGTAGTAACACATGCAGAAACAGGATATACTCCTCCTCCAAGAGCTTTCCCTAAGAGAAGCATATCTGGTTTCACATCTTCGTGATCACACGCAAAAAAAGCTCCAGTTCTGCCAAAACCAGTTTGAATCTCATCTAAAATCATCAAAACATTATATTTTGAACATATTTCTCTAACTTCCTTCAAATATCCTTCTGGAGGTACTTTTACTCCGGCTTCTCCTTGGATGGGTTCCATCAAAAATGCAGCTACTTTTTCTGGACCTATTTCGAGGATTGTATTTTCTAATTCTTCTGCATCTCCATAAGGTATAATCTTAAAACCAGGCGTATAGGGTCCAAAATTACCATAATATCGTGAAGCTGAAATATCTGAACTAAAACCTACAATGGTTATTGTTCGACCATGGAAGTTATCTCGACAGACAATTATTACCGCTTCATTCTTTGGAATTTTTTTCTTTATATAGCCCCATGCTCTTGCCACTTTTAAGCCTGTAGAAACTGCCTCCGTGCCTGTATTCATTGGAAGACTCATAATTCCCGAATTTGTGGGGTCATTAATGTGTGGACCAACGACTTCGGCTAACATTTTAAGAAAAGGTCCCATCATATTATTATGAAAAGCTCGTGATGTTAATGTAACTATACTAGCTTGTTCTTTCAGAGTAGCTACTATTTCAGGATGGCAATGCCCCGCATTCTGGCTTGAATATGCTGATAAACAATCCAAATATTTCTTACCTTCTGGATCGTAAACATAAACTCCTTCTGCTCTCGAAATTACCACGGGAATAGGATGATAATTATGAGCAGCATATTTATTATCCATTTCAATGAACTCTTTTGAAGTTGGCATTTATTTTCACTTTTTTCTCTTTGTATTTAATACTACTTAATTATATGAACAGATTCATTAAAAGTTTAGAGGTTCTTGAGGTCAAATAGGGAAGAAAATGGGATAGAATCACTCCTTAATTTGTCGACAAAAAAATTTAAATATAAATGTACAAAATAAAACTTTGGCAATAATTTGCCTTAATTGTATATCCAAAAAGAAGTGATCTAATAAAATGAAGAAAAGATTGTGGATTGCATTTTTATCCATATTAATAATATTTTCTTTAAGTCCAATGGTTTCAGCCTGTTCCAATGGAAAATTTAGGGGACGTAAAAAAATTACAATTATTAGAGATAATTATGGAGTTCCCCATGTTTTTGCGAGGACAAAAGAGGAATTAGCTTTTGGAGCAGGGTACGCAATGGCACAAGATAGACTCTGGCAAGGGGATCTGCTAAGAAGGCAAGCTTTTGGTAGTTTAGCTGAGCTAGGTTTAGCTAGTATAGATAGTGATTATAATACAAGAAGATTATGGTATAGTAGAGAAGAATTGCGAGAGATCTTTGATAAGTGGGTTCCCATTGATCCTAGTGCTCGATTAAAAGAAATGATATTGGCATACGTTGATGGGATTAATTTTTATATTTCAGAAGCTATAGATGCTTGTTTAAATGGTGATCTTTCTCTTATCCCTATTGAATATCTTCAATTTGGGATGATGCCTCCCCCAATTGTACCCTTTAGCGTTGAGGATTGTATGGCTATTACAGTTATGATGGCTTGGAGGTTTGGTGGAACAGGAGGTAATGAGCTTGACTATTGGTCCGGATTAGAAACACTTAAATCAATGTATACTGATGAAGAAGCATGGCTTATATTTAATGATCTCTTTCCACAACAGGATCCTGGTGCAGAAACGACAATTCCTAGTAGTGAAGGTCAATACCAAGCTAGTAATGTGATTGGGAATTCTCTTTCCCTCCCATTAGGAGTAATAGAACTCAACAAAGAATATAATGAAATACAAATGGGTCAAAATAATCTATTCGAATCACTTGGTTTACCTATAAAATTTGGAAGTAACGCATGGATTGTAAATCCTAAAAAAACAACAACTAAAAATGCTATGCAATTAGGAGGCCCCCAAATGGGACATACAATTCCACAAATTGTACTTGAGATGGGTTTGCATGGTGCTGGAATTGATGCTGTTGGAATGATGATGCCTGCCATTGGTCCATTTATATTAATAGGGGCTAGTAAGGATGGGGCATGGACTTCTACTACGGGAAGTTCAGATGTCCAAGATATATATATTGAATTATTGAATCCTTTAGATCATACTCAGTATTTATTTAATGGTCAATGGGTAGATATGGAAGTAAGAACAGAAGTATTCAATAGTCCTTATGGCTCTGAAACTAGAGATATATATCGTACTATTCATGGACCAATACTTTTTATTGATGAGGTTAATCACTTATGTTTTACTTTGAAAGTCCCCTATTTTAAGAATGAAGTTGCTGCTGAAGAAGGGTGGTTACTTTTTCAACAAGCTAAAAATATAAAAGATGTTGAAAAGGCAGTTAAAACAGTACAAGCATCCCATAACTTTTTTTGGGCAGATAGGCATGGAAATATTGGTTATTGGCATGCTGGTACTTATCCAATAAAACCAGAGACCGGAGTAGGAGGTAGACTTATTGACGATAGATTCCCGCTTTATGGTACTGGAGAAGAAGAGTGGGTAGGGGTAACTGGTTTTGAAGAGATGCCTAAATGTATCAACCCAGACCAAGGTTGGCTTGCTAATTGGAATAATAAACCTATGGTTAATTGGCCATACGGAGAATCAGATGCTGGTTGGGG
>JBHLLI010000141.1:0-10260 GCA_048885765.1 Candidatus Hermodarchaeota archaeon
AGATCTTAGGAGACATTCCACTTGATTCTGATATTGTTGAGTCATATTGTCAAAGTACGCCAATTATGGATGATAACGGTAATTTTAGCAAAGAAGGTCAAGGATATATCTCTTTTACTAAAATTTATGACAATTTGAAAAAATGGTTAGAGATTTATTAAATGCATTTTAGAGGGTTGGGTGAAAATGGAGAAAAAAATTGTAGGAATTGTTTCAGGGAAAGGTGGTGTAGGTAAAACTTCAATAACTGCATCTTTAGCTAGTCTAGCAAAAAAAGATCCAGACATAAAAGTTATTGTTATGGATTGTGATGTAGATGCCCCAAACCTAGCGATTATTCTACCTCCTAATCACAAGTCTATAATCAATAAAGAAGACACATACACTACAAAAAAAGGGGAACTTTTAGAAAATAAATGTACAAACTGTAAACAATGCATTGAAGAACACTTTTGTGAGTTTAATGCTTTAAGCTGGGATAGCCAAAAATCAGTCCCAATTCTTGATTTTTTAAAATGCGAAGGTTGTGGTGCTTGTAGAGTTTTATGCCCGGAACAGGCTTTTGAAGTTCATCCAGTAAAAAGCGGAGAAATAATTTCATACAATAGTAAAATGGATATTCCTTTGATTTATGGTAAAACTAAATTAGGAAGTACTACTTCTGGTAAACTAGTATCCGATGTTAAACAATACATTAATCATCCATCCAATAATCAGAGCAATTTAATATTAATCGACGGTCCTCCAGGGATTGGGTGTCCAGTTATAGCGACTATTTCGAATTTAGATTATGTTATCACTATCTCCGAACCTACTCCCTCAGGATTACATGATTTAGTGCGTGTAATTGAAGTTATTGAGCACTTTGGTATTCCATTTGGGTTAATTATAAATAAAGCTGATTTAAAGAGCCAGTTTCAGGAAAAGTTTAAAAATTTTATTGCTGATACTGAATATAAGAAATTAGGAGAAATTCCTTTCGATCTATCGATACCAAAGGCGATGTCATATGCAGAACCTGTAGTAGATTTTGCCCCAAATTCTAAGGCAAGTGTATCTATTATAGAAATCTACAAAACTATAAAAAAAATTCTGTGGGATAATATCCAATAGTCCATTTCTAATATTTTAGTTTAAATTGAAAAAAATTAGAATTTAAATCAATTCTCTAACAATATAATATACATTTTTCGAATTACATTTAATACAGCTCACTTTTTGATCTTTTTTAGCTTCTTGATCCTCCCATTCATGATTACAATTAAGACAACCATATCCTTTAAATCGTGGTTTATGTTCAAAATTCCCTCCATAAACCTTTATTTCTTTTCCTTCAAGTAAAGCTAATGTGTTTTTTTGATGAGCATTTTCAAGAATCCTAGAAAATGTTGGTTGACTGACTCCCATTCTTTCAGCAGCTTCTTTTTGGTTTAAACCAAGAAAATGTTTTAGTCGCATTGCTTCAAATTCAGCAACAGTTAATATTATAACATCTTCTGATATAGGAGGATCTCGACTAAAATACAAATTACTAGGTGGTTGATTAACCCAACGACGATGTCTTCTTCTCCCTATACCAATTCACCAATTAGTTGTTCTGATTTAATTTCCATTTGCTTCTTAATTTAAAACTATTAATTTAGCTTTTTATTATTAATTATTATTCAGATTATTAAAAAACATTTATTGAGAAATATTTTAGAGTTTATCATATTTTGAATATTGGGAGATAGATATATAATAATAAAATATTATCATATTATGAATGATTATTCATTAAATTTATATTTTATATTGCATTATCCTTATATACAGAAAAAGAACTAAAAAGTTGAAATGAATGAAAATTGCAATTAGTACTGATTCTGGAAGAGTGAGTGGTCATTTTGGTCGAGCTCCAGAATTCACTTTTGTTACTATTGAAGATAATAAAGTTATTGAAAAAATAATACTTCCAAATCCTGGACATACCGTAGGGAGCATACCTCAATTTGTAAATCAACAAGGAGCAAAATGTATGATTGCAGGAGGTATGGGAAGAAGAGCTGAAGCGTTTTTCAATGAATATGGTATTGAGGTTATTATGGGAATTAGTGGAAAAATTGATGACGTTATCAGAAAAATAATAGATGGAACTTTAGAAGGAGGAGAAAGCCTTTGTTCTCCCGGAGGAGGTAAAGGGTATGGTGTCGAAAAAATTCATACTGAAGCTGATGATAATCATGAACATCATCATCATGATTAAAAAGATAATTAGTCCTAAGATAAATCATGTCTAATAACACCATTAGGTAGCAAATTATCGGGATGAATTTTACCACTTTCTTCTACTTGATATCTTAAACAATCTTTATTATTAATTAAGCAATAATCTTCAACCCATTTTTTGTCAAGTTTACCGTTGTCAACAAAAAACTTAATTGGGCAAACTTGATACCATTTAAAGACTTTTTTATTAGATTTCAATTTACTGACCGTCATTTAATTGACTTAATTATTATTATGATATAACGTCAGAATTTTTAATTAGTATCAATATTAACAATTTCAGGTATTATAGCATTATTTGGACAATTTTTGAAACATTTCAAACATTTCAAGCAATCTGAAATGTTTTCGTTTTTAAATTCTATAAGATTTTTTCTCGTTACATTATCTATTTTGAGTTTAAATAGATTTTGAAAACAAAAAGTTTCCTCCAAACAGAGTTTACACAAGTTACATTTTTCCTTGTCAATATAAAAACCTTTTAAACTCCCTTCATTAACCGAAATCACTTCAATAGCTCCATGCTCGCACACATCTACGCATTTTAAGCATCCTTGACATTTGTCATAATTCACATACCTAAGTGAGTTTTTAAAAAAAATGGCTTTATTTGGACAACTATACGAGCATCTTTGACATAATACACAAAAATTTGGATTTACATAAATAGGAAATAATTTTTCATTATCCATAATGTCTTTGGGTAGGTATAATGATTATAAATAATATAAATATTCAAAATAAAAAAAAAATTAGAAATTATTTTCTAATCTGAACTTTTGGTTGAATTTTTGATGCTCCACTAAAATTGGTGATAACAGGACAGTGTATAAAAACTTTATCCATTAATTCATTGATTTTTTCTTCTGAAGCATCTGCTTTAATTCTGATCACAGGTTCTAGTTTATCATATCCTGCTAATTTTGAATCATCAATACCAAAAATTGCTCCTAAATTAATGTGACCTCGAGAAAAAACTTTCATTTCTTCAATTTTAATATCCATTATTTTAGCCCAAAATCTAGTAACTGCTACAATACATGCTCCAATAGAAGATAAAATTACTAGTAATGGTGAAGGTCCTTTATTTGTTCCATCTAGTCCTCCTGGAGCATCAATAAGTAATTCAAAAGGTTCACCTGCAGGATTTCCCATAATACATTTTACTTGCATACCTTCGGGAAGCATTTCACATTCTATATTGAAATTCTTTTCCCCAGCATTCCAATCTGCCTTAATGGCATCATAAGTTTCTTTAAAACTTGGCATTTTATTTCATCTATTTTATGTTAAACAATATTAAATTTTTTGTTTTCAATGAGTGTGAGCATGATTAGAGTTGCTTCCACAACTTGAATTTGTTAATATTTTAAGTTTTCCTTCTAAGAGCATTTGAATATTTTTTTCAATGCTTCCATGAATGCCTTGAAATAAATTGATGTTTACTTGTCGAAAACCCATGAATGGACGCATTCCAATACCAGTTAGAATCATATCAGTAACATTTCTTTGTTTCATGTTTATAACTGGTTCCATACAACCAGAATGACCGCTATTAGGTAATATGAAGGTTTTTTTATATATTCCATCATTATAGATTTCAATTCCAACGAAATAGTTACAATGTCCAAAATGAGATGATATATTATCAGTTGTTTCAGGGCCATCAGAAGGAATTCCAATTATTCTATTCATGCTTAAACACTATTCTTTTGATTTTTAATGTTAATTCTTATAATATATTCTTCCTATAAATATTTTATGAATAAATATTCATAATCCTTAAATTGTTATGTGAATATTTAATTCATAGTCTTTAAATAGTAAATATTTATTCAAAACTAAAATATACTTGAGTTGATAAAATAGTGAAAAGTTTTAGAGAAATAATAAAAGAGGATGTTTTTAATCCTAAAGATGAATATTTTATTGATACTAAATTATTTAAAATGTGTTGGGGATGTGAAAAGAAATATAAAGCGGGGCATATGGTTTGGGATGCGTCTAAACTCCGCAGAATTTTTCTTTGCGAAGATTGTTTTTTAAATTTGACTAAATAATATTATTCTTTTTTGTTCTTCAATATTATCATAAAGAAGAAATTTTTTTTGTTATCAATTTATCTAATACTAATAAATTTAAGTTTTCTTAATAGAAATTTATTAAAATTAATGTGTTGCACATGAAATGCATGGATCGAAGCATCTTATTATCCTCTGAACATTATTTTTCACTAAATTAATATCTCCTTTCTTTTCAAATAATACTTTTGCATATTCTGTTATCATTTTATTTATCAGTGGAATATTAAACTCAGTGGCAACAAATAATTTTACTCGATCAATACTATTATGATTATTTACATAATAATGATGCAATAAAGTTCCTCTAGGAGCTTCTATTACACCAATCCCTTCAAACTTTTGTATATTGTTCAGAGAAAGGATTTCTTTTTTCCTACTTAAATCTTGATTATCTAAAATTTGTAGGCTCTGGTAACTTTCAATATACATCTCCAATAATCTAATAAAATTAGCAAATAGAATATTGTTTTTCCATGTTTTATCAAAATACTCAAGATAATTTTGAATTTCATCTGTACCGTAATTTTCATTTAGGCGATATCTAGTAAAAGGTCCAACAATGACACTTTTTTTGTTATCAAAGTAAAAGTCAATTCCTCTTAAATCAGGTTCCTTTCCAAAATAAGTAGAATAATTATACTTTTTAAATTCAACCATATTTTTATTAACTTCTTTGAATGATAGACTACCTGAATATCTATCATAATTTCTTAAGTTTGAGAGACCAAGAAAAATAAGATTCGGAGCATCGAACTCTTTAGGAGGTAATTGATGAGAAAATAATTCAATAAATTTTTCGATTATCCATTCCAAATTTATTAACGCATTTTGAAATTTTTTTTTAGCTGTTGAGATATTTTTTTTTGAAGGAACATAAATAATTCCTCCAGGAACAATCGATAGTAAATGGACTGATCTCCCCCCAAACAAATTGCATATTTCATTTCCAATTTTAATTAATTCATATATATTTGCAGTTAATTGGGGATCGTAATTAATTAAATCATAAGCAGTTGTAGTTTTATGACTAATATTAAAAATATTTAAAAGATCAGGGAAAGTTTGGAAAAAGAAATTCATAGTATGAGATTTGATTAATTCACCAGTCATTAATAGTTGCCTTAAAAGTTTGGTTTGTTCTGTAATTTTAATATTATATATATCTTCAATTGCTTTACAACTAGCGATTGCTTGGGATGCATAGCATAATCCACATATCCTAGAAACTATTTTTGGTAAATCAAATAACTTCTTCTCAATTAAGAAATATTCAAAACCTCTATAGATATCAAATTCAAAATTTACTAAAGAAATTTCATCATTTTGAACTAAAATTTTGAGGTCTCCATGTCCTTCAACACGTTTACAAACATCAAGGACTTTTAACATTTTTTTTTTACCCTTTTAATTTTGGTTTTGAAAATCGATAGAAAATTCCAGCGTAGTTTTTTAAATCTTGAGATAAATTTATCAAACTCAAATAATTAACGATATTAGAAGTAAAATCTTTGGATACTGGCCCCATACATCCTTCACAAGGAAGTCCTATTTTTATACATTTATGTTCACAACCGTCTCGAATTATTGGCCCTAAGCATAAAATACCCCTTTCTAAAAAACATACAGAGTTTTCCTCATCGAGTTTGATCTCTTCTGGATTTGGAGTAATTTTTGAAATAGTTATATTTGAATTTATAATCATATTTCCTCTTAATGGACAACTACCACACATATTTTTTTCTGATAATACTATGTCTTTATTTTCAACTAATCTAATTAAACAATTACCAAAAAGCTTCATAGGTGGTGGACAACCAGGAATGATACCATCAATTTCTACGTAGTTTGAGATTGATTCAGTCATTATTTTATCTGATAGACTTAAAATTCCTCCAAAACAAGCACAAGTACCTAAGGCATATAGTTTTTTTGCTTGTTTTCTAATTTTTCGAAGTATAGGTATTTGTTTTTCATCAGAAACACATCCTTCAACTAAACAAATATCACAATCTTCAATCTCTTTTACATCCGAAATAAAATCAAAATATATCACTTTTGTTCTTTCAAGGAATTGTGGAAAAATATCTAAGGATAAAAGGGAAGAGATGCATCCACTACAAGAAGTTAACGATAATATTACAAATTTAGGTTTCAAATATAACCTCCTCTGATAATTTTTTATAAAACTTATTAACAGCCTCAGCAAATCTAATCCCTTCAACAGCGTTCATATGTTTCAGAATAATTCGGTCACGGTATTTTGTTGGGATAATATTTTTTAATATCGATATTTTTTTTTCTACTTTTTCTACACCATCAATATATCGACATGCATTTTTTCTACAACCGATAATCATTACTCCATCGAAACCTAACTCAAACGATTTAATTATGAAACTTGAATCTATACGACCTGTGCAGGGAACACTCAAAATAAAAATATTAGGATTATATGAAATCTTATTAAGACCTGCATCATCAGCAGCCGCATAACCACAAGAACGACAGCAAAAAGCAATGATTTTAGGTTTCTTTCTAAATTTCGAAAAAATTTCAATTGATTTCAAAATCTTCTCAGAATTATCTATATTTAGGTCTATCGCATTAGTAGGACATATACTAGCGCAGGTACCACAACCTTTACATTTAAATTTATCTATGCTTACTTTTTCCGATTCTATTGTAATTGCATTATAAGGACAAATTTTAGAACATAATCCGCATAATCCACATTTATTATCATCGATTTCAATTCCACTAAACTCCGCTATCAAATAATCCTTTGAGAGCAAAGAAATGATTTTAATTGCTGTTTTATTAGCACTTGATATTGTCGAATTATAATCTAAAGGACCGAATATAGTTCCAACCCCATATATTCCAGATGCCAATGTATCTTCACTCATAAAACCATAATCATCTAACGTGAAATCCATTGTTTTTCGAAATGCTTTTAAATCTTCATTTGGTACTAATGTTTGATTTAAAACTATTAAGTCACTTGGATATTCTTTTGAATCAATTTTTACTACCTTTTGACCATCTTTTTTAATAATTTTTATCTTATTGCCATAATGTATTCTAGGATCTGTAGACCTAATCAATAGGTCATTTTTATTAGTTATCTTACTTAAATCGTAAAAAATGTTAACTTTACATTCTGGGTTTTTAACTTCAATATAATTCAAATATTTTAACGCAAGGATATCTTGAAGTGCGTGTTGATGATCAGAAGGTCCTGCATTTTGAATGATTGAAATCGCTTTTGGAGGGGTTTTATCAGATATTTTTACTATTTTACCTTCTGTGAATCCATCAGAAGATAACATTCTTTCAAATTCTGACGATGTAATTATATCTAATTGTGGGTTATAACCATATTCATCTAAATCAGTAAAAAGATCAGAACCAATAGCTATAACTTTAGTACCTACTTTGATTTCAACCTTTTCTGGTTTTTGTGACAAATCAATTGCTTTATTCACACAAGCTCGTTCACAAATCCTGCAATTAATGCAATTCTTAATGTCTGATTCGTCAATTAAAGGAGAAAAAGGAAAAGAATGAATGAATGGGATATATATAATTTTTCTATCAGTTAATCCAAATTCATATTGATTTAGTTTTTCTATACTACATACTTCTATACATTGCTTACAACCAGTACATTTCTTTGTATCAACATATCGAGGTTTTTTAATCAAATTAAGAGTAAAATTACCAACTTCTCCAGAAACACTTTCTATTTCTGTATTAGTAAGTACTTTTACATTTTTTTCATTCACTAACTCCCCTATTAATTCTGAAATGAAACATATAGAGCAATCACCCATATTGTGAATTCGATCCCATCTAGCTACTTTACCTCCTAAAGTTGGTGATTTTTCGATAACATATACTTTTATTCCCGCTCTAGCTAGGTTTAAGGCAAGTGTTATACCCGCTATTCCCCCACCTAAAATTGCTGCACTCTTTTCAATTTCAACTCTCTTAACTTTTACTTTTCTTTGAAGATTCACTCGTTCAACTGCTGCTTCAATTAACAATTTTGCCTTTTCTAATGAAAGGGAAGAATCGATTTGATTTGTTTCGAATTGATGTACCCAACAACATTGTTCTCGAATATTGGCAATTTCTATATTAACATGTTCAATAACACCCTCGAAAATTCGGTTGAAAAGATTTTGATGAGTTTTTGGAGAACAAGCAGCAATAACAATCTTATTTAGAAAATTGTCTTTAACCCATTGTATAATTTTATCAAAATTTTTTTGTTGGCATAAATTTTCGAATATTTTTACGGATACAACTTTTCTTAAGTTAAACACATATTTTTCAAGTGCGGTTATGTTAATTACATTAGATATTTCAGTATTACAATTGCATATTATTACTCCAATTCGGCTGATTTCACTTCCCTTAGATTCTAAGTATTCATCAATATTTTCTCCTGATAAAATTCTTTTATTAAGATTTAATATTTTTAATACACGTTTACCGTCCTCTGTGAGAAAGTATGATTTTTTATCTTTATTTATTAGGGAACCAATTCTCTTAAGATGGAAATTTAACTGTCCTGTTGTTTCTAAACCCAATTTTACCATTAAATCGGTATAGGGAATATAACCTTCTTTTTCTAAAAGAAGTAAGATCTTTCTTCTAAACGGATGAGATAATATAGAATAAATATCCATAATTCAATTCCTCTTTTTTTCCATTCAATTCAAAATAAATTTTAACTCTTATTAATCAAAAAATATTCAAAATTAAAATTGGAATCTAGCAATCATTTTTAATTAATCGTGGATTTCTATGAAAAAACTTCCTTGGATTTCAATCTATTTATCATATTTTGCTCTGTTCTTGCTACTTTTGATTTAGAGAATTGGATTAATTTTTCTTTCATATTATTTTTAGTATTGTTATCCATTCTCAAGGACTTGATCAATCCTGTTCTAATTGTGCTGTTGATTATTTCTTTTCCTTTTTTAGTTCGGATAATTACTGTAGTAAATTTATCTGGAGAGCCTAATCCTCCAAAAGAGAGATCAGCATAAATATTTGTAAAATCTTTACAAACCCCACAAGCAGGTCTCATGTAATCCGTTAATTCTTCAAAAGGAACGTAAAATGTCTTTTTGGAAGCATTATGATTCTTTAGTTCAATAATTAAATTTTCCTTAATGTTTATTCTCTCAATGTCTTTTATTTTAATATTAAATTGTTCCTCGAATTGCGTTAATTTTTGTGTATCAAAGTAGAAATTCTCATAACAAAATAGACCAAGACATATTTCTATGTTCTCAGATGGTATTATTCCTAAAGTTTGCATACATCTAACTGTGTAAATCTGGCATGGTGTTCCTACTAGTGCTAATCTTTTGGATCTGAAGTAATTTAATTTAGGTAATGAACTTATATAGGTGTGAAATTTTTGTACAGTGTCTAATTGTAAAGACATATCTAATTTTGTACCTGAAGCATCTATTAAATCTTTTTTATTTCTTGCGATGCTAGCTTCTCTAGAGAAGGTAGATTTTGTTTTTGCTACAATAGCTCCATCAACAATCTTCTTTTCTATTAAATAATTTATAATTGTATTAACAACGCCTCCATCAGTCCCATATTTTAAAAATTCACTATCTGTGGATTGACATGAATAAATATTTTCTATAAAACCTATAGGCATTGATGCAAAATCTGAAAAATTAAAATTATTATTAAGATCTTCATCTAAAACATGTGTTTGTGGACAAATCAAATAACATATACCACATTCAAGGCATTTTTCCTCATTTATATAATCTGGGGGGGAATTAGGCTCCTTAAAGCCAATTACTTCATTTTCAATTGAATTACAAAAACTTACACATCCTCCACATTGTTGACAAATACCAATTTCATGTAC
>JBHLLI010000142.1:0-10132 GCA_048885765.1 Candidatus Hermodarchaeota archaeon
TTATTCTTATTCTGGGCATGGAGTTATTCTCAAATTATATTTTTTTCCATTATTCCAGGAATTTGTGCAATTATTTTGATTTTTTTCATAAAAGATGTTGATCCTTTTAAGTTAGATGAAAAAAAACTTAAATATTATGGAGAGCCTAAAGTTGATAAAATTGATAAAAAATTTATTAAACTTATCATTATTCTTGGAGTCATTGAATTTGCCAGTTTAGATATTGCATTCCTACAATTTAGATCTTATGACTATATTACTCCTGGATTAATATTTCTGGTACCTGTATTTTATTTATTGACAAATATCGTTTATTTGATTTTTTCACCAATAACAGGTTCCTTATCAGACAAGATTGGTCGCAAACCTGTAATTATTACAGGTTTATCAATTCTTTTATTTTCTTGTATTTTTTTAGCAATACCAATTGAAGCATCATTATTTTCCTTTGTATTAATCATAATTATTTATGCTCTATATGGGTTTTACTTAGCATCTGTTGATCCCATATCAAGAGCATATATTGCGGATTTAGCTGGAAAAAATAAAAGAGGTCGAGCATATGGTTATTATTACCTCTCTGTTGGACTCATTTCGCTGGGTGAATCATTAATTTTTGGTTTAGTTTTTGATCTATTCTCATTTTTCTGGGCTTTTATCTACGTTTCAATTCTTTTATTCATTTGTATAATTATATTTGCGCTAACTGATTTCTCAAAAATTATCCAAAAATAGGGTTACATCTTAAAATTTAGAATGTTTTTATTTCTGATATAAACAGTTAAATAGGTTCAATTATTGAATGTGTAGGGTGTAATTTAAAATGGAAAAAGAATATTGTCTGACTTCTAAGGACGTAGTTCAAGTTGCTATGAGAGCCTATAACAAGGATATGAAAGAATTTAAAGTCGATCAAAATGTTATGATTATTTTCTCCGGTGGACTATTGAATTATTTAAAAAAAGAAATCAATTTAAAGGAATCAGATTGGCTCTTACCCTTTCATCCTTATGGTGGGGGAAAACTGCACCGAGGAGCATATGAGGGGTTGCCTATTTCTGTAATCTTACCCTCGATGGGCGCTTCAATAATGGCTTCAATTGCAGATGATCTGATATTTTGTGGAGCTAAAACAATCCTTCTTGTTTGTGGATCATGGGGAATAGGTGAAAAAGTAAGATTACTCGATTTTATTATACCTACTCATAGTTTAGGGCCTGACGGAACATCTATACATTATGGAAGAGGAATAAATGAAGAAGTTGAAATAAATGAAGAAGTCATTGACATCTTAACAGAGGAAACAAAAAAAAGAACTGAAAATTACCATATTGGGAAGAATTACTGTAAAGAAGCTTTCTATCTAATTAATAAACAAGAAATTCTAAATTTACGAAAAGAGGGGTGTATCTCGATGGAAAATGGAGAACTCAATGTTTTAACAACTATATGCAACAAAAAAAAAATAAAATTTGGCACAATATTTTACAGTTATTATAATCCTCTTGAGGGATGGAATATTTCTTGGAATGATGTTCGGTATAAAGATTGTGTAAACCTCGAGGGAGATATTGCATTAGCGACAATAACAAAATTGAAAAAATAAATAAGAATAAGAAATAAGAAGTCTTTTATTGTTGAGTCCATGATTCTGCTAAATATACTAAAACTTCAGTTGCCTTTTGTAAAGCTAAAGTAGGGATGTATTCCTTTCTTGAATGAAACAAGAGACCTCCAGAAAATATGTTTGGGGTTGGAATACCTTTCGCGCTCAAACGGGCTCCATCTGTACCTCCTCTTATCGGATGAACAATAACATCTATTCCTGCTTTTTCAATTGCCTGTTTTGCTAAATCAACAACTATTGACTCTTTTTCTAAATAAGTATACATATTTTGGTATTGATGTCTATAATCGATTTCTATCTTCAATCCAGGATAACGAATCTCATAAGCTTTTTTTAGATTATTCAAATATTCCATACGTCTTTTGTTATTTTCTTCTATAAAATCTCTAATTAGCATTCTGGAAGTGGCTTCCTCTGCTTTTCCCTGCAATTTAGTTAAATGAAAAAATCCTTCTCTCTCTTCAGTATGTTCAGGTGATTCAGATTCAGGAAGTTCACTAAAAAATCTAGTAGCAATTTGTATGGCATTGATCATCTTGTTTTTTGCATGTCCCGGGTGAACACTTAAACCTATAAACTTAGTTTGGGCTAACCATGCATCAAAGCATTCATATTCTAATTCACCCATCTCACCACCATCAATA
Source organism: Candidatus Hermodarchaeota archaeon (assembly GCA_048885765.1). GTDB lineage: Archaea > Asgardarchaeota > Lokiarchaeia > Sigyniarchaeales > SOKP01 > Loki-b32. The sequence continues at coordinate 2,272 of JBHLLI010000142.1, forward strand.
GTATAACAAATTTTAGGAAGCTTTTTCAAATCAGCTTTATCGATTCCTAAGCCAGTTTCTTCATCTGTAGTAAAGCAGATTACTACTGGGCCGTGTTTTAATTCATTAAACTTTTTCCATGCGGCACAAGCAGCCATAATTTCAGCTACACCTGCTTTGTTATCCGCTCCTAATAAAGTATCTCCTTCTGATGTAATTATATCAAGACCTATGTATTCTTCCAAATTAGGAGAATCTTCCACACTTAAAACTAAATCCTTATTTTGAGCATATCTAATCTCTTTACCATTGTAGTTTTCATGAATTACTGGTTTAACATCTTTCCCGCTAACAGCAGATGATGTATCTAGATGTGCTAATAAACCAATTGTCTTTGCTTTTTCAAAACCTTTGCTAGCTGGTAAAAAAGCATAAACAAAACCATATTCATCATGAACAATATCTACAAGGCCTAATTGTTTTAATTCCTCTACCAAAAGCTTTCCAAGATCAAATTGGATTTTTGTGGAGGGAACAGTCTCTATTGTCTCATCTGAAGTAGTCCATACTTTTACATATCTTAGAAATCGTTCTAAAGCTTCACTAAGCAAAAATTCTTGTATCTCTTTTGATAGTTCCATACCAATGAAAATTAATCTTACATTTTAAATTTGAACAAATTATTAAAAAAAAATAGAAATTTTATCTACCTTTGTATTTAGGTTCTCTTTTTTTCATAAATGATTTCATTCCTTCACCAAAATCATAAGTTCTGATATTTTTACAATAGAATTTAAATTCATTTTGTAATGAAGGAAATAACTCATTAATTTGTGAAAAATTTAACATATTTTTATTATATCCAAGGCATTTTGTTGGCAATTTTGCTAACTTTTTCACATACTCTAAAGATTTTTGTTTAAATACTTCATTAGGGTATACTTTGGTTACTAATCCGATCTCTAAAGCCTCTTTTGCATCGAGATGTCTTCCAGTTAATATTATCTCCGTCGCCCGTCCAAAACCAACAATCCGTGGAAGAAACCAAGTTGCTCCACTTAATACGCAATGAGCTCTCGTTGTACGATGATCTCCAATCTTTAAATTTTCAGCGGCTAATCTAAAATCACAAGCAAGAGCAATATCAAAACCCGCTCCTAAGCAATATCCATGTATTAGTGCTATGATTGGTTTTTCTATTTCTCGGATTAAACGAACTAGTTTATGATGTGGCACTTGTGACCCATCTTCTAAAGGTGAGAATTTAACTCCTTCTGGGCCCATATTCTTCATATCATCACCTGAACAGAAACTACTACCACTTCCTTCAATGGTTATTGCTCGAATTGATTTATCCTTCTTGATATATTTCAAAACATCCACAATTTCCATAATTAAGGGATATTGCAAAGCATTCAATTTTTCTGGACGATTAATTGTAATTCTACAAATTCCATCTTCATGTTTTAATATGATGTATTAAAATCCTTTTCTAAAATTGTAGATCACTCCTAATTAAAATTACTTAAACATATATAGAATTGATTAATTTAAAATTAATGGGTGAAACTTTTGGATTTTCATCTTAAATTTTAAAATTAAAAAATTTATAAATAATGTCAATGGGGCATCAATTAAAATTATAAAATACAATAGACAAAAAGAAAACAAATTCTTTCTTTTATTTTAAAACTATAGACAAAAAGAAAAAAAAAAATTTAATTACCAAATTTCGAATTTTTCATCAAGTTTCGTAGTGAAAACAAGCAGATATGGAATTAGAAGATCTAAAGCGCTTTGCCAAGCATTAATTAATGGTGCTCCAATTAGGATTGCGGTCATACCAGTCACTTGAGGTAAACCAAGAAATTCTAAACTAATAAAATCAGCATAAGCTGCAAAAGCAGTTAAATATGCAATAATATTCAAAATTTCCATTACTACTATACGAAGAACAGTTCCTAACAAACCATTAATGACATAATTCCTCGGTTCTCTCAATTTTTGACTATTTATTATTCCTGGCTCTCTTTTATATAATTTTAGCAATGTTATTGGAATAATGATCAGAGAAATCGTAGCAGCAAGTTTCATAGACGGACCAATCCACCCTGTTGGATCAAATGGCATTAAACCAACTGCTCCAACAACACTACACAGGAGACCAGCTCTCACTCCAAATATTAGAAAGCATGCAACCCAAATAATTGAAATAGGGTCGACAATAGCAATAAACCATCCCGCTATTCTTGGTATATTTGGTGCAAGAAATGCTCCTACAACTACAGATAAAGCTCCAAAAATAGCAGCTCCTGCTAATTCTATCAATATTTGTGAAGAAGTACTCCTTATTGCTTCCTTTTCTCCAGGTCTTATTTCAGACATCTTAAATTTCTAAGTATTTATTCAATAATCTAATCTTTTTATGTAGAGTGTGTTTTAATATTTAAATTATTTTTGTTGAATCAAAACTCTATAATTTACGTATAGTAGTTTGATTATGTATAGAATTATTGTTTTTAAAGAGTTAAATCTTAGAAGAATAGGAATAATTGCTTAATTTAATCAAAATTTTTGAAAATTTTCATCTGCACGCTTATATTTTCTGATTATTGATCTACTCATTTTTGGAGATGAGAAAAACTCAAGAAAATTTCTTTCCCATCCCTCTGTAAGTATGATATTTATCAACAAATCTGCCCTTTGAATAGATATTTAATTCATTAAAAAATTCTAGAGGTTCACCTGCTTTTCCAAATCTACAAAAAATTGGATCACCAAGATCAAGATTTATCTTTTTTGGGTCAAACTTAAGAGGAGTTTGAACTTCTCCAAATTCTTCATTTTTAAACGACCTAAGGTTATTGGGTTTAATTACAATTGGGTGAGCTCTTACCGAACCAGAACTTACATACCCCCCAGAAAAACATGTTACAATATTATCTTTTGGTTTTCTAACAACTTGAATTACAAAAAAAAGAGAAGGAATAAATTCTTGAAGTGAATTAATTGGATCGAAGATATGAGATTTAAAGAGTAAAGATCCGATACCAATTTCGGTAATTGAGGATTCACTAGCAGTTTCTTGAAAACATCCAGAACCTCCTCCATTCACTATTTCAGGTTCTAACCCTTCTGAGATTAAATTATTTACTACCTTTTCTCTTAATTCATTTACATGCTTACGTGAACGCTTTTTAATCCATCGTATAAATGCTCTGGTATCCCCTAGACTTGCATTTTGAGCTTCGTAACCCATAATACCTCTGTACTTTAACTTATCACATTTCTCAATTTTTCTCGCTAATTTAATTATATCTTGAACTCTTCTCAAAGGACTTCTCAGAACTCCAACATTTTGTCCTAAAAAGTGATCTGCTACATCTATTTCAATTAATACATTAAATTTTACATTGTGTTTAATCGCCGCTTTTTCCAATTGATCTATATGAAATTTAGAATCTATCATAACAGAGATCTCTACTCCTTCTATTGAAGCAGCTTTACATAATTCTTCAATATCAATCGAAGATGTGGTGGGGTATCCTAACAAAATATCTCTTATCCTGTATTTTTCGGCAAAAAACAATGTTTCCGCAGAATTATATGTAAATATACCATTAACAAAATCTTTTTCTTCTACAATTTTTATCAATTCTGGCACACGTACTGATTTTGTACATAACCGCATACTTTTATTTGATTTTCTTAAAAAGTTTCCGACTCTTTCTAAGTTTTGGTTAAATGCATCAATATCACATATAACTAAAGGAAATTTACAATCTCTAACTAAATTTTTTAATTCCTCATAAGATAATGAAAAAAATATTTATATCACCATTTTTCATAAAAAAATCGATATATCATTAAATTTTAAACATGGTTGAAAATTGCTTTTAAGTAGACTAACTTATTTTAATAACTTCTTCTCTTTTGCGTCTAATTCCAGCCAATCAGTTACGTTCTTTAGCTGTTTTCTTGAGGAACTACTTAAAATTTTTAGAAATGGAAGTAAATCTTGAATGAAATCAATCTCTGAGATCTCATACTTGTTATTTATTTTTTCTACAAACTCTTTTTCAGCACCTGTTAAAGAAAAATAACTACCGGAAGTGTAACGTGGAAACACTACTCTTTGAAAACCCTTTGATATTGGTGTTTCCTTTCTTGATAATGCTACTCCTCCCGAAAAAAGGTCAAAAAAATAGGGTAATAAACCCCAATATTGAGTAGTTCTAATTCGGCCAAATATTTCATCTGCTAGTGAAAGATTTTCAAAAGCATTAATAAGTTCTCTATTAGTTTTTATAAAAGTTAGGAGATTCTCATTTATCCATTTGTATAGGAAATTGTAATCAACATCAGATTTATCAGTTAAAGTTCGAGCTTCTTTTAAAGAAGTGACTTTAAATAAATCTCTAATTAGTGTAAATATCTCTTCTAGATTATCACGTCTTAGACTTTTAATTAATTCTTTAACATCTCCTTCAACTTTCCCTTGAGCAATTCCTTGAATATCGTTTATAACACCTCGTAGATCTCCATTATTTTTATCAATAATTAATTCTATATCTTCAGCTTCAAGGGTAGTGATCTTCTCTTTCTTTATAATACTATTTACAATTTTAAGTACTTCCCTTTTTGGTAGAGCATGAACCTCATATCGTTTAATTTTATTATAGAGCGTTTGTAAATTCGTTTTATACTCATTCGAACACATGATAATAGGAAATTGTGTATTTTGGATTAAAGCTATTACCGTAGGAATAGCTCCTCTGTCTTGTACCCCATAAATTCCGTCGATTTCATCAATAAGAATCAATTTTTCTTTAGATTCGGTAATAAAATCCATAATACCTCGAGATTTAGTAGTTTCTTTTAATCTTCTTTCTAGAGCATCCCTGGTTCGTGTATCAGATGCATTGGTTTCTACAACTTCCATATGAAAATCATTTGCAAGTGCATAAACTATAGAAGTTTTACCAATTCCTGGTGGACCTTCCAAAAGAACCGCTGCTTTTTCAGAAGGTATTTGTTTCTCTTCTTTCTGATCTTTTTCAATAGCCGTTCTATTAAATCCTCTAATCTCTTTATTTTCCTTATTAATTCTCTCCCTTTCTTCAAAGAATTGGTTTAAAAAATTGGTCAATTCTTCATCCAATTTGACTCTCTGTCTACCAAGCCTAGCAGTGGGTAAAGCCATATTTTTAATACTTTTTGGGCGATATTTCTCGACCCACGGAATCTCAGGATTACTTTTTGACATTTGCTTTACACACTCACAAATATTCTGAAAATAGACAAATTTTAGATAATAAAGCAGAAACTTGAATATCATTATCTCTCCCATCAAGAGATCTGAAATCAGAATCTGCAACTAAATTAATAAATTTAATACGGGTGAATTTACTAAGAGGTAATTTGTTAATTTCAATAAGAAATAATTTATACAATTCATGTGCGCTATATTTATAACTAGAAAGAATATTCCGTGCTAAATCTCGGGTTTTTGGAAAATCACCTTTAAGAGCTACCATTAAAAGGCTTCTTATAAGATCATTATGAAATTTCTGAGAAGATTCATATAATATTTCTTCAGTGATTGTATTATCAGAGACGCTGCTTAATTGTAGGATATCTATTGCTCTCGAGATTTTACCTTCTGAAATTTTATACAAAATCTCAATACAATCGTCCGATATCTTTATAGTTTCTTTTTTAGCAATCTCAATAATTAATTCTCTAAACTCCTCCAATTTAACTCGAGATACTAGAATAATTTGACATCTACTAATTATTGGATTAATTATACTCGAAATTTTAGTAGTTATTAAGATCATTCTACAGTTTGAACCATAAATTTCCATCAATCTTCTAAAACCTTGTTGATTTGAACCTAAGGATTCGAAATTTTTTACTACAAGTATTTTAAATGGCGCTCCTCCTAAAACTTTCAATTGAACAAATGTTTTTACTCTTACTTGAATAAATGCAGGAGTAGTTATTTTTCTTCCAGCAATACTACCTATTTTGCTTGTTGATACATAAGCATCCGTTCTTGCTTGTTTTCTTTCTTCCTCATTTAAAGGGACATTTGCATAAATTAATTTAAAATTTGCATCATAATTTTTTCCAAGAAATTCCTTTGAAAAAAGTTGGGCAATCAAAGTTTTTCCAATACCTTGCGAACCAACAAATAATAAATGAGGGAAATTACGTTGCTGAATTATAGATTTCAAAGTATCTTTAACCTGCTCCCTCCCACAAACTTGGTCTAGATTTTTTGGATGATACTTTATTCGCCAAATAGGAATTTCTTCACTCAAATCAAACACGATTTTTTTATTCTTATAAATTCAATTCATTAAGATTGAGCATTCTCTATAATCGTTGCTAATAGGGCTGAAATTTGTATTTTTTCATCAGCTCCTTGACTTATTCGATAATCAATTTCTCCTATAAAAGCTCTTAATTTAAAAATATTTTCAGTATCTAAATTTAATGATGGCAGAATTTCTGAAATCTGCCTAATGAAATTACGACTATCAAGAATTTCAATAGAATCTACAATATCTCCAGACTTCGTAAGATCTTTGCTTTTTAAGGAATGTATTAGTGCTTTGAGAGTTTTTTCATCTAAAAATCCTGAAATTTTCATTATTTCATTTATATCTAGATTTTCTATTAAATCAAGAGCAACTGCCATTTGTAGCGTATTTATAGCTTTTCTTAAGTCCCCTCCTGACATAAAAAATAATTTGCTAAAAAAATCTTCAGCTTTCTCCGATGGAATTTTTAGTTTTTCTTTTTTCGCTATTTCTTTCAATCTTTCAATAATTTTTTCCTTGGACAAACTCACAAATCTAAACACGGCACATCTGGATACTATTGGATCAATTATTCTATTTATATAATTACACAAAAGTATGAATTTTATATTAGTTGATGTCTTTTCTATTATTCTTCTAAGTGCTTGTTGAACCTGTCCTGGTATATTATCTGCCTCATCTAAAATTACAAATTTTAAAGCTCCATCTTTTACTAAACTTTGATTTACGAAATTTTTAAGAACATTTCTTACAAAATCTATTCTAACAGTATCAGAAGCGTTTAATTCTAATAGATTTGTATCTAGTTGTTCATGCTTTAGAAAATGTTTAGCTATGATTAAAGCTGTACTGGTCTTTCCGGTTCCTGCTGGACCTGTAAAAATGAGATGAGGAATATTTGTAGTTTGGACAAATTTTTTGAGGTTGTTAATAGCAATACTCTGGCTTACAATATCATCGAATGTCTGCGGACGATATTTTTCTGTCCAAGGAATTTCTAACATATTAGTAATCCTATCAGTATTAACTTGTTGCTAATCTTTAGAGTTTTTTTCTGTAAGTTCTAATTCTAAAACTTCATAAACTTTTTTGAAATGCATTTTTTCATAAAGTTTAGAAGCTTCTACAGCTCTTTTTTTAATATTAACTCTTACTTTCTCAACTTTTATTTTCTTTAAATGTTCTAAAGCTTTTTCTAATAATAAACTTCCAGCTCCTTTTTTTCTATATGGTTCTTTTAGAAAAAATTGCTTGATATACCCCTCAGATGAACCAAAAGGGTCAATTCTTAATTCTGCAATAATCATTCCGATAATTTCATCAGAATCATCATCAATAGCTATCAATATTCCATGACGTTGAAGAGGATCATACAAACGTCGGCGTATCCCCCAATCAAATCGCTTAGGATCAAATTCTTGTCCCAAACCTTCCACTAATTGTTTTGTTAATTCTCGTAGATCATCTATATGCTCGGGATTTGCAACAGACACTTTAATATTTGAACTCATTTTAAATCATTGCTAATGTCATATACTTTTCTATTAAAACAA
>JBHLLI010000143.1:0-10049 GCA_048885765.1 Candidatus Hermodarchaeota archaeon
AAAAAGCTGAAAAACTAATAATTGAAGAGAACAAGAGATTATTAGAATTAGATGAATTAAGAAAAGAACTTATCACAAGAATTTCACACGAATTGAGAACACCCCTAACATCGGTATATGGAATATCCCAATTCCTCTTAAGTAAATCGATAGTTTCAACTCTCTCTGAAGACATAAAACCTTATCTTGATATATCACACCGTGGTATATTACGTCTAAAAGAACTAGTAGAAAACTTGTTAGATGCTTCTCGTTTGGATACTAAAAAATTAGAACTTAGATATGAAGAGGTTAATTTAAAAGAGCTTGTTATCGGTTGTGTAAAAGAATTAATGTTCTTAGCAACATCAAGAGAATTAACTATAAAATTGGATTTATCTAACGATCTCTATTATAATGGAGATAAAAATAGACTTTCTCAGTCTATTATTAATCTGGTTTCAAACTCAATTAAAAATACTACCTCAGGAGGGAAAATATATATAAAATTAGAAGATTCACCTAATTTTATCGACATCATAGTAGAAGATACAGGTATAGGTATAACAAAAGAGGAAAAACAAAAATTATTTCAAAAATTTGGTAAAATTGAACGATATGGCCAAGATTTTGATGTAGATATTGAAGGAGCGGGTTTAGGACTTTATATCTCCAAAGAAATTGTACAACTGCATGGAGGTAAAATCCTTATGGAATCTGAAGGAAGAAATAAAGGTGCTAAGTTTACAATTAGACTTTTTAAAAAAATTAATTAAGATTTTTTGTTTTTTTCCAGAATTTTTTGAATTATATCAAAGTCTTTTAAATTAAATGGTTTTGATATTAATCCATCAACGCCTAAATCTTCCATCTTCTTCATAACTTCAGAATTAGGGACGGCAGTTAAGAAGATAATTTTAACATCTTTATTTTCGATATTTGATCTAACTGATTTTGCAATTTCATATCCGTTAATATCAGGTAAGATAATATCAAGCAAAATTAGTGATGGTTTGGATTCTTTTATCTTATCTAAACCTTTCCTACCACTCCTGGCTTCTTCACATGAATAACCTAAGCGCTTAAAATACCTCGTTAAGAAATTTAAAGTTTCAATATTGTCTTCTATTATTAGTATATCATATTTGGCAGTACTTTTGTCCATAATTGTTTCCCTTTCAAGTTTTATACTTTCAAAATTGAATTTAATAAATTCCTCAAAAGAAAGACACTGGCTGTATATATTCTTTAATGCGGTAACAACATTATAATCTAATGAGTACTCTTTTCCTTCAATTAATAATTGTAAATAAGCCATAATTGAAGTTAATCGTTCTTTTAAATCATGGGAAAGCCTTGAAAGTAAATTAACATTCTCTGATTCTATTTCACTATAAGGTGAAGATTTATATTGAATATAAAATTCCAAGGCTTCTTTTACTAATCGTGAAAGGGTAGTATAATTACTATTATTTACGTATGAAACCCACCTTTCTTTCATATCTTTTGGAACATAGAGTGCAACTCGTTCTTTATCTATATCATAGAGAGTTTCTCCTTTTTGCCATTTTTTAAATCCTTTCGTGATTTCATTATTCCAAATAGCATTTTTACCTGTTTCTAATTCATATTTTTTCATATCTTCAGTTTTTTCAATAATTTTTTCAGCCATTTTTCTTTGTTATCCAATTTAATTTTATTTTTACTTATTAATAAAAAATAATTTTGCACATAAAAAATTATTTGTTTTTTATATATACAAAAATTTAATCCAATTAGTTTCGTTCTCTTTATAAGAACAGAAATAAATAAAAGGAAAATTAAAAAGGATGCTAAATTATTTGATACATAATCAGGGTTTTGCACAAACATTATTAAATAAAAAGAATTCTTGCACTATAAAAAGTAAATTAGGTAGTCAAGGATAAGCAATTTCAGTAATATTCATCCCCTCCAATCAATTAATTAAATCTCCATTGTGGACCAATTATGGATTGTTACGATGAAATTTTGAAGTTATTTCAGGATGAAAATGAAACATATAAATATATACAATATTTAGCAGATTTGATAAATAGAAAATCAAAAAAACTAACTGAGTTAGAATTTAAGAATTGTTTAATTCTAACTTTGGCAGTTCGGAATCCAAAATTCATAGATCCATATTTTAGTAAAGGACAAAATCTAAATAATCTTAAAAAAAACAAGAAAGAGTCGGTAATTAAGCTATTAAAATTAGAATTTAGAAATTCGAATAGCTAATACTTGAACCTGATTTTTTAGAATAAAAAAATTATTTTAATGGGTTATTTGTATGAAAAATTTATCACCTAGAGTAGAAATTAATGATTCGCATGAAAAACTTCAACTAATTATTGACCATATTAGAGATATTATAATAGAATCAGATTTAGATGGGACATGTACTTATGTGAGTCCTCAAGTTTACGAGGTTCTTGGATTTAAACCTGAAGAATTAATTGGACTTAACGGTTTCAAATTCATACATCCAGAAGATTTAACAAACTTGGAAAGCAAAATTGATAATCTGATGAAAAATGGAGGTCCAATCTCAACGGAATATAGAGCGCTACACAAGGATGGGCATTATGTACATCTTTCTGCAAAAGGGAGTGCCTTAAAAGAAAACAGAAACATTAAACTGATCGCAGTATTGAGAGATATATCCCTCCAAAAAGAAACTGAAGAGAAATACCAATTTATTACAGATAATATCAATGATATGATTTCAGTCTTTAATGATAAATTTGAATTAATTTTTATCAATGAAACTCAGGAAAGAATATCAGGATTTTCAAAAGAAGAAATAATAGGCAAATCTCCGTTGGAATTTTTACATCCCGATGATATTAAACAGGCTAGAAATACCTTAAAAAAAGCTTTAAAAGAAGGGCAGGGACGAGGACAATATAGAATGCGCACAAAAGAAAATTCTTATAAATGGTTGGACGTAAATGGGAGAGTTAAATTTGATTCTGATGGAAATCAAAGGATACTATTAGTTTCTAGAGACATCACTAAGGAAAAAGAAATTGAGCAAAAATTAAAGGAATCCGAAGAAAAATATCGATTAATCTATGAAAATGCAAATGATCTCATAAAAGTTTTAAATAATAAATTTGAATACGAAGATTTAAATGAAAATATCCATAAACAAGTTCTGGGGTTTTCTAAAGAAGAGTTATTAAAACAAAGCCCTCTTATTCTTGTACACCCCGATGATCGAAAACAATCGGCTGTTTTAATGGGAAAAATCTTAAGAAAAGGAAAGGGCTCATATCAAACACGATTTAAACATAAGAATGGCAGCTATAAGTGGTTAGAAATCTCAGCCAAAAATTTTGAAGATAGTGTGGGGAATAAGAAAATTATTACTATTGCAAGGGATATCTCTGCTCGAAAAAATGCCCAACAAAAATTAAAAGAATCTGAGGAAAAATATAGGACATTATTCGAAAATTCTCCTTATGCCATCGGTATAATGGATATAACCGGTAAGATCCTTGATTGCAATTCCCACCAAGAGAAAATATTCGGATATAAGAAGGATGAACTCGTTGGTAAGGATTTTAGGGAAATAAGCTCAATTCCTCAACAATTCATGCCATTAGTGTTAAAGAGTTTTAGAAAATTGATTAAAGGACAAGGTATAGAAGCACAAGAAATTCAACTTTATAAAAAGGATGGTTCTCTAATTTGGACTGTAATGCAAGCATCTTTGATAGAATTGCAAAATAAAAAATTAATACAAGCAATAAGTCAAGATATAACATTTCTAAAAGAAGTAGAACTAAAATTAGAAGAACAAAATAAGGAATTAGAACAATTAAATGAATTAAAAACTGAATTTCTTAGAAGAGCTTCGCATGAATTAAAAACACCTTTAATAGCAATAAAAGGAAATGCAGAATTAGTAATAAAGCTGCACCATCAGATACTGAAACCAGAAGCAATGGCAATGTTAGAAACTATTCAAATAGGTTGCAAAAGACTAGAAGATATTATACATAAACTTATTGAAACTTCTAAATTAGAATCCACTAAAATTGAATTATATACCTCAAAAGAAGATTTATCATCTCTTATAAAAATCTGCATTAATGAGCTGAAAACTCTAATCAAAATGAAAAATGTAACCATTAGTTTTGATATAAAACAGAAGCTCTTTACTAAGTATAATAAAGATCAGATACATGAAGTAATTTCGAACTTAATAAGCAACGCAATAAATTATTCTCCCCCTGGAGGAGTTATAGAAATAAAATCTGAAATTAGAAACAAATCAATTATTCTTTCGATAAAAGATGAAGGAATTGGATTTACTGAAGATGAAAAGTTAAAAATATTTAAGAAATTTGGAAAAATTAACAGAACAAGTCAAGGTTGTGATGTATTATTCGAAGGATCGGGCTTAGGGTTATATATCTCGAAAAAGATTATAGAATTGCATGGTGGAGAGATATGGGTTGAATCAGAAGGGCGAAATAAAGGATCTACTTTTACTTTTACACTTCCAATAATTTAAATTATAGACAATCACCTTACTTTTAGTCAATAATCAAATTGATTTTTGCACATAATCTTAAATTATTTTTTGATTTTATGCAAAAGTTACATTATTACATAAAAATTCGTGTTATTGGTAATAACAAGTAAAAAATAAGCTAATCTTTTAATTCATATATTTTTATTTCTTATTTAATTATAGGGGTTCTGCACAAAATAAGATAAGTGAAAATAATTATTGCACAAAAGTTCACCAGAATAACAGTAAAATACTGTTTTATATCCTATAAGTATTAAACAATATAGATCTCAAGTGGTGATTATATTTGGATTGTTACGATGAAATTCTTGAAATATCACAAGAGAATGATCAATTAAACATGTACATAATATATCTAGCTGAATTAATAAATAAAAAAGCGAACTCGCTAACTAGTTTACAGTTTAAAAATTGTGTAATACTAACCTTAGCGATTTGGAATCCTAAATTCATTGATTCTTACTTTAGTGAAGGAGAGAAAGCTAACCAGTTGGAAGAAAATAGGAAAGCGCTGCTAATTAACCTATTAAAATCGGAGTTAAGTGATTTTGATTATTAATGATTAGTCATAATTCTATAATCTAAATGAGAAATATAATTAATAGAGGTTTTTCAAGAAATTACCATGTCAAATCAATCAAAAAGGAAAATAGTTATTAATAATAATGAAGTAGTTCAGACAATAGCAAATAATGACAATCATATTACTATTGAATCAGACTTAGATGGAAATTTCTTATATATAAGCTCTCAAATATATGCGATCCTAGGTTATAAACCCAAAGAGATTACTAGAAAAAATTGTGTTAAGCTCATCCACCCAGAAGATCAATCAAATTTTGTTGCTCAGATGAAGAGTTTGATAAAATGCGGTGGTCCAATACTAGCTGAATATAGGGTATTGCATAAAGAAGGTCATTACATTCATCTTTCTGTAAATGGTATGGTTATAAAAGAAAGAAAAACCCTAAAACTCATAGCGTTATTTCGAGATATATCAATTCAAAAAAAAAATGAAAAAAAATATCGATTAATGCTTGAAAATGCAAACGATCTTATTAAAGTTCTAAATAGTAAATTTGAGTATGAAGAACTAAATGGTGATGTTCATAAACGAGTTCTTGGATATTCTAAAGAAGAATTATTATACACGACTCCTGCAGCACTTGTACATCCAGAAGATCGAAAAAGATCTGCTATTTTATTAAGTAGAATATTAAGAAAAGGAAAAGGTTCATTTCAAGCTCGATTTAAACATAAAAATGGTACAATTAAGTGGTTAGAAATTTCAGCAAAAAAATTCGTAGATAGTGCTGGGAATCAAAAAATTATTACTGTAGGGAGAGATATTACAGAACGAAAGCTCGCAGAACTAAAATTAGAAACAAAGAATAATGAATTAAAGCAACTAAACGATTTAAAAACCGAATTTCTCAGAAGAGCTTCTCATGAGTTAAAAACACCCTTAGTTTCAATTAGGGGTAATGCAGAAATAGCCTTAATGCTACACCATAAAAGTTTAAAACCAGAAGTTATTTCAATGTTAGAAGCGATTCAGGAAAGCAGTGAAAGACTTAAAAACATAATAAATAAGCTGATTGAAAGTTCAAAATTGGAAAGCAGTAATATTGAATTTAATATCAATGAAGTAGATCTATCATCTCTTATAAAAGTATGCATTAAAGAAGTGCAAATTCTAGCAAAAATGAAAAATTTAACCATAAATTTAGACTTGAAAAATTCTATTACAACAAAATTGAATAAAGATCAGATTCTTGAAGTTATTTCAAACTTGCTTAGTAATGCTATAAATTACTCTCCACCTGGAGGGATTATAGAAATAGCTTCCAATATAGAAGGTAGCAATATTATTTTTTCTATAAAAGACACAGGGATTGGCTTTACTGAAGAAGAAAAATTAAATATATTTCAAAAATTTGGAAAATTTAACCGAATGGAACAAGGATTTGATGTCTTAATCGAAGGTTCTGGATTGGGGTTATATATAGCGAAAAAGATCATAAAATTGCATGGTGGGGAGATATGGGTTGAATCAGAAGGTAGGAATAAGGGATCCATATTTTATTTTACTCTTCCATTAATATAATTCAAAGGTGGAAATCTTATGGAGAATGATGATGATATACATGGTTTAATTAAAAAAAGTCGAGGTAAATTGTGGTTAGATCACTTAAATGAAATAATATGTAAGAAATTCAACGAGTTTTCTAATCTAGAATTTAAAAATGCCCTAATTTTAACTTTATCAATATGGGATGATAATTTTATCGATAACTATTTTGTAAATATTAACAGAAAAGATAACTTAAAAAAAATTTTAAAAATTTACGCCAAACTAGCCTAACCTAAGTATTAAAGTCAGAAAAAAACATGAAATATTTAAATTAAAAAATTGAGTGAATGTGATGTTTGAATATAATCATTTAAAAAAATTGATTCAATTTCTTATAAATCGAGAGCCAAAATCTAATATTTATATTGATTGGTTAAATATGTTGCATTATTTAGAAGAGAAGAGTAATGAACTTCGAAATAAAATCAATGAAGAAGTGAAACGTTATCGCCAAAATTAATCAGTAATTAAACCTTTTCCATGGTTATTAATGACTGGTTTTGAACTAATTCATCCAGGATGCTTATAATAATTTGGTTAATATTATTAATATTTAATTTTTGTAATCTTTTTTTCAAGTTAATTTCGCAACTAATTTTGTAGTCTTTAAAATTTAACTGATTTATTGGCTTAAATGGGCCTACCGTATCTTTAATTGCCAATCTTATCAATCCAGCAGAAGCTGAAGGAGATAAATCAATTTGTTCAGATAAAATAATGCTAAGATACTTAATCATTTCCATGAATATCTGACTCCTTTAACTGCTCATTTATCAAGGTCATTAATTCATTTTCAGATAATTCTGTATCTCCTGAACGTATGTAACCCTTTTTATGATTTATATAATTTTTCAGCTTTTGTGGAATAATCCACGCAATAGTCATCCCAATTATAAAAATCAAACTAAGAATTACTGTTATTACAAATTGGATAAAGCTTATCAAATTGGTAGGATCACCAAATTCAATATCCCATGGCAAGAAAGGGGCCATTATCACGTGAAATGGCCATAAGAAAGAAACAATAGAAATGGTTTTATATCTTATTTTTATCCAAGGAGCAATTTCACGATCTCGTAATCTTTTTAATGTAGAAATTGAAGAGAATCCTAACCAAAAGAAAATTAGGAAAATATAGGATGTTATTATTGTCCGTTCAAAATATCTCATAAATGGATTTATATCAATTACAATCAATAATCCAAGAATAGTACGTATGACCATTAAAATTAATGCTAAAACTAGAATCAGTTTTGCCGAATTTTGCTTTTTTTCTTTATGAAATGTTAAATATGTAAAAACAGCTATTAAAAAATAACCTATACTTGTAAAAATCTCTTGAAAAAAATATTCATATCCTAGGAAAAAATTCCCAAATAATCCAAAAAAAAAGCAAATGAAACCTATACCTATAGAGTAAAGATTAAAAAACTTAACTTGGTATGCTTTAATAATTAAAAAAATACCAAGAAGTAAATTATCAATTATGATTACCCATAGTAAAATTATAAACAGAATTGAAATCACTTGTTGATCCTCTTTATATTTAGCTAATTAACGTAAAAATATCCCAAACTATAATATCTATAACAATATATCTCTTTATAATAATACAAAGAATTTTTATTTTTTCGATTTTCATTTTTAGAAATTTTATATATAGCTTTGCAATATCGTTAAAAATCATTAAAAATTAAGCAATTTAATAAAAAAGTCAAAACTCAATAATTTACAAGAGATTTGAAGCATACTGATTAACTAAGAATTCAATTTTTTCTGAATCTGTTTGGTGCCTATTAAGTTCAGGGCACATATGTTCTAAATGCCATAATAATTCATCTAAACCCTCTTCAGCATCTTTAACATTTACACTATCTCTTGTACTAATAACAAGTGATCCTAAAAGATTCTTAGAGCGCTTGAAGATAATTAAATTTTCACCGAATTTTAAATGATCCAAATCTGATTGGAAAGATTCTTTCACAAAGCTATTAATTGCTGAGTACAACCCACCTTGTAGAATATCCTCCCTTGAAGAAGAAGTGAGTGGTATACCTCCTTGATCGAAAATGGTTATTGCTTTAGTATTGATTTTTTTATTGAGTTGCTTACCAGTTAATTTGTAATAAATTTTCATAAAAGCTTTAACAATACCATAGCCAGTTTTACAGGAAATTGGTAAAACTTCAAAAGAGGGTAAATTTTGTAATTCGAGTGCTTCAATTATTTCACTTATCTGAGCAACTGGATGTAAATCATATTTATTGGCTAATATTATTAAAGATTTCTTCTTAAAAACATCGGATAATTTCCATAGCTCTTTCTTTGCTTCATTAAACCTTTCTATTGCATAAGCATCAACCATAAATATAACACATTCAGCTTGTGAAGCCTCTCCTAACCATAAATCTCTAAAATCTCTTTGACCTCCCATATCTATCAAATTTATTCTGATTCCTTGTACTTGAATGCTTGTCATTTCCTTACCCATAGTTGGAGTGTGTTCCATAAAAGTACCATTTTGAAGAAAACTCACCATTGTGGTCTTTCCAGCGCTATCTAACCCGCAAATAACAACTTTCTTTTCTTTAGTAAAAACACGTTTTAAAATATTTTTGATTCCCATTTTTCAACAAAATTAATTGAATATTTTTATCTTAATTATATTTTACAAGAATTGAAATAAAAAGTTAATTTATTCTTCGGATTTTTGTTCTGTTGCCACAAATAAAATTATCTTATTATAAAGTAATATTTAAATTATCAAATCTTGATAAAAGCTAAAATAATTAATATAAACCCAATTTATATAGGATAGAGAAATGTAAAAATATGATAAAATTAAATTTAATATGGTTTATTCTTTTACAACAAATTTTGAGATCCAAGTGCCCATAATTTTTTGCTCTTCTTCTAGATCTGGGAAAACATATTTTTCATAAAAACCCTTAGTACCTAGAAAGAACATAATCATTGCGATTAATCTACAGAAAATAAAGAAAATATCAAGTGGTATAGTCTGACCTAATGCCCAAAACAAGAAAAACGATCCCATCCCTGCTGCTAAACCATTTTGTTTCTTTTTCCCATCTCTTATGAGTAGGTAAGCAGATCCATAGCCTACCAACATAGCGTATAAAATAAATGGAATTGATGAATTTACTAGAATTCTTCCAGCAATGAGATAAAATGCGATAACAAATGGTAGAGTATAATATTTGGTTAGCTTTTTTAAGAAAAATATAAATTCTAGTTGAATTATGAATAGAATATTCCCAATCATCTGACCAATTGTAACATATCCAATAACAACGATGTCTAAGTTCAGATCTAGAAGATAAAATAAAATATCAATTATCGATTTCAATA
>JBHLLI010000144.1:0-9978 GCA_048885765.1 Candidatus Hermodarchaeota archaeon
TTGCTGAAATAATTATTCAAAAAATTCTTCACTTTTCAAAAGGTAAAATAATTTCTTTACTATTAATATAAATAATGACTGATATTGAGATACCCTATAATAAGAATCCTATTAATCCTATTGATGATCACACAGAAGTTAAAATAAGCGGTATTCATGGATTAGGATTATTTGCTAAGAAACATATTACTAAAGGGACAATTTGGTGGCATGCACGGCCACAAGATGTGCTAATTATTACAAAAAACCAATTTCTAATTCTCGATTCTTCGTATAAGACTTCTATAATGAATAGATTTATGGACAATCTTCTTACATATTCCTATTATGAAAGAGACCTTGATGCCCTAATTTATTGCTTGGATAACTCTAGATATGTAAACCATTCATTTAATGCTAATTCTGGTGCGTCGGAAGATGAAAATGGATTTTGTGCTGTTGCCATCAAAGATATACAACTAGGAGAAGAAATTACTGAGGATTATTCTAAATATACTCTCTGTTCATGGTTAAAAAAATATAAAAAATACTTTGATCCAAGTTGTTGGTAAAAATTTGAAAAAAAAATAATTAACTTATTGGTATATCCCAAGGCTCTATACTATTATGCTCCACCAGCCATTAGAAACAAAAACATTAATGCTATTTTCCATCCACCTGCTAAGAGAAAGATTCCAACAATTAATGCAATAATTAAATAACATGTTAAAAAGAAATTATCAGTTCTATTGGTTAATTTCCCTTCACATTGAGGACATTGATATTTCTGATTAGTAGCTGAAAGTGGACTCCAATTGAATTTAACTTTGGGATAAACCTCTTCCTTACATTTCACACAATATACTTTTTTTACCATTTATTATCACGACTCATATTTGTTAATTTTATTATAGATATACTTCGGTTTATAGTTTATACTATGGAACTTATTGCGAAGTTTGAACAAAAAAGAAAGTAGTAGATTATTAAGAGCTTGCCACAAATACAAAATCAAATCAATTAAAACAAAATAATTATGTTATAAAAGATAAAGAAAGAGAATAAAGAATTAAAAAAAAATTATTTATTAATAGATTGGATCGAATGATATCCAATATTCCTTATGATTATTTGTGATTTTTCTTTTCTTTTCATTATTATCACCTTTTTTTGGGTTTCTCAGTTTTAATATGTTTAGGCTTCGATATATAGTTTATATTATGAAACTTCTTGTGAAGTTCGAATATATGAGAAACAATTTAAATAGTTAGATAACCTATCTATCAATTAGTTAAGAAAATAGTTAGCGAGTTCATAAATTATGAGTGTAATAAATTTACCTCCTGAAGAAATTTATAAGGCACCAAAATTTGGAAAAAAAAACTTTGAGCATATTATCCTCTGGATGCTAAATAATAATGATGAATGTCAGTGGTCTGATTTTACTGAAAAACCACTTGAACTTCGTTTATCTACATTATCTAAGTATCTTTCTATGTTAAAAGGAAGAGGTTATGTCGACAATTATACTCGAGGTCATTATCGAATAACAACTAATGGCCGAAAAAGATTCAATGAGATTTCTGGTGCCCTTAAGAAGAAAAGGAAATTGAATTATCCACCATCTGTTATTATGAGAAGAAGAAACTATGATCACTGGATTCTATGGATGGTCTATAATAATAGTTATCTGAAATGGTCTAATTTTCTTGAAGAACCTCTCTCTATCAACCAATCATCTTTATCAAAAAATATGAATTTGTTAATCGATAAAGGATTTGTTTTGAAAGAGAATAAAAGATATCAGATTACACAATCAGGAAAGTTAGAGTACTCAAGAATGCTTCAAAACTATGACTTAGACAGACAATCGATTTTAGATGAAGAAACTAAAAGAATTGAAGAGATTACTAAAACGACAATTGGATTTTTTGATAAATTTGACATTGAAAATGAAGATATACAATTTAGATTCCTCAATAATGTGCTAAGACTAGACTATACGAGAGTCAAATCAATGCTAACTAAAGAAGAGGAGTTTAATAAAATACTACTCTTCATCTCCATGAATCACCCTGATCAATATCCGGATTATATTTCAAAAGAAAATTTTTCAAAAACGTATGGAATAAAAGAAGCAAAGTTAGAATATTACATTGATGAAATTGTTGAAAACCAAATATACCCTATTAAATTTTTCAAATTAGTAGTACCAAAAGATAAAAATTATTACTTTCAGGAAAACGAGAGGTTAGAGATAATGCTACGCGCCATTACAGAAGATTATATTACCAAATTTACTTATCTAAATAAATTATTTTCAAGATCGTTAGATATACGTGCCACAATAGATAATATACTGGAAGATATTTGCAAGATGTTATTTGATAAAAAATTAAAAGAACCATTAAGAGACTTTATGCAAAAGTATATTAATTATCTCGCCTATAAAATTGAAGCTAAAGTTGAATTAAAAGAAATATATGATAAATTGGAGGGAATTATATGGCAAGATATGATGAATATATTTACTACTAAAACTAGCCCTCTCGATGAACAATTTGAAGAAAAAATCAGAGAGATTAATGATAAAATAAACGATGATCCTGAAAATCTGGACCTATATAATTCTAAAATAGGAATTTTAATTTATTATGAGAAGCTTTATGATGTGATAGATTTATTAGATGATATGTTAGAAATTTTCCCTAACAATGAATTAGATATAAAAATGAAGAAAGCATCAGTTTTTAGAAGGATGCGAAAAATTAATGCTGGGTTGGAAATTATAAATGAATTAATTGACGAGTATCCTGAAAATACTGATCTTTTTAATTATAAAGCTTATTGGTTGCATTACTTAGATGAAAAGGAAGAATCACTAAAAGTTATGCAGGAGCTTATTAAAAAAGTGCCTAATAATGGAACATATCATGACACATATGGAGAGATTTTAATGTATTATGAAGAATATGAGGATGCAATAAAAAAGTTCCAGAAAGCGATAGAAGTAGCCGCTGATGAATGGTATATTAATCAAACATATATTAAACTGGGAATTTGCTATAAAGAACTTGAAAAATATGATTTAGCCGTCAAAAATCTCAATAAAGGGAAGCAATTAACTAGTAAAATTACAATTGATGATGAAACTAAGAATAAGTGGCTCACAATTGCAGATCTCTTCCTTGCAGAGATTATGCATCTTGAAGAGTGACTTAATAAGCTTATTCCTGAGAAGTCAGTTTTAAATTATCATAATATAATTTTTCTATTATTGCATTAAAAGCCTCTATAACTCCTCGCCCTGTTTTTGCAGATGTAATATAATAATCGAAAAAATCTAATTCTTTAACTAAATTTTGAATTTCGATTTTGTTTATATTATCCTCATTCACCAAATCAACTTTATTTGCAAATACAATTACAGGAACATTTCCACAATGCTTCTGTAATTCATTATACCAATTCTTTATATGTTTAAAGCTGTCCAATCCCAAATCATTTTCCTCAAGACTATATACTATGATGGCTGCTCTACTCTCTTTATAAAATAAAGGGTGGAGAAAATTAAAATCATCCTGACCAGCTATATCCCAAAATATTAAATTAATTATATCCCCATTAATTTTTTTATCATATCTGGAAAACTGGGCGCCAATTGTTTTGATATAATCTTTTTCAAAATTCCCCTTGGTGAATTTCCTTATTAGAGAAGTTTTGCCAACCCCTCCATCTCCTATGATAGAAATCTTAAATTCAAATTCTTGAGAATTCATCATTGGATTTGAAAGTAGTTCTCAAATTATATTATAGTTATAATGTTAAATTAGTTAATGTGTAATATAAAATTTTAGCTAAACAGATTTTGGTAATATTAAATGATTAATGATCTATAGGTTAAAATACACTAAATGCAATTTTTTTTATTGATAAAGATTTCTGTTATTAAGGATTCAAGTAAGGGTATATCTTCTGATCGAACAAACTTGTTTACTTGGAAAAATTTAAGTAAAGTTTGCCAAATAGATTCTTCTTTTTGTATTTGTGTTATAAAATAATTCATCCTCTGAAGAGCGTTATAGGAATTTCCCTTAAATATATAGGATATAATAAAAGGAGGAATAGATTTCATAAGAAGAGTATAATTGCCAAACATTGCACGATCTAGTCCTTCAGAAAAAGTTTCCCTAATAAAAGAATCAATTGTGGTTAAAAACCCGCTAAGTAGATGTGATTCAAAAGATTTATTCTCAGCAAATGTGTGGGAAAATAAGGGTATCCCTCCCTCTGATAGTACTAAAAGAAGCACCGACTCCTCATCTGAAATTTCGGGAACTTCAATTATCCAATTTTTCATGATTTTCTCAACTTGTACATTTAATCCAGCGAGATTCAAACGCTCAGATAAAGACAAATCCGATTCTTTTAAGCTCTCCCACATTTTAATTTGTTTTAACAATTCATCATGTTCGTATGAAATTTTCATTGCTAATTGTTTAATTCCAGATTTTTCAGCTATATTCTGAGCCTGCGTTAAAAATTGGTTAGCATTTTTTATATCATATGTTAATAATGAAAGTTTTGCCTGCAAAAGGTAAGCTTCAGCTAAAAATAAATACAAATGTTGATGTTCAGCAATTTCTAACAACTCTTGAATATAAGGGTTTATTTCGTTTATTAAATCTGGATCATTAGTTATCCGAAGCTCAATTAAGAATAAATCACATAAGTTGATAATCGCCTTAATCCGATGTTCACTAAGTACTGTGTTGTCCATAGCTATTTCTTTAAATAAATCTTCCGATTTAATACGTTCTCTTGCTCTTAGACTTGATTTTAATATCAAAGCCTTTTCTAACAAATAAACAGTTTTACTCAATTTTGTATCCATTTTTTTTGATATTTTATACAACTGATCCAGATAAACTTTTGCATCTTCAATATCTCCCTTACTAATATAATTATCAATTAAAGTTGCTAAGCAAATTGCCATTGTTGGTTCACAATTTAGCTTAATAGCCTCCTTAGCATATACTATTGCTTTATCATATTCTTCCAAATAATAATATTTATCAGCGATATTATTAAGGCTCGCAGAAATTAGTCCTTTATTTCCTGTATTTTTAGCAATTTTATAAGCTTTTTTATTCAATGTTAAAGAAGGCTGAATTTCACCCTTTAAAAAATGAATACTGGCTTTTATTCTAATCATTAAGGATTCCCTTTCTCTTAAATCTATTGAAGATGTCTGATTAATTATTTTAATTAAATCTTCAGCTTGCCTAATTATATTTTCACTCTTACTTAAATGTATCATCATCATATAGGAATAGGCTTGAATGATTAAGGCATCAAATGATGAAACTAAATCTCCTAGTTTTTGAAATTCTTGAAAAATTTCCTTAGCAATTTCAACTGCATCTAAAAATTTACCTAAAATTCGTAATAGATCAGCTTCAAGAAGTTTATATGAAAGTAGTTCTTTATGAGATAGATCTTCTTCTTGTTCTAACTCTAAAACGACTTGTAAGGCTTCCTTAATTTTACCCTCTGCTCTAAGTTGTTTTATCGAACTCAGATCTTTAATTTCAGGATGAAACATTATAATTCACTTACTATTGTACTTTTTGTAATAAATGTATCTTTAATTAAGGTTTCAAGAGAAGGAATATCTTCAATTCGAATTTTCTTATTCATTTGATAGAATTTTTCAAATTTATTCCATAATTCTTTTTCACTTTTTATTTCATTAATAAAAGATTTTATCCGATTCTGAGCAGAATAAGATGGGCCTTTATATATGTAGCACATTAAAAAGGGAGGAATAGAATTCATTAGGAGCGTATAATCTCCAAAAGAAGCACGATCAAGCCCTTCAGAAAAAATTTCATTAATGAATGAATTGATAGCAGTGAAAAATCCGCCAAAAAGGTGATCTTCAAAATTCTTATCTTTTATGAAGGATTGAGAGAAGAATGGTATACCGCCTTCCGATACGATTAAAAGTAGTACAGGTTCTTCATCTGTAGCCTCGAAAACATCATACCTTCGTTTTTTTACCATTTTTTCCATTTGTTCATTTAATCGTGCCAATTTCATACGTTCAGATATAGGTGCTTCTGATTCTTTTAACCTCTCCCATATCTTTAATTGTCTAAGTACTTCATCATGTTCATATGAAATTTTCATTGCTAGTCTTTTTATACTGTATTTCTCAGCTATTTTTTGAGCTTGAGTTAGAAATCGTCTAGCTGCTTTTATATCGAAATTAATCAAAGCTAATTTCGCTTGTAATATAAAAGTCTCACAGAAGACTATATATGAATGAGATTTCTCAGCAATAAATATTAATTTAGCAAGGTAGTGATTTAATTCATCAAGAACTTCACTACTATTATTTATATGAAATTCAACTAAAAGTAAATCACAAAGCTGGATAAGAGCTTTAATAACAACATCATAATATAAAGTCTCTTTTTCAACGACTTTTTTTAAAAATTCTTCAGCTTTAGCTTTATCTCTGATTCGAGGACTCTTTTTTAATATTAAAGCTTGAAGATAATGGTACAATAGTTCGCGCTGATTATCTTTTTTTTGATCATATATTTCTTCTAAACGCACAAAATATTTTTGAGCAAGTTCATCGTCTTCCTTTAGGAGAGCTACAGATATTATGGCTTCATAACAGCCTTCTAGTTGTATAGGATTAAGCTCCCAATAAGTTAAGCTTTCTTCTAGATATTCTAAAGCAAGGTCATAATTGTTAATCTCAACATAGATGAGCCCTATATTATTAAGCATATATGCTATATACAAATTGTTTTTAATTTCTCTAAATATTGCTAAACTCTTCCTTGAATGTTTCAAACTAATATCCAACTCGCCAATGGATGAATATATAACCCCAAAATAGAGGTGGCACAGAGCAATCCAGAAGTGATTAAATTTAATTTCCTTAGCTAATGCCATTGCTTTCTTAGTGTATTCTATAGCAAGATCATATCTGCTTTTTATTCGAAGCATGATTTGTGCTTTTATTAAATTAGCCCAAACAATTTCGAAAGTATTTCCAAGCTCCTTTTGAAAATCTAAAGTCTTTTCTACGCATTTCTCTGCTATAGGGATATTAACTAAATTTAAATGAATAAATCCCATTAATTCACTAATGCGAGCTTTTCTTTTAATTAACATGTATCTAGGTATTTTTGAGCCTAGTTTTAATAAATCTTCAGCCTTTCCAATTTGTTTTAGTGCATCATCAAACCTATAAGCTAAAGTTAATCCAGTGATAACAAAGTATAACCCATCAAATGATTGGAGTTTTTCATTAAGTTTTTGTCCTTCTGTAAATATTTGCTCACCCATTAAAATAAGTTCTTCAGTCTTATTCTGATACATCAGAACTAAGCCCTTAAGAAACAGAAAATGTTCTTTTTGCTGAGAATTAAGTCCTTCAAATTGACTCCAATCATTTAGTATTTCAAGAGCTTCATCTAATTTACCATCATCAAAAAGTTGTTCTGCTTTTACTAATCGATCTAAATATAGATGAGACATATTTTCAATTGCTTTGGATTATAAACTTATGAATAGATTAAGCTAATCATCATTTTAAATCTAGTGTTTAATGAGGTTTTTTTGGATGAAAATCTCTTGTATGAGGGCTTCTAATGAAGGAACATCTCTTATATGAATTTTCCTATTCATTTGATAAAATTTATTAAAATCATCCCAAAGTTGTTTATTACTCTTTATTTTCATTAAAAATGACTTTATTCGGTTTTGGGCAGAATAGGATTGACCCTTGTATAAATAGCAAATTAAGAAAGGTGAGACAGAGTTCATTAGAAGTGTATATTCACCGAAAGAAGCACGATCTAGCCCTTCGGAAAAAACTTCATTAATAAAGGTATTAATAGCAGTAAAAAACCCGCTAAAAAGGTGATCTTCAAAGATTTTATCCCCTATAAAAGACTGAGAGAAAAAAGGTATACCTCCTTCTGAAACAATTAATAGTAAAACCGGTTCTTCATCGGAAAGTTCTGTAACATCAACTTTTCGTTTTTTTACCATATTTTTTATTTGCTCGTCTAATCTTGCAAGTTTCCAGCGTTCAGATAAGGGGGCTTCTGACTCCTTTAACTTCTCCCATAAATTTAATCTTTTAAGCAATTCATCATGTTCAAAGGAAATTTTCACTGCCAAGCGTTTCATGCTATAGAATTCTGCTATCTTCTGTGCCTGAGTTAAAAACAGTCGAGCTGATTTTATTTCAAAATTTAATAAAGCCAATTTAGCCTGAAGTATGAAGGTTTCACAAAAAACTATATATGAATGTTGCTTCTCCGCGATAGTTAATAATTTGGCTATGTAATGATTTAATTCACCAAGAATCTCACTATCATTATCGATATAATATTCCATAAGAAGTATGTCACAAAGATGAATATGAGCTTTGATAATAACATCAAAAGATATAGTATCCATTTTTATAAGTTCTTTGAGTAATTCTTCTGCTTTTGCTTTATTTCGGATTCGAGAACTTGTTTTTAAAATTAGGGCTTTAGCAAATTTGTAAAGAAATTCAATTCTATCAGTTCTTTTTTGGTTATAAATATCTTCCAAACAATGAAAATATTTTTGAGCACGGTCATTATCTCCATTTTCAACGGCTAAGGTTATTAAACTTTCAATAGGGGTTTCAATAGAAAAAAAGCTTTTAGGAATCTGCTCTAAAAGATTCATACTCTCCTCTAGATTTTCCACAGCAAGTTCATATTCACCTATCTCACTATATAAATTCCCAATATTATTTAATAGAATTGCAATATTAAAACTACTCTTTATCTTTTTAAATAATTCTAAACCCTTTATGTTATATTTCAAGCTCTTATCCATTTCACCAATAGATATATAATATCCTCCAAAATAGAGTTGACACAAAGCAATCCAGTAGTGATTAAATTTAATTTCCTTCGCAATGGCTAATGCTTTTTTGATGTGCTCTCTAAATAGATCAAAGTTACTTTTTACTCGCCCTAAATAACTCGCCATTAAGGTATTAGCCCAGACGATTTCGAATGAGTTATCGAATTCTTCTTGTGAATCTAAGATCCACTCTAAAGACCTCTCAACCAAATCTACTTTACCACCATACATTCCAACAAAAGCTTTTGCTACGCTTAGACGAACTTTTCTTTGAGTTAAAATTTCTTTAGACACATTTGAAATAGACTTTAGAACTGAATCAGTTTCTTCGAAATAATTGAATGCTTCCTCAAATTTACCAGATATACCTAATCCAATGATTATGAAAAATAATCCATCAAAAGATTGGAGATTATCATTGCATTTTTGACCTTCTTTATAAATTGTCTCACCTAAATTAATAAGATCCTCGCCATTATTAAGATATAAAAGAATTAATCCCCTAAGAAACTGAAAATAACTTATTTGCTGAAGATTAAGCCCCATATATTGACTTGGATCTTTAAATATTTCAAGAGCGTCAATAAGATTACCTTCATCAAAAAGCTGCTCTGCTCTTGTTAATTTCTCTAGTTCTGGTTGGTACATGAAACAATCTGATTTGGACTCTAACCTTATGAAAAAAGTAAGCTAATCATGATTTTAAATCTAGTGTTTAGGGAGGTTTTTTTGTATAAAAATCTCTTGTATGAGAGGTTCTAATGTAGGTATGTCTCTTATGCTAATTTTCCTATTCATATGATAAAATCTGTTAAAATCATCCCAAAGTTCTTTATTACTCTTTATTTCCTTTATAAATGACTTTATTCGGTTTTGAGCAGAATAAGATTGACCCTTGTAAACATAACACATTAAAAATGGTGAGATAGAGTTCATGAGTAGTGTGTATTCCCCAAAAGAAACACGATCAAGCCCTTCGGAAAAAATTTCATTAATAAAGGTATTAATAGCAGTAAAAAACCCGCCAAAAAGGTGATCTTCAAATGTTTTATCTTGGGTAAAAGACTG
>JBHLLI010000145.1:0-9946 GCA_048885765.1 Candidatus Hermodarchaeota archaeon
TCCATCATCGCGGTAAGCATAGCACCAGATTGGGATATCATTGCAATACTTCCTTTCTTAGGCGTTTCAGCTGCGAATGAACCATTATAGTTAAGCCCTATAAAACCCAAACAATTTGGACCCAATATTCTCATATCATATTTTTTACCGATTTCTATTAAATCCTCTTCCCTCTTAACTCCTTGTCCACCGACTTCTTTAAATCCGGCTGAAATTATAATCAAACCTTTAACTTTCTTTTTACCGCATTCTTCGGCCGCTTTATTCACAAATTTTCCTGGAATAACAAAAATCGCTAATTCAATATCTCCAGGTACATCTAAAACACTTTTATAACAAGGTAAATCACAAATTCCTCCCATTTTTGGATTTATAGGATAAATTTCCCCAGTATAACCTGAGTTAATAACATTGTTCAATACTATATTACCAACTTTCCCTTCTTTCTCGCTTGCTCCAATTATAGCAATACTTTTTGGATTAAAAAAAAAAGAGATATCATTATTAGCCATTTTATTTGTAGATTAAATATATTCCTAAATTTGTATAAAAATCAATTATTTTTCTTATTTTTAAATATTTCATTGATAAAAAATGCATCTTTTATAAAATAAATTCAAAAACAAAATTGTTAAAAAGATTTGACCTTTTTTTTCTGTATGACGAGAGTTACTATTTTAACAAATAAAGGCGAGATAAACCTTAATTTGTTTGACAATGATGCTCCGATGACTGTCGCAAGTTTTCTTTTTTTGATTAAACAGAACTTCTATAATGGTATCGTATTTCATAGAGTTATTGACGATTTTATGATTCAAGTTGGGTGTCCTTTAGGTCGTGGAACAGGTGGGCCGAGAGATAAAGGTATTAGTTCTTTTCCATATCAAGGCCAACAAATTAGCTATCCTTTTGCAGATGAATTTCAGAGTGGGAGGAAATTTGATAAACCTGGTATTTTAGCGATGGCTAATGCGGGATCCAATACGAATGGATCACAGATTTTCATTACTCATGTACCAACACCGTGGCTAACGAATAAACATACAATTTTCGGTGAAGTAGTAGGTACCTCAGATCAAGATGTGGTTAATGCAATAGTTCAAGGAGATAAAATTATTGAAATACAAATAGTTTAACAGATTTTTAAATATCTTTATTTTTTTAAATAGATTTTGATACTTTTTTATAATATTGAAGTTAAACTTACATTTTCAAGATATTTCTTGAGAATACTAAAGATTTTTAGATGTTACTAATATTAATAAATTTGATTACGAATAATTTTTCTAAAAACTAATTTGATTGTGGCTATAAATTATGAGTAAAGATCTAAAAGATTTAATTGATTCTATTGAAAAAGAAGCAAAATCTCAAGCGGAATTAGAGCAAATTATAAACTCTTTAAAAGAAGAATTGAATCGATTAGAGTTTACCGTTAATGAACAAAAAATTATAATTGAAAATCTCAAAAGTCAAATGAAGGATGATGAACTTGAACAAGCTAATTTGCCAAGTGAAATTGATGTTTTAAAAGATATTATTATGATTCAACGTAAAGATTTAGAAGAAAAAGACAATCTAATTGATAAGTTAAATGAAAAAATATTGCAATTTGACATGAAAGTTGAAAATAAGGGAGATTTAGATTCAAAAGAGATTCTTAATGAGGAATTTTTCAATGCTCAAAAATTAATTGTTCAATTAACTGATGAAAATGAACAATACAAAAATCAAATCGAACAATTGCAACACGAACTTGAAGATATCAAGCCAAATGAAGAAGATAGTGAAGAGTTTCTTGATGAAGAGACAAAAATCAAAGAGAATGAAGAATTAATAAATTTTAAAAGACTTAATTTTCAATTGATGCAAGAAAATGGCTTATTACGTGTAGAAATTGAATCGTTGAAAGCTAAATTGCAGGAGAGAATAGATGAAACTAGTTCTGAAGAATTATATAATGCTTATGAAAGAATTGATGATTTGTCCCTAGAAATAGAAGATTATAAAACCCAATTAGATGATTTAAATGTTAAATTACAGAAAAATAGAGATGAAGTAGGCTCTGAAGAATTAAGTAATGCCCATGAAAAAATTTATGCTTTAAATCTCGAATTAGAAAACTATAAAACGCAATTAGAAGCTGTACAAGAACAACTTGAGGCTTCAAGAAAACCAATAACAGTTACAACCGAAGAAGCATTAGAATTTGCCACACTTAGAGAAAGTTTTGATGATTTAAAATCTAAATTAAATGGGGTTCAACAAGAAAATCAAATACTTAAAGAAAAATTAATTGAATTAGAAAAAATAAATAAAGACCTTGAATCTGTAAAAGTTTATAGCACCGCTATTCCTAAAGGAATGCCAAAAAAAATAAAGCACACTCTTTTTCATAGAATGTATCGCTTACTTGATGAAGAAAATAGGAATAAGGTTATAGATTTCCTTATCCTTGATTTGAAAAGTAAGAATAGTGAGACTAAAAGTAATGCTATAAAAATTCTAAGTCAAATTAAAAATGATAAAATATTTGATGCTTTTCTAGAAATCATTGATGATCAAGATTGGATAGTAAGGTATAATCTTATCAAAGCTCTTAATCAATTTGAAAATAAAAGTGATGAACTTAAAGATTTGCTCAAAAAATTAACTCGGGATGTTGATGTTGATGTAAGGGAACTCGCTGGAAAAATATTAAATGACTTCTCAAAATAATTGTATAATATTGACAAAATTATCATAAGGTTTGACACTCTATGAAACGAAGATTATTTACTCCTAATAGATGGAATTGGAGTCAAAAAGCAGAAAAATGGGTTTATGTAGAAATTACTAAAGATGGGAAAAGGAAATATCTGTATAATGTGGACCCTCCACCAGAATTTATAGAACTAACTTTAAAAATGAATAAACTTAATGAAAAGTTATTAAAAGCAACGGATCCCGAAGAAAATACGAAAATTTTCAGTGAATTGATGGTTATTTCTCAAAAAATGCAAGAAATGGGAAAATTCGACTAATGATAATTAATTACTTCTTTTCTTGAAAGCTTATCAGCTAAAAATAGTGGCTCTGGCAAACGATGTTTATTTGTTAGTTCTAAACAAACGTTTATAGCTGTATCTAGCGATATTTTATAGCCAACACTAATAAAAACGGGTTTTAAATTATTATTAAGGCATATAGCATATCCTAACAATTCATTTGATATTGCTTCAACATTTAATTTTGGATCTACTTCCCATATAGGTGTTTTATCGCCTTTTATATATTGGATTTTCTGTGAATTATAATATCCACAAAATGGATTTTTTGCAACTCCTATACTTGGAATATCTAGTGCTAAACCTAAATGAACTGCTTCCCCAAATTTTTTAGGGTGAATTTTTCCATGTCCATCGCAGATTATCAGATCAGGTTTATTAGGAAGCCTTGAAATCACAGTTGCTAAGAGTTTGCATTCACGAAACCCCAAAAATCCGGGTTTATATGGAAATTTAATAAATCCTTTTGTTAAATAATATGATTCCATCATTTTCTGTTTGAAATTCCATACTACCGCACAAGCTACTCCATATTCTTTACTTTCTTTTTTAAAATATGAAATATCTAATCCAACAATATTCTTAATTGCTTTAAGATTTAGTTCAAATTTATTTTCAGGTAGATGATTTAGTAGGTTCTGATACTTAATTTGAAGTTCTTCTGCTTGTTCTATTGAATAATCATCATTTAATAATTCTTCAATAATCTGCATTTTATGCCAATTAATATACTTATCTTATGTGACATTAAGATCTGATGACTTAATATTATTCCAGTTTGGAAGTTCGCTCCAAACTATTTGAATTTATAAATAAAAACTTTAATTTTGTTCGATTTATAATCTTAATTAGTTTGGTGATTTTTCTGTGAAAATTAGTGTTAGCGGAAAAGGTGGTGTTGGTAAAACCCTTGTTGCAGGTACTTTAGCTAGATTATTTGCACAAGATGATTTTAAAGTTCTAGCAATTGATAACGATTCTGCTATGAATCTTAGTTATACTTTAGGAATCGATGAGAAAATAAAAGCTCAAATTGTCCCAATTAAAGAAATGAAATCTATGATTGAAGAAAGAACAAATGTAACAGGTGCTGGAGCTGGTGTATATAATATTAACCCAGAAGTTTCTGATATCCCAGATAGGTTTAAAGTATTAGTAAAAAATAATTTACAATTACTTGTATTAGGCGGAATTGAAGAACCAGCAACAGGATGTTTATGTCCAGAAAATGCTTTAATAAGAACTTTATTATATAATCTATTTGTCAAAAGAGATGAGGTCATAATCGTTGATTTTGAAGCGGGTATTGAGCATCTAGGCCGTGGTACAGCAAAAGGTATCGATGTAATGTTGGTTATAACAGAACCTTCTCAGAAGTCTTTGGATTTATGTAAGAAAATTATTGATCTTTCAAAAAAATTGGGTGTTATTAATATATATTTGGTTGCGAATAAAATAACGGATGATTTCCAAATTGATGTGATAAACCAAAAAATTAAAAATTGGGATGTACCCCTTTATCACTCAATTCCTTTCGATTTAGAAATCGGAAAAGCTGATTTAGATGGGAAATCTCCAATTGATTATAATTCAAATTCAAAAGCTATTCAATCTATAAGAAATCTATATATTAAATTAAAAGAGTTAAAAGCTGAATTGTTTGATTTATAGGCACTAACAATATTTTCTTCTTCAATAATAGAACCTTTTTATACCTTATTTATATTTAGAATATTGGAGATAATCCAAAATTATAAGAATTATAAAAAAAGGAGGGGGAATAAAGAAGTTGAGGAAGAAAGAAAACCTTCTAGTATTAGGAATGATTTCTTTGATTATCGCATTCGTTCTAGAAATGGCAGGTAATGGGGCTCTATTTGCTAACTTAATGAGTCTAATATTCGTAGGAATCGCTATCTTTTCTAATGCTGGATATCTAGTTTTGACTTCTTTAGATAGAAATAAGAAATAGCCCCAATTTTTTTTTAGATCATATCTCTCAAGTCCAAGTCCTGTTCATCTGCTAATTCTTTCCATTGTTCAATCGCAACTTTGGCTTCTTCTTCGTTTATCATTTCGATTGCGTATCCCGCATGAACAATAACATATTTCCCAATTTCAGGATTTTGAATTAGAGCAACTATTACATTTTGTTTAATTCCATCAAAATCTACTAAAGCAGAATTATCATTAATTTCTAAAATTTTACCCGGTATTGCTAGACACATACAGATTCTTTAGTAATAACTAATATATGTATTTTTTATAATATATTTAGATAAATAAAATTTCCTTTTACTATTAATAAATCAATTAGTTAAAATTAGATTTGTATAAAAAAAATACCATTTTTTATGATTTTCCAGAATAGAAATTTATAAGATCGTCAAGCCAATTAAAAATTTCTTCCTTTGAAAGACTATCAATATTAAACTTTAATCTCTCCAATTCCCTCAGAATATTTTTAATATCTAAAGGAACTGATCGCTGGCATAATTCAAATAAAAACTCATTACTTTTTGAAACTAAAGATTTAATTTCTAAATCCATTGCTTCAAAAATTGGAGTATTATCCAATTCATCTACGGTTTTATCAATATCAACTAGTAAATTAATTAAATCAAAGAGTCTACCCGTTTCATTTCCTTTAAATGAACTATTAAATTGAAAGAAATAACCTCTATAGTCATCAATAGGAATTAATTCAGAATATTGATTTGCTATTCGAATAACCGATTTTACGTGTTTATATAGATTTGATGGAGCCCATGCATATAAATTGAAACTTGACTCCACTTCGTTGCTTTTTATATCTAAATTAAACTTATGTTCATCTTTAAAATAACCAAATGGTATTATCACAAAATCTAATATATTTATTGGTTCTTTTGTTAAAGTAAAGCTGAGGTTATCAATAGTATAAGCCTGATCCACAGAATGTTTATACAAATCAAATTTTACTTTTTTATTAGCTGGTTTATACATGTAAAACAATAATCCTTCAAATCCTTGGAGACTAAATTCAACTGAAAAGTCTATATTTTTTCCTACAATCGCACCATTATTAAATCTTACATCAAGAAACAAATGATAATAATATTCAAGATACTGGAAAAACCAAGGAGTGTCGCGCTTTAAATTGAACATAATTATCTTAACTCCACATTATTTTTATTCTTTTACTTTGTAATAATCCCTTAGATAAATACAATAGAATTGTTCCAATTCATTTAATGACACTTTATTATATAAATATTATAATCCCACCAATATTGTTAAAGAAAAAATAGTTAATTAATAAGAAATTATTGAGAAATTGATTTTTCTTTTCTTCCTTTGCTAAATTTATCAATTGTAAATGCTATTATTGATAAAATACTTGAGATAAAAATGCCAATAGTAGTAAAACCTATAGTCTCAAAAGCTGGATCAAATTCAAAAATCCAATATAAAATCGTTAGAATAAAAACGATCGTTCCTATCAGTAAATAGATTATTGAATCTCGTTTAAATTCATTTCCTTTAAGAGTGTTGATCGATATTGTTAAAAGTAAAGTAATTGAAATCAATACCCCTCCAAATAAAAGAACACCAAATAGATCCTCATGCAATACTCCTGAGTCCAGTTCGAGCATTATTGAGCCACCTAACCATTGTAGCATATCCCCATAAACTCCAGAATGTATGATACGTGCCGGAGTAAAAAGTGATACAATAATCAATATCGAGGCGATTAAGGCATAAAACCAAGTGTCTTTTTTTAAACTAATCATATAATTTCCACTTTTTTTATGTGATAATTGTTTAACTAATTTTTGGATTAAGTTCAATTTTAATATTGAAATATTTAAAAATTCGTGATTCTCTCAATACTAGTCTTAATATTAAAGCTGGTTGCTTAAACTTAAATTCTATAAAAGTTCAAAAAAAAGAAATAAAATAGATCTGCAAATTAGAAAAGGTATCTTATTGAGAAAGTGTTTTTTTACTTCTGTTTATACTAAATTTATCAATTGCAAATGCTAGAATAGATATTATTCCTGAAATGAAAATACCAATAGAAGCAAAACTAATTGTCTCAAAAGCAGGATCAAATTCAAATAACCAGTAGAATATTGGAAAAATCAGCAATCCTGTCCCTATAAGTAAATAAATTAACGTTCTCCTTTTAATTTCGTTTCCTTTACGAATATTCATAGAGATTGTTAACAATATTGTTATTGAAATCAATGCGATGCCAAATAGGAGGAGACTAAACAAATCATCATGCAACTCACTAGTATCAAGATAATACATTACAGCACCGCCAAGCCAGTTTATAACTTCTCCGTATGTTGGAGAATGAATAATACGCGCTGGAGTAAATAGTGATACTATAATAAGTAAAGAAGCGATTAAAGCAAATAACCATGTGTACCTTTTTAAATTCACCATATTTATTCAACTTGTTTATTTTAAATTTATACAAAAAGTATTTAGAAAAATCGAGTTAGGTTTAACTCGATTATTGAAATATTTAAATATTCTTCATTGTTATAACATTAGTCTTAATATTAAAGCTAATATTTTGAATCATAGTAAGAGATTTTTAAATAAAGCGGTTTATATGGGTTCTTCTTCATCTTGATTATCTTTCTTTTTTTTTTTCTGAGAAGATTCAAAAAATAAATTTTTTTTCACATTAAACTCAATTCGTCTAAGCGTATCTTGTAGATCTAAAGTATCATAATCTTTCATGAGTAAATCTATCAAACTACTTTTTAGAGCTTCTAAATTATCAACCCCACATTTATAATAGATGCTCTCTGGATCTAAAGCTATATTCAAAACTTCGAATAGGCCATATAGGGCATCTTTTACTTTATCATAATACTCCCAAGCATCCTCTTCAAAATCATCCTCTTCATCACACATAGAATGTCAATAAGAATGAATTTTGAATATTATATAAAAATATTTAGAAGAAAATAAAAGATTTCAACTTCATTTTACTTTATATTAGATTTCATATTTTTAAAGGAATTATATAGGTTTCCAAAATCTCTAATAATTTATCTGAAGTATATGGAATCTACTTAAATTTAATAATAAAATTTTGAAAATTTAATTAAAAGATAATATAAAAAAAATAAAAATTTTTAGGATTTTCAGTTAATTATAAATTAAGCTTTTCTAGTAAACCAGATAGTCTTGTACGATGAAACTTTAATCCTAATTCATCAGGATTAAATCCCATTGCTAAAGCGTATAATTCTGTCAAATAAAGAACAGGGATACTATATTCAGTATCAAATGCTTTACCTAAATCTCTTTGTCTAGTATCAAATTGTTGAAAGCACGCAGGACAATTTACAACAATAGCATCTGCTCCTGCTTTTTTAATGCTATCCATTTTTTTCTTTAAATTAGCCATTCCATGCTCTTCATATGCGTTAGTTACCGCTGAACCACAACATAGTGCTAATTCCTCATAATCTAAGACTGTTGCACCTGAAGCTGCCACTAATTCTTTCAAATTAGTTGGTCGCATTGGATCATCAGCCTCCATCCATTCAGCAGGTCGCATATAGTGACAACCAGGATGGCAAGCAACTTTTAGACCACTTAATTGCTTTGCAATAGCTCCTTTGATTTTATCCATACCGACTTCATTTTTCAGTACATCCACGAAGTGTTTTACATCGATAGAGCCTTTAAATTCCTTTCCAATTTTTGCGAGTTCTGAATTAACCTTATCTTTCTTCAAGCTGTCATGTTTTAATTGATGTTGTACTCCCCGTAATGTATTAGCACAACCATTGCATAATGATACAATATCTTTTCCTTCCGATTCTGCTAAGCAAAGGTTTCGCGCTCCAATTACTAACCATGCATCATTATCGAAACTTTTTACTCCAGTAGGATCTGGACAACAAGAAAATGGTGCTTGAGATGTTTCTACACCAAGCTTATCAAAAACTTTTCTTGAAGCAGCTTCAATGAAAGGAATCCTATTACCAATCGTACATCCTTCAAACATTTTATATTCTGTCATTTTTAATCTTACCCTCGAATTATTTTAGTTTTTTATCGGCTCCTATATTTTTTAGCAATGTTTGGACTTCGTTTACGTCTGGAGCTACTACTGCTGGTAAGCCTAATTGTTCTCTTCGTCTTTCAATTGCAGGTTGTGTAGGAATTGCTTTAGCATTTTCAAATACCGCTTGTGCTTGAGAATATATAAATTCTGGACCTTGTCCAAGAGCAATACTTTGATTCTTTAGAAATGTAAAGATTTCTGTGAGTTCAATATTTTGCGGACATACTTCATCACATGTATCACAGACTGTGCATCCCCAAATACCTAAATCATCTCCTCCGAGGAGTAAATCTTTATATCCTAATAATGCTGCTAAAATATTGCTTCTAGGATTATATCCTTTAGTTGTGTAAAAATCAGTAGTCACAGCCGTTACGGGACAATTATCGCTGCATCGGCTGCATTGATAACAGTATTTAATAATATCAGGCCCAATGTGAAAATCCATAACTTGTTTCCTAAACTCAAAATTTGTTTCCATTTTTTTCCACTCTTTTCTTATTATTTGAATGATTTATTTATTAGTAGGCTTTAACCCCACGCAAGGGGCAGTTATACCCAATTTCCAATATTTTTATTGGATATTCATCCTAAGCCTACGTTCAACTTTCGAGAGTAAATCTCTGTGCCCTCTTCATCAACAAATGTGATGTGAGCAGCACACGATAGTCAACAATCAAAACAGCGGACTATCATTTCTAAGAGATTTACCACACCTTCTGGTACATCACTCATCTTTTTTGTTCACTTTTTTGTTTAATTTTCAATATATTTAATTTATTTAATCCATGGGTCTGGTAATTTTAAACTGTCAAGAGCC
>JBHLLI010000146.1:0-9899 GCA_048885765.1 Candidatus Hermodarchaeota archaeon
TAGCAGAAACATTATGGGCTTTTGGATCATCTTTGATGTCTGGAACGAATGATGCATTTATCTATTTTTCTTTAAAATCTTATGGAAATGAAAATAAACTTTCATCGATATTAGGAAGATCTCGAACTGTTAATCTTATTGCTTTAACAATTTCTGCTCCGGTAGGATCTATAATTGCAGAATTTATATCCTTACAATTTACAATGACATGCTTAGCATTCATTTATGTAAATGCGTTTGTAGTGGCTTTGACATTTAAGGAACCTAAATTAAGAAATAATGAATTTCAAAAGGAGGGTTATTTTAGAATAATTTTATCAGGATTTAGAGAGTTATATAGAAAAAAAAAGTTGAGAACCCTCGCTTTTGACTGGATTCCAATTAATGTATTAATATTTTTTATGTTTTGGTCATACCAAGTTTATTTACAAGCTATTAATATCCCAATTGGATTCTTTGGATTCATATTAGCAGGAATGAATATTATAAATGCAATATTTTCCAGTTTAATTCCATTATTATTAAAATCATCCAAAAACAAAAAGCGATTTTTAATATATATTAATTTAATAAATGGATTAGCATATATCTTTTTAGGATTGACTACTATGATACCATTGGGACTTGCTATAATTTCTATTATAATTGCGTTTGGTTATACCAGATATCTAATATTTGTAGATGGAATAAATACACAAATTGAGTCTGAAAACAGAGCTACTGTTCTGAGTACAATAAACATGTTTGGAAGTCTCTTAAGAACAATATTATATCCATTTGTAGGAATTCTTGTTGAATTGAATGTCTTTTATTTCTTTATTGGTACTGGGGGATTAATTTTATTATTAACACTTTTTACACGTTCAAAAAGTGAAAACCTCTAGATCCCAAAAATGCTATAACCAAGATACTATTTTTTGCGTGTTTACTAAAATATCTACTAATTCGCTATAGCCAATGCCCTTGATTTTATTATTAAGATTTTCAGGGTCCATTCCTCGAGCTTTAATATCAGGAATCATAGCATAGACTATAATGGGTAATTCCAATAATTTTTTTAAGAACTTAGGGTTTATTCCTTTATTTGTAGTTCGAACTACCCCATCATGAATTAGAATGAATTCAATTAAGGTTTCTTGGTTTATTTGCTCATTTAAAATTTTAAATAGACTTTTGAATTCATCACGTTTAGCGAGACTATAACCATATAAATATACTATAGAATTTTTATCATCCATTTGATTCACCTTTTTAATATTTAAAAGTCATATCTGCATTTGAAATAAGTTGGGCGATTTCTCGTATATCTACAACTCTTATATTTTCCTGCAAAATTAAATCATCAAAATTGATTCCTATATGTTCCAATGCTTCATCGTGAACGTAAATTTCCAATTCAGAGAGTTCTATTAATCTAAAAATATTATCAAAATTATTCATGTTTAAAGCTTTTGGTTCTAAAGCCTTATTTAAAAAATATACTGCATCTTGGAGTAAAATAACCTTACAAATTTCTACGTCCCCAACCGCGAGTAATCCTGCTGCCATCCGTATCGATTCTACTACCGAATTTTTTCCAAAAGGTCCATCTTCACAAATAATTACTATTGAATTCACCAAATCAATATTACCTCCCTGGTCCAAAAAATATTACTTTATCTGATTTTGAAGCCATCAGTGAAAGTCCACCTAGTCCTTCTTGATTTGCTCCTTCAATGAATTCTTCAGGTTTAAGTCCAGTAAAACTGGTCCAAGTTGTGCATGCAGAAAATTCTATATCATGAGTACTACAAAATTTTTCAAGACGTAGGGACAAATTCCGAATAGACGGATCTTTTAGAAGTTTTTCCTTAATGTTATACACTCCACTTCCATAAAAAAAGATCCCAATAATCTCATGACCTTTCTTTATTATTTCCTCACTTAAATTAAGAACTGTATCAATAGCTTCGTACTTGTATGGTTCAGCACATACTATAAAAGTAAAAGACACCATTTTCTTATCAACTATAGATCTAATTAGAAGAATGAAATTATGGTAAAAATTTAATTTTTTTTGTTAAGGAAAAAAATTTAAAAAAAATATTTTATAGATTGAAAATGTTTTCTATATTTGCCAATAACCTTCCTCATAAATGATTTCATCATCGGCTAAAATTTGTGAGTTCGAAGGTTTCATATCTTTCAATATATCCCAATGAATAGCTGATATATTTTTAGATCCCGCATCTTGAAACCCTCCACCAAGTGCACAATGTAAGGTTCCACCCATTTTCTCATCAAATAGCATATTTCTCGTGTATTTAGTTATTCCATAATTAGTTCCGATTCCAAATTCACCCAATACGTTAGCATTTTCGACTTTTAAAATTTCATTAAGTAAATCTTGGCCTTTATCGGCAGTACCATTTATTACTTTTCCGTTTTTAAATTCTAAAAATATATTTACAACTTCCTTCCCCATGTATAAGCCTGGGAATGTAAATTTAATTTGGCCATTTACTGAATCTTCAACTGGGCTTGTAAAAACCTCACCACCAGGTAAATTTTGATTTCCCCATGAGTTAAGCCAATCTCGTCCTTCAACTGAAAAGGTAAGTTCTGTATCTTCTCCAATAACTACAATTTGATTGTAATTATTCAAAATGCCAATTATACGTTCCTGCTCTTCCTTTAACTTTTTCCATTCATCGATTGGGTTTTCCTTGTCCAAAAATAGTGATTTTTTCAGAAAATCTGTATAAGAAAATAAGTCCATCTTTGCATCTTGTGCAAGGGATTGGCAAGGAAATGGAACAATATTCCAATTAAATTCTCCATTTCTCTCTCTCTCCTGCATTATCTTTCTAAGGTTTTTCATTTCTTGAGAGCCTTGACGCATCATAATACGTTTTGGATCGATATTTGCTAATCTCTGAGTATTATATTCAGCCTTTATTTGTATTAAATGATCAAATTCTTTCATAATCATTTTATTAGCATTATCTACATATTGAAGCTGTTCAGGAGATGCATGTTTGTAAAATAATGTTTGGAGATCTTCTAGATCTATTAAAGTAAATGGATGAGCACCAGCTTTTAATAACCCAATATATAATGCTTGAATTAAGTCTT
This sequence comes from Candidatus Hermodarchaeota archaeon, assembly GCA_048885765.1. Classification (GTDB taxonomy): domain Archaea; phylum Asgardarchaeota; class Lokiarchaeia; order Sigyniarchaeales; family SOKP01; genus Loki-b32. Next base: position 3,115 of record JBHLLI010000146.1, read on the forward strand.
TGGCTACATCAGTTGCCATAATTAGCACTCTTTGACCTTTTTGAACTGACAAAGAATAATGAATGACAATTTTTGCTAAATTTTCATAAACTCCGTTAATCATAAGTTATCTACCATGTTTGTAGAATTTCCAAATATTTATTGCGGTTTTATTGCTTTAACTTTTATACTAGTACTATCTAGATCCATCTGCTGTAAATTTTTGACTTTTTCAATTTGATCTCCTAATGCTTCTCTAATCTTATCATCGTTGAGAAGAAATTCAATTGTGGAAAAATTACTTTGCTTCATAATTTCTACATCTTTAAACCCTGAGTTTTCAATAGCTTCAATATACTTTTCTTTTAATATTGCTCCACCTATACAACCAACATAAGCTTGTGCACTATTTCGTATAACTTCAGGGAGTTCCTTAAGTAAAACAATATCTGATACCATTAGTCTCCCGCCAGGCTTTAATACTCGAAATGCCTCTCGAAATACAGCCTCTTTATTTGGTGCAAGGTTAATTACACAATTAGATATAATGAGATCAACGGAATTATCTGCTACAGGTAAATGTTCAATTTCACCAAGCCTAAACTCAACATTATCGTAATTGCCATTTCTTGCATTTTCTCGTGCTCTATCAATCATAGATGGTGTCATATCAACACCGATGACTTTTCCAGTTTTACCTACTTTCTTCGAAGCTATAAAACAATCTAAGCCTCCTCCAGAACCGAGATCTAAAACAGTTTCACCTTCTTTTATTGAAGCATGAGCTGTAGGATTACCACATCCAAGTGCTAGATTAGCTCCGTCTGGAATACTCTCCAAATCTTCTTCTGTATAACCTAGTAGACCACTATATTTTTCTAAAAAACCATCTATTTTATCAGCAGGAATTTTAATTGCCCCACCACAACTTTCAGAGCTACAAGAATCCTGAATTACTATTTCTTTTTCTGAAGATGGTCCGCAACAACTTGAAGCTCTCCTAATAGCTACTTTGCCATATTCCTCTCGTACCATTTTCCTAATCTTTTCATCATCAAGAGATTTATTTTCTACCATTAATATTACCTCCTTTTTTGTTATTTTTTTATACCTTTAAATAGACAGTAGCCCAATGTTCCATTGAGGACTACTTCCCAAAATTTTCGTTGATTTTCGAGTGCAATGTTTACCGCTTCCTGACCATATTTTTTTGAAATACTTTCAATTGTAGTTGTTAATTCTGATCTTGTTAAGACCTTAGTATAATGTTCGACATCTCTATCCTTTCTTATTTTCCAAAACATTTCCGGTTTTGACCATTCATCAAATTCAGTTAAGATTTCACTTACTCCTGCTTTCTTTAACATATCAATCCATTCATCAAATTCTAAAGGAGTTGTACCATATCGTTCAGAAATTTCATTCTTCTCTTTTTCAGAGATTTTTTTACGCCATGTTGATTCGTGAATTACAACAATCCCATTAGGTTTTGTAACTCGTACCATTTCATCTAGAACTTTTTGAGAATCATCAGGAATTCCCACTGCGCATTCATTAATAACCACGTCAAAGGAATTATCTTCAAATGGTAAATTCTGAGAATCACCTATTTTAAAAGATACTAATTTCTCTACTCCAGCTTTTTTTGCATTTTGAGTTGCTGACTCTATCATCTCATCAGCAATGTCTAATCCCATAACCTCTACACCATACTCTTTAGCATAGAATATAGATTGCGTGCCTCTTCCACTTGAGACGTCTAAAACCTTCATTCCAGGTTTTAAGTTTGAAAGCTCAGCAGTTCGTTGAGTTAGTGCCATTCCACCAGGGTGTAAAGCTTCAATACCACTTATTTCAATAATATCCTCAATTGATGGTTTGTATAATCCTTGTCTTCTCACATTCATTCCTCTTTTTTTACTTGTTCTTCTTCTCGTCTTACAACAATTTTTAAAACTGGTCCTAATGCATTTTGTACCATTGGCTCTAATATATCAGCTTTCATCAAGATTAAACAGCATGGTTTTCCCCCTGGTGCAACATTTACTATAGCAAATTTGTCTCCTTCATTTATATTTTCTTTTTCTCGGAGATCCTTTGGTAATAAAATTTGTCCCTTTTTATCAACAGTAACTAACGCTTCAACCTTGCAACATTGTGAATCCATGGTCGATGGGCCACATGCACAATTTTGATTATCTTGTCCGGACATATTTTTTATAAGATTCTTCTTCTTTATAAACTTTTTCCTCTTTTTCCGATTTTTCTTACTTATCCGATTTTTTCTAAAAATTCAACCTAGGGATAATCTCAATAGTTAAGAATACTAAGAGTTTAATAAGCGTATGACAGAAAATACTGAAATTTGTATCTGGAAAGATTCTAAAGAATGCATTGATTGTAAATTAAAAGAAAGATTGATATGTCATTTCCAAAGGAAATATTTGTTTAGCTTTATAGGTTTATTCTTTATTTTTGTCATTACTGCTTTCATTGGCGTGATAATAGCGGGATTTGGTTGGTTTTTACTAGGTTGGGTTGGATTTTGGTTTTTTTTCTTTGAATTTTGGGAAATTAGAATCCTTTGCAGTCACTGTCCTTTTTATGCTGAAGAAGGTAGAACCTTGCACTGCATCGCAAATTATAGTAGTCTTAAAATATGGAAGTATCGTCCTCAACCGATGAATCTTTCTGAAAAAATTCAATTAATTATTGGATTCATGATTCTTGTTGGTTATCCATTAATTTTTTTGATCCTTGGAAGTCAATTCTTAATTTTAATAATATGTATAATGGAAATTATCATATTTTTTGGCTTTCTTGTATTAAGAAGATGTAATAAGTGTGTGAATTTCTCTTGTCCTTTTAATCGAGTTGATAAAGAATGTGTTGATATATTTCTTGAGAACAATCCGAGAATGAGAAAAGCTTGGGAAGAATCAGGATATAAGAAATTCAATAAGACATAAATCACTTTTAATAAACTTCCTAAGAAGCTAATCTTTCTAATTAAATAAAAGAAAATTATGGTAAATAAATTGTTGGGTTCTTTTCTCCCGGAAATTTTTTTGCATAACAGCGCACGGGGAAATCATTCGGAACAGCTGCTAGACAGCGATTACAAGATATACATGAAGCCTTATTTTGCTTCTCCGATTTAAAGTTTTTAACGAGGAATGGCTCCCTAATAAAGGGACGAGACATAGATATAAAGTCAGCATGCTTATTCTCTATAATTTCTTCCATCATAACCTTACTTCTTAAACCACCTACAAGAATTAATGGAATGTTACCCATTATGGGTTTAATCTCTATAGCTGCCTTAAGATTGTATGCTTCTTCAAGATTATATTGGTCTACCATCTCTTGAAATATTTGTCCTGCTAGTTGTACTAAGGAATCAGGCATAAATTGTATGATCTCTTGTACAGGAACATCACCTCTACACATATTGAATATAGAAAAATTTGATGAACCGCAGCTTATTTCTATAGCATCAATTCCTAGATTCACTAACCGCTCAGCGTATTTTGCAGCTAAATCTGGAGTTATACCTTCGTCAGGGGTATAATCATGGGTATTTAGTTTCACTAGAAGAGGCATTTCCTTTGGTAGAATTTTTTTAATTTTTACAACCAATTCCTTTAGATATCTAAACTGGTTTTCCTCTGAACCGCCCCATTGATCTTTTCTTCGATTATAAAATGGAGAAAGAAATTGATTGATTAAATAGCCATGTGCTGCATGTAATTGTATTGCATCTGCCCCAGTTTCTATTATGCGCCTAGCAGCATCTTCAAAAGCTTGAAGAGTCTCTTGAATATCTTCTTCGGTCATTTCTCTTGAATATCGTAATGAAATGGGATTGAAAATCTCACCAGAGGGTCCAGCTGGAAGTGTTCCTATTAATCCCTCAAATGTTTGTATTCCAGCATGCACTATCTGAAATGCAATTTTTCCATCCTCATTATGTACAGCATCTACAACTTTTTTTAGACCAGATATTAATTTATCATTATGTATTCCTGTTTGATATTTGAAAGCTTTCCCTAATGGATGAACATACATATAACCAGGAATAATTAGCCCAATTTCTCCCTTTGCAAATGTACTTAACAGTTTAATAAGATCAACAGTGACTTCTCCATTTTCTTTGGCCATGTTTTCTAATGTAGCTGAACGAACGAATCTATTTTTAACTTCCATTTTACCAATATTCATTGGTTCAAATAAAATTGAAATCCGCTTTCACCTATTATATTTTAATATTGAATTCGGAAAATTATGTAATATTTTAATATTTGTTAAGAAAGTTTAAATTTTTTTAGTATCTACTTAGATTATGTCAGAACCTAGTCCTCTTAAGTCTAAAGGCTTTCATCCATATGGTGATTTAATCGGATTTGAATTTACTAACTTGAAAAAAGGATATTCTCAATGTGTTTTACAGATTAATAACAATCATTTTAATCCACATAAAATTGTCCATGGTGCTGTGATGTATTCAATGGCAGACACAGGTATGGGAGGTGCCTTATATTCTTTACTTGAAAAGGGTGAATCTTGTGCTACAGTAGAAGTCAAAATAACATACTTTAAACCAGTTAAAGAAGGAAAATTAATATGTGATACAAAAGTAATACACCGAGGGAAATCTTTTGGAGTTCTTGAATCAGAGATTATGAATAATGAAACATTAGTTTCTAAGGCATATGGTACTTTTTCAATATTTAAAATTAAAAATTAATATAGATAGGATTTAATTTTATGATAGGTAAAAAATGCCAAGTTATAGAAGATTATAATTCTCCTTATACCACTCCATTACTTTTTAAAAAAGATGAAATAGTATCGGTTGGACAAAAAGACAGTGAATGGTCTGGGTGGATTTGGTGTACAAATCAATCAGGAGCTAGCCGCTGGGTACCTGAAAATTATCTTGAAATTAGTGGAGACAACGGTGTTTTAAATCGAGATTATAATGCCGTGGAACTTAACGTGAAATTTGGAGAAGAATTTATAATTAAAGATGAAGAAGCTGAATGGTATTGGGTTACAAATAAGGAGGGTAAAACAGGTTGGGTTCCGATTAAAAATGTCCAGATAATTGAAGAATAATTATCAATTAGTAATTAGTTTTATTTCTTCTTTTGAAACCTAATATTTTGATTGTTAGTACTTTCGAGAAATAAATTTTTTAAAGTATTTCTAATAAAATTAGGTATCAATAAAAGAGAGTGATCGAACTAACATGATAAAAGACTATAACAAATTAAATAATACGTTAAAAACAATTTTTAGTTTAAGATCAATTCGAAGTTATTCTAAAAAAGAAATAACCGAAGAAAATTTAAATCTAATAATAAGGGCTTCAGTAAGAGCTGCAAATGCATCAGGAAGGCAAAATTATTCAATAATTGTTGTTAATGATAAAGAACTTTTAAAGAAATACTTTTACAGCGCTAATAAAGGACTACTCTATTGTGTAGATTACAATAGAATAATTGATGCTGCTAAATACTTAAACCATACTTTTGCCTCGAATAATCTAAGATTTTTTATAACCGGAACAACAGATACTATCCTAGCAGCTCAAACTGCAACAATTGCAGCAAAATCCTTAGGAATCGATTCATTATTCACTAACAGTGTTCATCGAGAAAAGTTGGAGGTGGTTTATGAAGATTTTGACCTGCCTAAAACAATGTGTTTTCCATTAATCGCACTTTGCCTAGGTTATGCTTCTGAAGAACCAAAATTTTTGAAGGGGCGTTTAACTAATTCAGGAGTTATCCATTATAACAGATATCGCCGATTAGACGCTAAGGAATTAAATAATCTTATTCAAGAATATGATGATGACGAAAAACATATAGCTCTTTCATGGGAGAGTTGGAAAGAAATGGGATTTAAACACTACTTAGATTGGTTCTATACTAGATGGTCACGAGAAATACCAGAAGAAAAACTAAAGGAATTTCACTTAATGTTAAAGAAAACTGGATTTATAGATACAAGATTGTACAATCAAGAATAGATATTTACTTCAAAATTAAATCTTTTTTTTTAAACTCTAGTTTATGTGATTCATGTATGAAAAATGTTGTTCTCAGTTTTTAATTCAGATTTAAATGAGTATGTCCTGCATTTTTAAGGATCTCCATTAACAAACCCCTAAAAACCGCTTCTGAATTCTCTCCTGTTTTTGAAGAACATTCGATATAATTATTTAGATTATATGCGTTCAATAAATCTAAGGCTTCTTCTTTTTGACAAATTCTTTCTTTTTCAAGGTCTAATTTGCAGCCTGCCATTATAATTGGTGCATCTCTACAAATTTTTTTAAATTCTGGAACCCATTCAACCATATTAATTAGACTCTCATAATTTGTCAGGTCGAATGCGAAAACCCCTCCAGCACTACCTTGAAAATAGGGTTTTATTAGAAATCTAAACTTTTCTTCACCTCCAAAATCCCATACTTGGAGTGTTATTTTTCCATTCTCCAAATCATACTTCTTTACGTGTATAGTTGCTCCTAAAGTTGATTTAAGATCATTATGAAATGTATTAGTAAGATACCGATCTATTAGTGTTGTTTTCCCGACTCGACTGTTCCCGAATACACAAATTTTATATGTTAAAGTTTTATAGCCTACCTCAGCTTGAGTTTCAATTAATTCTTTTTCTCGGTCAGCATCAGCTATAATTCTTGCTTTCTTTTGCTCAATTTCAGCAATAAGTTTTTGTTCTTGTTCCGGTTCTAAACGAGTTTGTTGCTCCTGTTCTAAGCGAGCTTGTCTCTC
>JBHLLI010000147.1:0-9876 GCA_048885765.1 Candidatus Hermodarchaeota archaeon
TTTCAGAGAAAAGAAAGCTTTCCAAAATACCTCCAAATTAACGAGTTAAAGCCTGGCAAAATTTTTAAGTTTAATTACGTACTTAAAGTAGATAAACAGAAAGAACTCAAGAAAAATTTGTTCGATCCTTCTGCTGATGAAATTAAGCTCGATTTAAATTACAAAGATCAATTTGATATACCAAGAAAAACTACCAAACATATAGATTTGTTTATTCGATAAATTTTTTTCATTTTCAAAGAAAAATTATAATTAATTTCATTCATTCGTAAGGAGTTGAATTATTTACACATCTTCTTCAATAGTAAGGATATAATTATATGCTCTTATTTTGACTGTATTTTTCTTCCTTAAATAACTAGATGAGACTATCGTAATTTGATTCCTAAGTATTTAATCAAGATTATACAAAATACTAAACTTCAAATACTTAATATTAAACCAATGGCAGCTGAACGTATAAAACCTCGAGGAAACCTTTCCTTTTGTTTAAGAAATATAGAAAAAAAGATTTTCTTGCCTTAGGATTTGGTAAGTTTAAATTATGTATCGAGGATGTAAAAATCCTTGAAGAGATTTTGAATCCTTCATAGTCTAATAAAGAGAGTAATTAATTTATAAACAGAATTAAATAATATACTATATAACTGATGGAATATTAATTCTATCAGTCAATCCAATAATCAGTGCATAAAATAGTTTATTATGCTTAATCTTGATGATCTTAAAGCTAAGTGGTTTTTAGATGTCTCTAGTTCTGGGAAATTTCCACCACAAACAAGACATCCTGGTTCACAATTAAAACCTTATACAGATGGTAATAACGTAGATATAATTATTGATGGAAAAGATTTTATGGCGCACATTTATAATAAGCTTCATGAGATGACTTTAAATGCAGATAAAACCTCCTCTGATAAATATCACTTTTGGATTGCTTCTTGGCGTTTTGAACCTGTAAAATTACTAGGTTCATCATATGCAAATTATGATGCAATATCCATGATCCTAGAAGCTGCAAATGCGGGTGTTAAAGTTTTTTACCTTGGTAGTGGTCATTTTGGGCATGATGGTAATCTCTGTAAGTTTATTAAACAACTTAAGGAAAAAGGGAGTGATGGTACTTTTGATAAAAGATTTCGACGTAGTGCGTGTCACCATTCAAAATTTTCTATCTTTTTTGGCCCAAAGAATGATTATTCAGCATATCTAGGCTCAGTTGATATAGCATTTTCACGTTGGGATGATCATAAACATAAAAAGATTAATCCTGAACGACCTAAGAATAGTAACGGTCCCACACATGACGTGTCCGTTAGAATTACTGGCCCGGCAGTAAATGATATTGCACTTTTTTTCGCTGAACAGTGGAATGATACAACTAACCGTAATCGTACTCAGCCAAAGATTACAACTACAATCCCAACTACATTTCTTAACACATCTATCCCCCCAACAGGAACTCACTCAGTGCAGGTGCTCTTGACGTATCCAATTGTACCAAAGCGGGGTTTTTCTTGGTCGAATGAGGGCGAATTCACTGTATGGGCAGCGTATCTTAAAGCTATCAAACAAGCTAATAAATATATTTATATAGAGGATCAATATTTTTATGCTTTTAATTTCCCTCCCGCTTATAGAAAATCACCTAGTAATAAATTATTTGATAGTGATTTAGTGTCCCAATTAGGAGAAGCTATAAAAAAAGGTGTGGATATTATTGTTCTAGTACCACTAGGAATTAAGGATCGCTTCACAATTCCCATTTTTTCTCATTCACTTTTCTCTTTTTCTTTTTTTAATTCATTTCAATTATATCAAAGAAATTTAGCAATAAACTATTTACACAATATTGCAGCATCTAACTCTGGACGATTTATTATTTGCTATCTATGGGTTGATGATAATGCTCCTACCGTTCACTCCAAGCTAATGATAGTAGATGATGAATTTGTGCTCATAGGGTGTTCAAATATTTGCCAAAGAAGTATGGCTCATGATTCTGAAATACACTTAGGGATTGTTGATTCACAAAACAAGTTTGCCCAGCAAATGCGAATCAAACTTTGGCAAGAACATATGGAGTTAAATGACCCAACTAATATAATGAATCCTACTGAGGGGATAGAAGAGTTCTTGAATTATGCGAAAAAAAAATTAGGACGTATAAGATTTTTTCCAATAAATCACCAAGGACGAGCTTCAATTTTTCAATCTATAGCGATTAATAGATTTATTGATCCTTATTCGGGGCCAAGTAGAACCTGAGAAATTTTTGGAATCCCACTTATAATATGAAATATATTCTGTATTAATTTGTGTTACATTATCATACTAATTGCAACCTGTTTTTTACACAAAAATATTAAGATTATAGGTTATGAAATATACTTTAACTTTTAACTAGCTAAACCATCGAATTTCAATTTTAAGGATTTACTAATATCATTAAAAATTTCATCTTATTTCAATATTCAGAGAAAATAAAGTTTTCCTATATATCTCCAAATTAATGAATTAAAGCCTGGCAAGATTCTTAAGTTTAATTACGTACTTAATGTAGATAAACAAAAGAATCTCAAGAAAAATTTATTTAATCCGTCATCAGATGAAATTAAACTCGATTTACATTACAGACATCAATTTAATATTAAAAGAAAATCAACCAAGCATATAGATTTGTTTATTCGATAAACTTTTATTTAGTTTTCAACAATTAAAAAGCACATTTTTCTAAAAAAAAGCTTAAATTCTGAATTGATTTCAAAAACTAGACTATTTATCATGAATTTAAATAAATTATATGGAAAAAATTAATATATTCACCTCTTCTATTTTATTCTACTAATATTAACAATACAAATTTATAGAATGAGGTGAAGAATGCAAGAGTTAGAGAGTTATCGATTAACTCTACAGACTAAACTATTCGGATGAAACTGTAAACTGTCAGCAGATAAATTAGATAAACTTTTGACCAATGTAGGACTTAAAAGCGATATTGAAGATTCTGCTCTTATTCCTATACCAAACACTAATCTCGTAATGGCTAAAAATATCGACATTTTCACACCGATAATTGATGAACCTGAAATTATGGGTGAGATCGCAGCTGCTAATGTTACCAATGATGTTTTCGCGCTAAACGTCCCAAAAATATCTGGAATGCTCGTTTTTCTAGGGCTAAAGAAAAATATGCCGATGTATGTTGCTGAAGGAATATTGAATGGAATCAAAAACTTCATGGAGTATAAAATTAATTCTAAAATACTTGGAGGACATACAATATACTCAGAATGGCCATTAATCGGTGGAGAAGCTTCTGGATTCGTCGAAAAAGACAAGATTATTAAAAAAAATTTCGTTAAAGAAAGGGATAAACTTATTCTCACGAAACCTATCGGCAATCAAGCTATTATGGCAGCATACCGACTCCAGAAGAATAATCCTGATCTTTTAGAGAGCTTTACTGAAACTGAAATTGACAATTCTATTGACTTAGCAGTAGATCTTATGACAATGCCCCTTCAGGATGTCGTAAAAACAATTCATAGCTATGAAGATATATCTTTTATCCATTCAATGACCGATGTTAGTGGTTTTGGACTCGCAGGGCACTTAAAAGAAATGCTTCAAAATTCCCACCTTTCAGCAATAATTGAAAAGATTCCTAGTATTAAACTTACAAGTGACTTATCTTATGAATTTGGATATAAATATAATGAATGTGAAATGCCTGAGACCGCAGGTGGAATGCTTCTTTCTGTTGATCATAAACATGCTGAGGAATTTTCACAGCGACTTCACGATAAATACAATATAAAAAATTGGATTATCGGCAAAATCGATAACATAAATAAACCAAAACATGTTCTTGTTTCTAGTAATGTTGAACATATTGAAATTGAAAAAATTTAACGATGTCTATGAAATAAGCAAAAACACAATATCGTGGCAGCTTATTGAGAATACTGTTGCGAAACAGCATCGAAAATATTGGCAATTTTTATAAACTATCTTATTTTTTTACAATTTTCTTTTGGTTTTTGATATAATTTATTCTTTTTAATTTATCGATATTTTCAATAAATAATATCGAAAGAATTAATAAATAGGTAATATTCATTCTCATATCAATAAAATTAAAATAAGAAATAAAAGGAATAAAAAAATGACAACAGAACAACCTGATTGGTACCCAATGTGGAAAGAATTAGGTATTGATATTGAGAAACACGATCAGCTTTTAGCAGTGTTACCTGATATATTCAAACATATTTATATTGATGCTCAAAGTAATCGACCTGAAGGTATGGAATTTTTTGATTTTGTTGTTGGTGATATCCATGGTATTCGAGTTAATGAACTTAAAAAAGCAAAAGAAGAGGGTAAAAAAGTAATTGGAACATTCTGTTTATATATTCCAGATGAAATTATATTTGCTTTAGATGCTATCGGTGTTGGACTGTGTGGAGGAACAAATTTCTCCAACTACGCATCAGAGAATCTACTTCCAACAAATATTTGTGCTTTAATTAAATCAGCATTAGGATTTGGTATAGGTAATATCTGTCCCTATTATGCAATGACAGATATTTTAATAGGTGAAACAACATGTGATGGTAAGAAAAAAGCTTGGGAAGTATTATCTGAATTCAAGCCGATCTATGTCGTCGAAACACCTCAGTGTAAGAATCGCCCACAAGCTAAAGTTCATTTTCTTGAAGAATTAAGAGGATTGATTTCAAAGCTAGAAGAGATCACTGGAAACACACTCACTGGGGAAAATCTAAAAGCTTCAATGAAAAAAATAAAAGAAAAGAGAAATCAGTTAAGAAGAGTATATGAAACAAGAAAAGCTGACCCGGTTCCAATTTCGGGAAAAGATGCTTTATTAGTATCCCAAATCGCTTTTTATGATGATCCTGATCGTCAAATTCAAATGGTTGGAAAATTAGCTGATGAATTAGAAGAACGCGTAAAAAAAAAAGTTGGGATTACCGAGAAAGGAGCAAAAAGGATTTTGATAAGTGGAACTCCTATGGCTATACCAAATTGGAAAATGCATCATTTAGTAGAATCAAAAGGAGCTGTCATTGTCGCAGAAGAAACTTGTACTGGAACAAGATATTTTGATTCTGAATATGATTTAAGAGGAAATACATTAGATGAACTTCTTGAAGCTATTGTTGATAGATATCTAGGAATTAACTGCGCCTGTTTTACTCCAAATGAAGGTCGAAAAGAGGATTTATTAAAACTTGTAAACGATTATAACGTTGATGGTGTTATACTTTATACAATAAACTTTTGTCAACCCTATGATGTAGAAGCGATTGGTTTAGAAAAGGAACTTAAAAAAGAAGGTATTCCGGTAATTTCGATTTCTACAGATTATTCTTCAGAGGATGAAGGACCTTTAATGAACAGAATTGGAGCATTCTTAGAAATGTTAAAATAAGTGTTTATTGTACAAACATTCTATTTTTTTCTATTGGGAACTATGATTTATAAATTTATAAAAAAATAATTGAAAAGTATTATAAAGCTAGATTCTTTATTTAATTGAATCTTATAATAGAAGTGAGGTGGATATGGAAAAATCGGATTATAGATTAACCAAAGATGTAAAGATACACGGTTGAAGCTGTAAACTCGGACAAAACGACTTAAATGATCTATTAGTCAAAACTGGATTAGCGGGAGATATTGAAGATGCTGCTATTATTCCCATTCCAAATAGCGAATTAGTACTTGTTAAAAATATCGATGTTTTCACACCTATTATAGATGAGCCTGAAATTGCTGGAGAAATAGCTGCTTGTAATGTTACTAATGATATTTTTGCTATGAATGTCCCTGAGGTATCTGGAATGCTTGTGTTTCTAGCAATAAGTACTAGAACTCCCATGGAAGTTGCCGAAGGAATTCTACGGGGAATCAAAAACTTTATGGAGAAAAAAATTAACTCCAAAGTGGTCGGTGGACACACGATATATAGTGAATGGCCGTTAATAGGTGGAGAAGCTTCTGGATATGTACATAAAGACAAAATTATTCAAAAACAAGGTGTAAAGGAAGGAGACAAATTGATTTTAACCAAACCAATAGGATTACAAGCAATTATGGCCTCATATAGAATTCTTAAAGATTTTCCTGATATGTTGGAAAACTATTCAAGTAAAGAGTTGCATAAATCTATCGATCTCGCTGTAAAAGTTATGACTACTCCTAATCAGGATGTAGTTAAAACAATACACAGCTATGATGATTTTTCATTCGTTCATGCATTAGGTGATATAACTGGATTTGGTTTAGCCGGACATGCTGCGGAAATGCTACAGAATTCTGCTCTCTCAGCAATAATAGAAAAAGTTCCATCTATAAAATATTCTGAAGAATTATCCCATGAATTAGGGTATGCATTTGATGAATGCTTATGCCACGAAACTGCAGGAGGTATGCTAATCGCTGTTGATCCTTCAAGAGTAGAAGATTTCACAAATAAGCTTACAAGTAATAAAATATCTAATTGGATAGTTGGAACAATAGATAAAGTCCAACCGGGTTTAGTTAGAATTTCTGAGAATGTTCAAAACATTGAAATTACAAAAATTTAAGGATGTCTATGATTTAAGCTGAAACACTTAATAGTGGGAGCATATTGAGAACTCCACATGCATAGTGGCATCCAATTTTAAAATTAGAGTGTTATAAAATTAATAAAATCGTCATCCCATTTGTATTTTCTCTCTTGCTTTCTTTTTGGCATACGTACAAAAAATTTAATATGCTTATAATTCTCGTTTTTTGTAATATATTCTATGAATTTATAAGTAGGCTGCTCAATAGTAGGAATTGGTGCAGTTAAGTATATAAATGCGATTTCTTTATATTCTTCCTCTAAAATTTTTTTTGCTTCTAAAATACTTTCACAAATAATTGTATCAATAGAGTTTGTATCAAGCGAACTTAAAATAGATTTCAGTTCCCTTGAACTTATTTTAGGTACTTTTTCAGTTTTGATAATAATTCCTAATTTATCGAACACAAAATAATATTTAGACTCCTTGAAATATATTTTTAATCTCCGATTTTTCCTTTCAATTTAAGAATAATCCCTCTTATTTCATCTAATACTTTCTCAGCTAATTCTTCTCCATTTTCAACATTAAACGCCGTTATTGAAACTTCCACCTCTACTGATAGACCAATTCTAGGATGAGTTTTAATCCATAACTGAGGATATTTACCTTCAAGCTCAGTAATATAAGGTGCAATCTGAGATTCTCCTATCCCCATAAATGTAAAGCCTTTTTCCAAGAACTTGCCTTTTTCTTCCTTTAGAATTGGAATGATCACATTTCTAAACATTGCCTTCATTTCAGCAGGTACTCCAGGCAATATAAAAATAGTTGTTTCTCCTTCTCTGATTTTAACTCCTGGTGCCGTACCAACCGTATTTGGTAATGGAGTGGACCCACTAGGTAAATAGGCCATTTTTTCTCTTTCTTTTGTCATACCTTCAAGCTTTAAAAGACCCTTATGAAAAGCACGTTCATAAGTTTTCTTAATTGCAGCATAAGCTTTCTCATTTAACTCCAAAAGCCTGCCCAGTCCATCAGCCACCCCCAAAAGCGTCATATCATCAAATGTGGGACCGATCCCACCAGATGTTATGATTATACTCGGTTTACGGTTTAAAATATCTTGTATAGTTTTAGAAATTACTTCTTTCTCATCCCCAATTGTAGTAATCCTTTTGACCTGGTGTCCATGTTTTGTTATTCTCTTTACCATCCAATTTGAATTAGTATCTTGAGTCTTTCCTATGAGAATCTCATTACCAATCATTAAGAGTTCAATATTCATTAGAAAACAATCAAAAATTCATATTATATTTAATAGTATAAAACTTGATATTTTTTAATTAATTTACTCAATTTATAAAAAATTAATTCGTATCTTCTTAAAAAGAATGACGATTGAAATTGATGACGCGGGGACAGGAGATCTTGTAGGAGATGCTTTTATTGGACTCTTAAGAAAGGAAACTGGAGAATTAGTTTTTAAGACATTGCCAGTTACCTTATTTCAGGGTGAAAACTGGAAAAACAAGAAGCCATTGAAAGAAACTGTAAAGCTTGTACGAGAAGGATTAGATGAACTAAATTTTGATAATCAGTCTGATAAAGTAGAACTTTGTCGGGGCAATATTTTTGATAATCTAAGGTATTATTTTATTGACGAAGGCATAAATTATGAAGATGCAATAGTTGAGGGAAAATTACAAGATGCTGTAGAGGGAAAGTTAATTGAGCATCTTCGAAATGATCTAGGAGTAGGATCTAAACAATTAACACGGAAAAGTGGTGCCAAACGTTTCTTTGTATTATTTAATTGGGTATGTTATGATGTCTTTAATCGAGAGAAATTTGTAAAATCTGGATTTAAAAAATGGAATACAGTTTGGCGAGAAAGGGCTATTGAAAAATATAACAGAATAAAAAAATCAAAAAAGAAGAAAACTGCTCATCCATGAGTAGATCTTAATCACATAAATTATCTCAGTTTTCTTTTTCTGATAATATTATTGGCAATTCCTATTATTGCTAGACCTATAATTACTCCTCCAGGAATAGTCATTCCAAGTTCTATAGTATTTCCTAATGAACTAGAATCCATTGGTAAATTCATTTCCTCTTGAGCTAGGAATGGCATTACATTGTCTCTAAAATACGGTATCCAATCAAGGATCATAATCATAGCACTATCCTCCAAATAATTAGCGGACTGAAGGCCATAAGCTGTTGCGGATTCAGGATTATTAATTGCTTTATACCATTCTTGAACTCCATGTTTATTGACCAATGAAAATTGGTTTGATATATTCCAGAGCGATTCTGCTGATTTTAAAGACATATTAGTAGCTACTACAGGTCTACTTATACCTTGATAACCTACTTCAAATCCATAAACCGTTAGAGCTCGCAAAGCAAGAGGAAACCCATATGGATATAGAACTCTGCCATCAGCTGTACCATTAGCCCATACTTCTAAAAATACAACACGAGCAAAATCTGCAATTGGCATTCCTTCACCATCTGGAGGAGGTAATAATACAAGATGAGGCATTACATCTATTTTAAAAGATTCATTCCATAACCAATTCAAAATCATCATCACTTGGTATTGTTCTAAATCAAATTCTATACACAATTCTACTTGTTTCGTAGCATTATTATCAGCATGAATCCATTCATTT
The DNA here is from genome assembly GCA_048885765.1 of Candidatus Hermodarchaeota archaeon. Lineage (GTDB taxonomy): Archaea > Asgardarchaeota > Lokiarchaeia > Sigyniarchaeales > SOKP01 > Loki-b32. Next base: position 9,266 of record JBHLLI010000147.1, read on the forward strand.
ATACCAGTATCATTGGTAAGTGCTTTTATATTATTATCATCCCAAAGTTTATATGCTGACTTAAGTGTAATGTTTGATGGATTTAAGCGTCCTACTTCGAACCCATATAATGGTTCTTCGATTTCATCCACAATGCTACTATAATCAATCCCATCCTCATACATAGAACAATTTACCCATTGGCTTAGAAAATACATTAATGAAATATCTTTAGTATTCATCCCAGAATATTCTGGCATAATAGTTTCTAAATTATCTACTAACATTGGAATTGCTACTGGAATAAAATAATCCCTATAATATTCAGTTAATTTTGTAAGTTTAATCCAAGTGGTATTATATCCATTAGCAAGATTTTGCTCTAAGGTCAAATTACCCTCCGCTTTATCATACAATTCAAGATACTCTAATACCCCTGTACCCATTGAATTGTTTCCTACTAACCCGGGTAATTCTTCAGTTCCTTCAATTAAAAAATATTTTGCAGCTCCATACCAAAGGTTTTGTTGATGATATTCTGAAATCCCTTTAATTGGAGGATATCCCATCCCATTAAGGGAAGAACTATATGTAACTGGAATAATCAACACCCATTGTATCCATCGATCAAA
>JBHLLI010000148.1:0-6080 GCA_048885765.1 Candidatus Hermodarchaeota archaeon
TTATCATCTGAAACAGAACACATAAATAAGTTTACAAACACTCTCATTTCAGAGATAGAATCTTCATAATTCACCGAGTCTCTCACGTTTACTGCAAAATTGAAATTATCACCTTGAGTTGCGGTATATACGTATGAACCATCATCTGATTCAGTTTCATCAAAAAACACATCTGCATACCCTACTAAATTAAAACTAGAACTTTCTTCTTGAATTGAAGGAGGATTATTAACAATTTCAAATACATATCTAGGTGATTTTGGATTAGTATAATTTGAGTTTACAGGAAGAATGTAGTAGATTCCGAATCCTGAAGGATCTGAGATAGTAGGATCAAAAACATAGCTATAATTATTTAGAACTTGATGAGTAAGTAAAAATGTTTGATTAACAGACTTTATTGAGTTATAAAATGAATGGGAATATATCGATAGGTATCCTGTTATATTTCCATAAGTTGATTCATCCATCTCAACCTCAAAAATTGTTGAAACACCAGCTGCTCTAGTAATTGATGGATCTTCACTTGATAATTGGATGATCTGTGGCATTTCACTCTTATTGTAATAGAGAATTTTCGACAATTTATTATAATTAAAGGTATCAATAGTAAGATTTACTTCAATAATATAAGGACTGTAGCTTGGAAAGGGTAAATTGAATGTATTATTTAAATAAATTCCATTATCTGAGAATGTTGTATTTAATTTGATTGATTTTTCAAATGTAGAATTTCTAATAATGACTTCTAGTAAATTGTAATCTGATTGTGTTAGTGGAGAATGAGAAGTCTGATTTTTTAAATACAGATAGAGATTTATTTTTGAATTGGAGGTTTGGTGATTTTTTAAATTGATATTAATAGACACTTTCTCTTCGGGTAAAAAGAAATCTATAATATTACTTAATAAATTATAATGATCTTGGTTATAAGCGGTCGAATGATAATCATAATAAAGCCAATGTAAGTCTCCAAAAGCTACTAGGTTTCCTTTTCCTTGAGATGTTCCATTGTATAAAGCGACTACAGTTTTATTGTTTAAGGTAGCTACTGACTCAGCATTTCCGGAAATAGTGAAACTATTGCCGTATTTCCATAAAACACTATTAACACTATTAAAAAGTTTTGGATTACTGAAATTTCTTACAGTTTGAGTTGATACAGTAGTACCTATCCCTAACCAGTTATCATACATAATATTTTCTTCATTAATTTGAATACCTACATTTAATTTTGAGAATAAATAGTTAATATTCTCTAAGGCTAAATCTTGATAACGAGTTCCAAGAAAAAATAAATTACCCCCATTTTCAAAGTAATCCTTTAGATTTTTTATTTCTGTAGAACTATATGGCAAGATTGGGTTTTGTAGAAAGACTACATCATACTGAGCTAATCTATTCTCTGTCAAAATTGAATTGTTGAAGTTTTTATTATAATCTGGCGTCCAAAATTCCATATCATAATCAACTGATATATTTTTTTCATTAAGATCTGCCATAGCTTCATAAAATCCAATTTGATAGAATTTTGAAATTTCTGGAAACCAATCATTTAATCCATGATATGATTCCATTAATATTTTGTATTCTGGTAATCGAATATCTAGTGTAACATTAACAGTATCATATAGTTCTCCATCTATAGTTAGATTAATCTGAAAACTTCTAAAACCTGGTATCGCATCCAGAGTAATTTCAATTTCTAATTCTAAAAAACTTATTCCAATTTCAGAATAAGATGGAAAGAAGGTATTATATGAAATTGAGACTCCTGGGATGTTATTTGGAATTTCAATATTATAAGTTGTACTATTCCCAGAAATAACAGTTAAATTAACTTTTTGATGATCTCCAGGATAATTTAAAAAATCAAATGGTTTAACTGGAAGAGTATCTGGATAAATTTTTACAACATCATTAATATCTGTAATTAATTCATTTAAATCATTTAAATAATCGAGAGAAGCACTAATATTTATGATTCCTGCTCCAGATTTCATATAATCATCATTTTCATCGGAAAGTTTTCTCGCACCTTCGATTAAGGCAATTCGAGCGGTTTCAGGAGTAATATTAGGATAAGCTTCTAATAAAATCGCTAATGCTCCAGCAACTACAGGACAAGACATGCTTGTTCCACTAAGAGGAATATAATCCGCATTACCTGCAAAATCGAAAAAATCTCCAATGAGATGTTGTTCTTGTAAAATAATAGAATTGGGTGCCGCAGTAGAAATTATATATACTCCAGGTGCAACTACATCTGGATATCCTAGATATCTATAAGTAGGTCCCCAACTGCTAAAGGAAGCTAGATCATCATCTCTATTCGTTGCCCCTACTGCAATAACTTCTGTAGCAGAAGCAGGAGTAGAGCCTGTGAAATATTCAGGGCCAGAATTCCCTGCTGATGAAACAAAAATGACACCATAAAGTGCTCTTGCTGATGTCATTGTTTGAGTAATCAAATCTGAAAGTACTGGATAACCACCACCAAAACTCATTGATATGATATCCGCACCAGCACCCATTGAGCCTGTTGGGGAAGAACTCCATTCAATAGCGCTTATTATATCTAGATCGCTTAGTCCACTTGCATTTCCTGCTCTTGCATTGATTAAAAGAGCACCAGGAGCAATTCCTCTGTACTGTCCAGAAGATGTTAACCCAGTACCTGCTATAATGCCTCCTACATGAGTACCATGCCCAACATCATCATCATAATCTAATGGACTTTCATCAGTAACAAAATTACTATTGTTAATGATATTCAAATCAGGATGATTATATATTCCAGTATCAATCACTGCTACTTTCACACCTGATCCATTATAAGGTATGTTTTCTGCTCCGACAGCAGAAATCCACCAATTCGAATAATGGTCAGGACTCAAATCACTTGGCTGTAGATTTTCTTCTAAAATATAAGGATAATGGTAAAAATTAGATTTAAAGACTTTTTTTATTGATTTAACTCCTTCTATCTTATTATAATTATCAATAAGTTGTTTAGAATTAATTTTTATATATGTGCCAGGAATAATATCATAATGTCTTACAAATTTATAATCCTCAAAAGTAGTCTCTAAAATTTCAACACGCTCATTCTTGTTCATAACATCATCAAACATAACAACAATTTGTAACAGTTCATCCTTTTGATGTGGAAATAGAGTTTGATTTTTTAAATATTCATTTAAACTGGTATCATACTTTGTATATTTAAAGTCAGAGTGGCTTTCCAAGTCGCTATTTATTGAACTAAGTTCTGAGTTTAAAGATGAAGATAAAGCCTCTAATGATATTACAGCGTTATCTGCTTGATTATTAATATTAGAATAATTTAGTTGTATTCCACTAATCGGAATTATAAAGTAACTAAAAAAAATTAGTGAAATGATTAGAAAATGGGAGTTTCTTTTTAGTTTTGCCATGATAGGTTAATTGAATAATAACAGTTATTTATTTTTTCTTGTAATATCCTAAAAATATGATTTTTTAAAAATCTATATATTCTAATCGTATAGAATAATCAAAATCTTAGTTCAAATTAAAATATTAGTATGAAAAATTGCCCCAAAAAGCATATCTCAACAAATCAAAAAAAGTTGACCAAAAAATATATTTAAAAGTTGCGAATTATTCTTTCTTACGTCGAATTTCCTAAATAGAGATAATCCTTATGGGTAAATATACTTTTAAAGTACTATTGCTTGGCGCTCCCTCTGTAGGGAAAACTAGTATTTTATATAAATATGTCAGAAATGAATTCTCTCAAGATTATATTACCACTATAGGCACTAATTTTTTAATGAAAGATATAAAACCTGATGGAAAGAACAGAGTTGAACTTGTTATATGGGATATTGCTGGACATAAAAGGTTTAGGTTGTTACGTAAAGAATTTTATGTTGGAACAAACGGAGCTTTAGTAATTTTCGATCTTACTAGGTATAGTACTTTTGAAGAAATTGAAGAGTGGGTATCAGAAATGTTTGAAATATTAGAAATTAACATTCCTTTTGTTCTCATTGGAAATAAATCTGATTTAATAAAGGAGATCGGTCGTACATTTGAAAATACTAACGCTAAAGATTATGCTGAACAATATGGAAGTAGATATGTTGAAACGTCAGCAAAAACTGGAGAAAATATTGAAGAAGCATTTAAAGAATTAGCTAACCTAATGATCACTTTTATAAAAGAAAAATAGAATAAAATAGGATTTAAATCCCAAAATTACCATTTCACTCCTTTTTTTAATCAGAGCTTATTCTACACAGAGTTCCGCCAACTATTAAAAACACCACATACGGGAAATAAGGTATTGGCCAGAGTGGGATTATCAAATTAATAAATGTATAAAAGATGCTAAAGAAAGAAGTTATGAATGTGATAAGAATTGCAGCAGGGATTGCAATAAGAATTAAAAGACCACCGAGTTTTACTTGGTTAAATCCTAATATCGTTCCTATTATTGAAGTTATTCCTGTAACCAAATAGGAAAGAGGTAAACCAATTCCAAAATAAAAATAGCCCTCTGTTGCAAGAATAATCCCTCCAATTAGATATAATACTCCACCAATACCACTTAAACTTAGTCCTGCTCTCTTTCTTACCAACATTTTTTTTTCATCAGACATTTTCCTTACCTTGGTTATTATACTATATTTTTGTATCAATTGGTTATAATTTATATTTATTAATTATAAGTTTACTCAATAAGTCAATTCGATTGAGTGAACTACGCTCTCAATATAATAGTGACTATGTTAAAAGAGTGAGAAAGATTTTTCAGTTTTATAAGAATATAAACCATTCTTAAAAATTCGAAATTTTAGCTTTTCAATTAAATCTCTAAAGCCTTGGATCCCCTCATTTTCTAAATCTATATAATCAATAATATCATCCTCATATAGGTTATCTAAAAAGCAATTCTTGACAAATTCCTGTTTTAGTGAATTTGGACCACCTACAAATATGCCCTCTAGATCCTCATGATATTTTTCTTCAATTCTTTGAAAAGAGTCCTTTAATTTACTACTAATCCTCTCAAAATAAAGATATTTAAATTTCTGCATTAATGCATTATATCCTTCCCTATCTTCTGGATATTCTTCTAATTTTTCAAATTCGGTTCTTGCATATATTGAACAAATAAAAGATACCTCATTTCCATAAGAATAACCTAATGCGGATTCAATTTTTCCAATTATAACAAATCCAAATAATTTCTTAGACTTTTCATCTATTAGGTATTCCTTCGCCTTTTTTCTTTTTACACCGCTTATTGATATTACTTCAATGTTTTTATCCATTATTTTCATCTAAAGAAATTACTAATTATTATTGATTACTCCTTCTAAATAAAATTAATTGATTTAATTTTCTTTAAAATGTATTTTTTCCTACTAATTTTATTAACTTTTTAATTTGTTCTTCATCTTTAGCAAATACACCAATATTTCCGATCTGAATGTTCTTCAAACCAACCTCTTTTACGACTTTATAAGTATCGATGATTTCATCTAAATAAGGTGAGCGAAAGTGCTTTAATTTGTATTGTGGAAAAAATGCTAAAATATGAAATGGTATATTCTCATCAAGTTCAAAAATCAATCTAGATATTTTCTCAAATTGGTCAGTCTCAACAAAATTTGGAATATATACTGTAAGAATTTCTAACACAAAATTTCTTTTGATTATTTCCTTTACTGAATTAAGAACTGTTTTGTTAGAAGCCCCACATAATTTTTTGTAAATCTCTTCATCATATGCTTTAACGTCAAGCCAATATGCATCCAATTCTGCTTTTTGAAGAATATCTAAATTCCTTGGAGTTAAACCATAGCCATTAGATTCCAAAAGAACCCAAAGATTTTCACATCTATGCTTGATTTTCTTCGTAACTTCGGCATAAAAATCCACTTGACATGCAATATCTCCTCCTGTAAAAGCAATAATATTTCTAGCTGGACCAAATCCTTGAGGGCTTAGCACGATTTTATCTTTTGAAATCTTATTTGGACATAAAGGACTTCGTTTATTGAACAAAATACATGAACCACAATGCTTGC